>DATNJF010000072.1:0-6838 GCA_035604035.1 Allostellaceae bacterium | reverse complement strand
GCGTCCTCCGGCATATACTGACGTCCGTGCTCGAGGAATAAATATCGCATATGAGGCGAAATGCTATGGGTCATTCCGATCGCTTCGGCCTGGAGTTGACCGCCGAGTCCGCGTCGGCTGTCGAGGACTACATCGCCGCGGTCGATTTGATGCTGTCGGCCAATGCCGGGGCCGAAGCGCTGCTCGACCGTGCGCTTGCCGCCGATCCGGAATTCGCGCTGGCGCATATCGCTAAGGCCCGGTTCTGCCAGGTCCAGGCGCGCATCCCCGAGGCGAAGGCGGCGGCAGCCGAGGCTCGCTCGCTCGCCGGCCGGGTCACGCCGCGCGAGGCTCGACATATCGAGACGATCGCGCTCGCCATCGACGGCAACGGGACGGGGGCGATGGCCCTGCTCGAAGAACACGTCGGCGACTATCCGCGCGACGGTCTTGCCCTGTCGTTGGCGCTCGGCGTCTTCGGGCTGCTCGGTTTCAGCGGCCGCATCGACCATCACGAAGCGCAATTCGCCCTGCTCGAACGGCTGGCGCCGCACTGGGGTGAGGACTGGTGGTTCCTCACCTATCTCGGCTGGGCGCGGATCGAGCTCGGCGACATCGCGCGCGGCGCCAGCGAGGTCGAGCGCGCGCTGGAGGGCAACCCGCGCAACGCCTTTGCCGCGCATGCCCGCGCCCACGGTTATTTCGAAGCCGGCGATCCGGAGGGCGGCGCGGCGTTTGTCGAGGCGTGGCTGCCCGACTACTCCCGCGAAAGCCAGCTGCACTGCCACCTGTCCTGGCATCTGGCGCTATTCGAGCTGGCGCGCGGCAACCCCGAGCATGCTCGCAGGCTCTACGCCGACGCGATCCGGCCTGCCGTCTCCCATGCTCCGCCGCTGTTCAATCTGGCTGACTCGGCGTCGTTCCTGTGGCGCTGGCAGATTTATGAAGCGGGCCGCGATCTTGGGGGCTGGGACGAGGTTGCGGCGCATGCCCGCCAGCATTTCCCCCAAGCCGGCATCCATTTCGCCGACATCCACGCCGCTTTGGCCGAAGGGTCGGACCTGACCGAGCAACGCATTGGCCAAAGCCGCGCGCGGCTGGAGGCTGGGCGCCTGCCGCAGGGCCGGGTCGTGCCGGAACTCTGCGCCGGCGCGGCGGCGTTCGCCCGCGGCGACTATGCCGAAGCGGTCGAGCGGCTCGGCGGTGCGCTTCCCAACCTGCCGCGGATCGGCGGCAGCCATGCCCAGCGCGAGGTATTCGAGGATACCTATATCGTCGCTTGCCTGCGCGCCGGCGAGCGCGCCATGGCCGCCGAGCGCCTCAACGAACGCCTCGCCCGCCGTCCGTCGGCACGCGACGAGCGCTGGCTCGCCGAAGCGATGAGCTGAGGAACGGGCCGGCGTTGACAGCCCTGCCCTTCCCCCGCAAGCTTTTCGCGCGAATGCGCAGGCTGTGCGGGAGGATGCGGTGGCTGAAGCAGACAATCTCGTTCTCTACGAATGCGCCGACCGCGTCGCGACGATCTCGCTGAACCGGCCGGAAAAGCTCAACGCGGTCAGCGACGAGGTCGTCGCCCAGCTGGCTGAAGCGCTGCGCCGCTTCGACCTCGACCCGGAGGCCGAGGTCGCGATCCTCACCGGCAAGGGCCGCGCCTTCTCGTCTGGCGCCGACGTGCATCAGCGCCAGCTGCGCAGCCGCGACGAGTTCGAAAAGCTCGGCGGGCCGCAGGGCTGGGGCACCAATTCCGCCGACCTCCTGACCCGCGCGGTCAACTGGAAGCCGGTGATCGCCGCGGTGCACGGCTATGTGCTGGGCTTGGCGCTGGGGCTCACCCTCGAATGCGACCTGATCGTCGCCGAAGCCGGGACCCGGTTTCAGCTGACCGAGACCTCGCGGGGGCTCGGCGCCTCGCGCTACTGGGCGCTGTTCCATTATCGCAACGCCGCCGCTTTCGGCGACGAGATCGCGCTGACTGGGCGTTTCTTCACCGCCGAGGAAGGGCTTGCCGCCGGAATCTTCAACCGCATCGCTCCCGCCGGTCAGCATCTCGAAGTGGCGCGCGAGCTGGCACTGCAAGTGGCGAAGAACCCGCCGCTGAGCGTGCGCAGCACGGTTCGGACGCGGCGCTGGTACATGGAGCGGCTGGTCAAGGAAGCGAATTTCATTGCCCAGCCGTTCCGGCTCTATCTGACCGAAGACTTCCAGGAAGCGGCCCGCGCCTTCGCCGAGAAACGTCCGCCGCGCGGGTTTAAGGGGCGCTGATAGGCAGATCGTCGTGACCCGCGCCAATATGCCCTTGGCCGGCATCACCGTGCTCGATTTCGGCCAGGTCTATCAGGGCCCGTACGCGACCCTGCTGATGGCGGCGGCGGGCGCCGACGTCATCAAGATCGAGCCGCCCAACGGCGAGCCGCTGCGCCGCCGTGCGCCGCCGGGCAAGAGCACGACCTTTCCGATCGCAATGCTCAACTCGAACAAGCGCGCGATCGCCCTGAATTTGAAGGACGAGCGCGGGAAGCAACTGTTGCTTCGCATGGCCGAGAAGGCCGACGTGCTGTTGGAAAATTTCGCGCCGGGGGTGATGGACCGGCTCGGTGTCGGCTTCAAGGTGCTGCACGAGATCAATCCGCGCCTGGTCTACGCCTCCGGGACCGGCTATGGGCTTAGCGGCCCCGACCGCGACAATCTGGCGATGGATTTGACGATCCAGGCAGTGTCGGGGCTGATCAGCGTCACCGGCGAGCCCGACCGGCCGCCGCTTAAGGCCGGGCCGGCGGTGGTCGATTTCCTCTCCGGCATCCACCTCTACGCGGCGACGGTGACGGCGCTCTACGAGCGCACGGTGACGGGGATCGGCCGCCTTGTCGAGGTGGCGATGCAGGAGGCGGCGTATTCGACCCTGACCTCGCAGCTCGAAGCTTATTGGCGCACCGGCGAGGTGCCGCCGCGCACCGGCAACGCCAGCCACGGACGCGTGCCGATCAATGTTTACGCTGCCAAGGATGGCTATATCGCGATGAACCTGGCGGTCGAGGAGCACTGGCACAATTTGCTGGCGGCGATGGGCCGCGAGGATCTGCGTGACGATCCGCGCTTTTCAAGCCCCGATGCCCGGCTCAAGCATCGCGAGGAGACCGACGCGCTGATCGAGGGCTGGACCCGAACGCTGGGCAAGATGGAGATCTTCGCCATCGCCAAACAGCGCCGCATTCCGCTAGCGCCGGTGCGCGAGGTCGACGAGGTCATGCACGACCGGCACATGCACGAGCGCGGCTTTCTCGACGACATCGTGCACGACGAGATCGGCCCCCTGACCGTGCCGACCTCGCCGCTGCGCTTCCACGGCTCCGACCGGCGCAAGACGACCCCGAGCCCCAAGCTCGGCCAGCACAACGACGAAATTTACGGTGGCTGGCTTGGGCTTTCGGCGGCGAAGATCGCGGAACTTAAGGCGGAGGGGGTGATCTAAGCGATGCCTTTGCTCGCCCGGCTCATAGCGATCGCGGTCGCGATTTGGTCGGCCCAAGCGCTCGCTCAGACGAGACCAAATTGCGATGCCCCGGCCAAGCTCAATGACGAATGGTCGGTCTCCCGGCCGGAAGAACAAGGTCTTGATCCGACGCTGATCTGTGCCATTGGGTCCCGTCTCGACGCGTGGAATGACGCCAACGTCCATGCGGTGGTCGTCGTGCGCCATGGCGCTTTGGTCTACGAGCGCTATTTTGCTGGCGAGGATCAGCTCTGGGGCAAGCCGCTCGGCCGGGTGGTCTACAACGCCGACATGCTCCATGACCTGCGCTCGGTTACGAAAAGCGTGACCTCGCTGGTCGTCGGCATCGCGCTCGACCGCGGCTGGATCAAGGACCTCGATGCACCGGTTCTGTCGTTCTTTCCGGAATATGCCGACCTGCGCAATCCCGAGAAGGACCGGATCACGCTACGTCACCTGCTGATGATGTCGACCGGGTTCCTCTGGGACGAGAACATCCCCTACACCAACCCGGACAACAGCGAAATCCGGCTTTATGAGGCGGCCGACCCATACCGTTACGTCCTGGAAAGGCCGGTCGCCGATCCACCCGGCAAAATCTTCAACTATGTCACCGGCGCGCCCTCCGTGATCGGCGCGGTGCTGCACAAGGCAACCGGCAAGCAGATCGACCAGCTGGAAAAGGAAGCTCTTTTCGCGCCGCTCGGCATCACCGATGCGGCGTGGATCAAGTTCGACAATGGCGACACGATGGCCGGTGGCGGGTTGCGGTTGCGGCCGCGCGATCTCGCCAAGATCGGCCAGCTCGTCCTGGCGCGCGGCACTTGGCAGGGACAGCAAATCGTCTCCGCCGCCTGGATCGACCAATCGACAGCGCCACGGCTCAATGCCTATTCGATGTATTTCTATGGCTATTTTTGGTGGCTTGGCCGCTCCCTCGTCGACGGCCGTCAGGTCGATTGGATCAAGGGCAGCGGTTACGGCGGGCAGCGCCTGTTCATCGTGCCAAGCGAGGATATCGTGATGGTTGTCACGGCCGGGCGCTAAGACACCTCGCCGCTACAGGAGATCGTCGGCATCTCGTTACTGAACCGCAACGTGCTACCCGCCGTCATCAACCACTAAAGCGAGACCAGCCATGCCCCTCCTCCACGAAAAGCGCGGTCCTATCGCGATCATCACCCTGTCGCGGCCCGAAGCGCGCAACGCCTGGGGCGACGATTACAATTCGGGACTCAAGGAGCTGCTGCCCCAGCTCGAGGAGGACCGCGAAATCCGTGTCGTGATCCTGACCGGCGACGAAGCCGGCGGCGCGTTCAGCGCCGGCGCCAATATCAAGAACCCAAAGACCCATACGACCGCGTCGATCGCCGATTTCATCGAGGATCTGCCGCGCCGGCGCCGCCACCACGCATTGAATCTGCTGACCGATTTCTCGAAGCCGCTCGTCGCCGCGGTCAACGGCTATGCAGTCGGGATCGGCTGCATCGTCACCTATTGCTGCGACCTGATCGTCGCGTCGGAAAAGGCGGAGTGGCGGCTGCCGCAAGTGGGCCTCGGCATATTGCCGGCGCAGGGTGGCACGGTGCGCCTCGCGCGCTGGGTCGGGCGCGGCATCGCCATGCGGGTGGCGATGGGATTTCCGTTGAAGGCCGAGGAGGCTTACCGCGCCGGCCTCGCGCAATGGCTGGTGCCGCATGGCGAGCTGATGGCGAAGGCGATGGAAGTCGCCGAGCACATCGCCGCGCTTCCCCCTTTGGCGACGCGGCTCGCCAAGGAGGCGGTTAATTTCGGGCTCGACGTGCCGCTGCGCGAGGCGGCGAACGCCGATCTCTACCGCTTCATGGCGCTCGAACTGACCGAAGACAAGGCCGAAAGCCATCAGGCCTGGCGCGAGCGGCGCAAGCCGCAGCTCAAGGGTCGCTGACCCTCGCGGGAAATTGACACGCCTCCGGCGCATCTCGGGGCAAGATAGGTGTGCTAGCCGCTTTCCAGGGAGATTGTCATGAAGCTTGTCTCGAGCACGATCATTGCCGCCGCAATGCTCGGCGCCGCAAGCATGGCGCACGCCGACAGCACGCATGAGGCGCCGCCACCCAAGCAAGCGGTGACCGGCGTGACGCTCGCCTCCGCGCAGCAAAAAATCGATGCGGGCGACTATCGCGGCGCGATCCCGATCCTTACCGACATCATCAAGGCCGACCCTAACAACGCCGACGCGCTCAATCTGATGGGCTTCAGCCTGCGCAAGACCGGGCAGACCGATCTCGCCTTGCAGTACTACAACAAGGGGCTAGCGCTGATGCCGAAGCATCTCGGCGCCAACGAATATCTGGGCGAGCTTTATGTCGAGCTCGGCCAGATGGACAAGGCCAAGGAACGCCTTGCCGTGCTCCAGGCGGCTTGCGGCAATTGCCCGCAAACGATGGATCTCACGGCGGCCATCAACAAGGGACCCGGAACCAAAACCGGCGCGTGGCGATAAGCAGGAGAGCTCGGCGCACCCTATTTCCTGTCGCTTGGTCGTCTGTTACGCTCAATTGACAAAAAATCTTAATCTATGATCGGGGGAACGCCACGATGACCGACGCCACAATTGCGACCGGCGCGCTCTCTGAAGCCCAGCATCGCGCGCATCTGCGCCGCGCCGTGATCGCCAGCACGGTCGGTACGACGATCGAATGGTACGACTTCCTGCTGTACAGCTCCGTGACCGGGCTGGTGTTCGGGAAGGCGTTCTTTTCCGGTTCCGATCCGCTCATCGGTTCGCTGCAAGCGTTTGGCATCTTCTTTATCGGATTTGTCGCGCGGCCGATCGGGGCGGCAATCTTTGGCCATTGGGGCGATCGCATCGGCCGCAAGGCGACGCTGATTGTCACGCTCCTGATGACCGGCATCGCTACCGCCGCCGTGGGCCTGGTGCCGGGCTATGGTTTGATCGGGATTTGGGGGGCCATTATCCTCACGCTGCTGCGGTTGATCCAAGGCATCGGGGTTGGCGGCGAATGGGGCGGCTCGGTTCTCCTGGCGATGGAATGGGCGCGCACCAACAAGAACCGCGGCTTCATCGCCGCCTGGCCGCAATTCGGCGCGCCGGCGGGGCTGTTCCTGGCGAATGTCGCCGTGTTGGCCTTCAGCTGGATATCGGGCGATCAATTCCTCGTCTGGGGTTGGCGCATACCCTTCCTGCTCAGCATCGTGATGGTCGCCGTCGGCTTGTGGATCCGGCTCGGCATCCTGGAAACTCCGGTGTTTCAGCGTCTTCTCGACGAGAACAAGATCTCGCGCGCGCCAACGATCGAGGTTTTCAGGCGTCAACCGAAGGAGATCATTCTGTGCGCGCTGCTGCGGCTGGCCGAACAATCGCCC
>DATNJF010000071.1:0-13239 GCA_035604035.1 Allostellaceae bacterium | reverse complement strand
GCGTTCGACGTGCTGGTCACCGCCGAGCGCGCCGGGTTCTATAAACCGGACCCCGCTCCCTATCGCCTGGCGCTAACGGAGCTTTGTGTGGTGCCGGAGCGCTGCCTGTTCGTCGCCGGTTCGGCCTACGATCTCATTGGTGCGTCGCGCGTCGGCCTCGACATCTGGTGGCACGACCGAATCGGCATGGAGAGGCCGCCCGCGGCTCCTGAGCCGCTGCGCCACACGAGCGATCTCGCGGAATTGGCCGAATTTGTGCTCGGCGAGTGAGCGATGGCTACTCCGCCGCGGCCTTGCCAAAGCTCGGGGCGTTCCCGAGATCGTCAGCCAGGGCTTCGGGTCCCTCGGTCGGTAGCGGCTCGAAGTAATTGATGCCCGCGTCGATGTCGCCTTCCCACATCTCGCGCGGCAGCTCGTAGAGCAGCTCGACGCCGTAGCCGTTGGGGTCGCTGATATAGACGCTGTGGGTCACGCCGTGGTTGACCCGCATGTTGAACTTGACCCCTTTTGCCTGAAGCTCGGCGAGCTTCTCGACAAACGCCTCGCGGCTCGGCATGGCGATTGCGACGTGGTTGATCGCCACCGGCTTGTCGAAGAGGCCCCATTCCGCCGGCGGCGGCAGGTTCGGGTTCTCGACCAGCGCCACGTCGTGGTGGGTGAATTTGCCGTCATGGTCGCCGCTGTAGAACTGCATCCGCGGCGTCGCGCCCATCTCGGCGCGGGGGTGCAGCGCGCCGACCTGCTTCAGACCGACGATCTCGGTCCAGAATTTGTGCGACTCCTCGATGTCGCGGACATTGAGGACGATGTGATTGATGCCGACCGGTGTGTTTGCCATCGTGGCCTCCCGTTGTTTCGTTATTCCGCTGCTTTCCCGAAAGTCGGCGCTTTGTCGATCTCGTCGACGAGAGCGGCCTCGCCTTCGGTCGGCAAGTTCTCGGCCCAGTTGAGCGCGGCGTCGATATCGCCTTCCCACATGTCGCGCGGCAGCTCGTAAAGGAGCTCGACGCCGTAGCCGTTGGGGTCGCTGATATAGAGGCTACGGGTCATGCCGTGATTGACCCGGCGCTCGAACTTGACCCCGCGTTTTTGCAGGAACGCGAGCTGCTTCAGCCACGCCTCGCGGCCGGGCAGGGTGATGGCGATGTGGTTGACCGCGACCGGCATGCCGAACATCGCCCAGTCCTTGGGCCGCGGCGGCAGCGCCTTGTTCTCGACCAAAGCGATGTCGTGGTGGTTCAATTTGCCATCATGGTCGGCGCTGTAGAAGCGCATCGTCGGACGCGGCCGCTCCGGGGTGCCGGGTTGCAGCCGGCCTACTTCCTGCATCCCGACGATCTCGGTCCAGAAGCGGTGCGATTCCTCGATGTCGCGGACATTGAGGACGAGGTGGTTGACCCCAACCGGGGTCACCGCGCGATCGGGCGCCGCAATTTCCTTGTCTGCCATGGTGGAGCCTCGCGAAATCTTGCCTGTCACAAAGATAGTACCGCCGCCGTCGCGGGTCACGGGATCTCGTAGACCGCGTAGTCGTCGGCGATGCCGCGCAGCGAGCGCTGCTGCGCGACCGGCGCCAGCCCCTCTTTCGCCAGCAGCGAACTGGTCTGCGCGTTCTCGACCACCGGGCCGGTTGCCCAGATCGCCCGCGACGTCGCCAGCCCCTGCACCCGCGCGGCGATGTTGACCGTCGAGCCGAAGAAATCCTGACGGTCGTTGAGCACGACCGCGAGGCAGGGGCCTTCATGGATGCCGATTTTCAGCAACAAATCTTCGCTGCCCCGTTCGGAATTCAGCTTCTGCATCGCCTCGCGCATCTTGAGAGCGGCGGCGACGGCACGCTCGGGCGAGTCGAAGGTCGCCATCACCGCGTCGCCGATGGTCTTGACCACAGCGCCGTGCTCGGCGGCGACGATCTCGTGCAGCACAGAGAAATGCGCGCGCACTAGGTCGAACGCGGCAAGATCACCGACGCGCTCGTAGAGCACGGTCGAACCTTTGAGGTCGGTGAAGAGAAAGGTGAGGCTGGTGATCTTGAGGCGCTGCTCGGGGTCGAGCGTGTCGGTGCCGTAAAGGTCGCGGAAGGTCTGGTTGGTCAGCATCCGCTTGGCGGAAAGAAACGGGTGGCGCAGGTCGAGCAGGTGATGCAGCTCGTCGCCCGCGATCCACAAGCCCGGCAGGAGCCGCTCGCCGGTGCGGTTCTCGAATGTCAGGCGCAGCGGGCCGGGCCGCAGCTCGATCGTGGTGGTCGGAGCCTTGATGCCGGTGAACACAATCGACAGGTTCTGCCGCTCGCGGGTCGGCTCGCCCTTCACGTCGATGAACTGCGCGACATGGGTCACCGGTTCGAACACGATGAGGAATTGCGCCGGCAGCTGCAGCGACAATTGCGCTTTCTCGCCGGCCGGCAGTTCGAGCGTGTCGAGGGTGATATTCTCGACGATGGAGTCGAGCTCAACCGGCAGGTCCATCGCCGAGGCCCAGAAAATCTGGCGGAAATATTCGGTGAAGGGCAGCTCGTCCGGGCTGTGCGCGGCGATGCGGCGAACGCGGCGGCTGACGGTGAACGTCACCTCGACCATCTGGTCGAGCGAGGGCTCGTAGCCGCGGGCGCAGAGCGCGCAGACATAGTCGTCGTGGCCGACCGTTGTCAGCGATGTGCCTTCGCCGAGCACCCCGCCGCAGCCGGGGCAGACCACGTTCCACGATAATTCGAAAATGCCGAGCCGCCCGGCATGGAGGAACGCGGCGATCACGGTTTCTTCGTCGAGCTCGCGCTCGGCGGCGAATTTGAGGGCGTTGATGCGGCACAGCGCGCGGTCGGGCGCGTCGCGCACCAGGGTCTCGATCGCCGCCACCACCGCCGGATCGGCGGACTGGCGCAGCGTGGCAAAGAGGGCTTGGGCTTCTTCGGTCATTGCGGATTGCTCACTGTGTCGCCGACGGCGATCTCCCCCGCCGCGATCACCTCGGCATATATGCCCATGATGTTGTGTCCGAAATGGCGCATCAGTTCGGCGACGACCGAAATGTCGCGCTCGGCGGTCTGCGGGTTGACCTCGGTCGCGGCGCAGCGAGTGATTGGCGAAATAACTCTGAGCCGTGCGCTGCCCACGGTGATCTCGCGCTCCATCCAGGTTTGTTCGTCCCAGGCCGGCAATCCGTCGAAATAGACATTGGCGCGGAAGCGGATTGGTTCGACCGTCGCGCCGATCTTGGTTTCGAAATCGCGGATGCTGGCGAGGTTGATCAGCGAAACGTATTTGTCGGTCGAGGCGTTGGGCTTGGACCGCGCATCGGCGAAGGCATGATCCGCCGCCTCGACGACCCGCAGCGGGCCGGGCACCTTGCCGTCCATGAACTCGTCGAAGAATCGGGCGATGCGCCGGCAGCCTTCCGGCTCATTTAGCGATTCTTGCAGCATTGGCTGGCCGTTTTGGGCGATCGACAGCATTCCGGTCGTAGGATCGAACCCAGTGCTGAGCCGCGCCAACGCCTCGTCGCGCATCAGCATGATGAAGTGACTTTTCGACAGCCATTGCGGCCGCGCCGGGTCGAATTCGGTGGTACCGAGCGCAATCGCGAAGCGGCGGTCGTGCGGCAGGCATTGCCCAATGTCGAGGCGGATCCTCGAGAGCGGCTCGGCGGAAAGCCCTTTGACTGGATAGCGGTAGATCGCGGTGATCGCGGCGGCCATTTCCTGCTCTCCCAGCATCGCATGAAGGTAGTGAGCAAGAAGCGGATTTTCATCCCGCCGCGCTGCGCTAGAGTAACGGCCGCGAGGTCGGGGAGAGAAACGCGATGCAAGCAGATTACGTGATTGTCGGCGCCGGCTCGGCCGGATGCGTCCTGGCCAACCGGCTGACCGAGGACCGGAGCGTCCGGGTGATCCTGATCGAGGCGGGCGGCAAGGACTGGAACCCGCTCATTCACATCCCGGCCGGGTTCATGAAAATGCTCGACCACAAGACCCTGACCTGGGGCTTCCACGCCGAAGCCGATCCCGGCACCAACGGACGCGCGATCCTCTACCCGCGCGGGCGCGTCATCGGCGGCTCGTCATCGATTAACGGACTCATCTATATCCGCGGCCAACCTGAGGACTACGACCACTGGCAGCAGCTCGGCAATCGCGGCTGGGGCTGGGACGACGTGCTGCCATACTTCAAGAAGGCCGAGCGCTGGGAGGGCGAGGGCAGCGAGGTGCGCGGCAAGGACGGCCCGCTCTTTACCTCGAAGATGGACCGGCCGCCGATCTGCGAGGCGGCGATCGAGGCCGGCAAGCAGATCGGGCTCGAATACCGCGAGGACGTCAACGATCTGACGCGGCTGCACAACGATTGCATCGGCTGGTGCCAGCAGACGCGCGGCGGCCGCACTCGCGCTAGCACCGCGCGCACCTACCTGCGTCCGGCGCTGAAGCGCGGCAACCTCCAGCTCGTCACCAAGGCGCTGGTGCACCGCATCGTCTTTCAGGGCAAGCGCGCGGTCGGGGTCGAGTTTTCGCGCGGTGGCCGGCTTGAACGCGCCGATGCCGGGCGCGAGGTGATCCTCTCCGCCGGCGCGGTCGGCTCGCCGCATCTGCTGCAGCTTTCCGGCGTCGGCGATCCCGAGCACCTCGGCAAGATCGGCGTGCCGGTCGTGCACGAGCTGATGGGCGTCGGCAAGAACATGCAGGACCATTATGTCGTCCGCGTCACCCGCCGGGTGCACGGCGCCCGGACCGCGAACGAGAAGTCGCGCGGCCTGCCGCTGGCCGGCGAGGTGCTTCGCTATCTCTTCACCGGCAAAGGCATGCTGACCTACAGCGCGTCGCTGGTGGCGGCGTCGGTCAAGGTCCTGGAGGAATCGGCGACCCCCGACATCCAGTGCTCGTTCGCGCCGGGGAGCTTCGTCAACGGCACGGTCGGCCAGCTCGAGCGCGAGCCGGGGCTTACCGCCGGGATGTGGCAGATGCGGCCGCAATCGCGCGGCTATGTGATGGCCAAGACCAACAAGCCCGGTGACGCGCCGGCGATCAACCCGCGCTACCTCTCGGACGAGACCGACCGGCGCGCGGTGCTCGGCGGGGTCCGCTATATCCGCAAGCTGTTCCAGGCGCCGGCGCTGGCGCAATTCCTCGGCATCGAAAGCCTGCCGGGGGAGACGGTGCAGAGCGACGCGGAGATACTCGATTACGCGCGCCAATACGGCAACACCGTCTATCACGCGACCTGTACGTGCATGATGGGCCAGAGCCCGATCTGCGTCGTCGACGATCAGCTGCGCGTGCACGGGATGGAGGGGCTCAGGGTGATCGACGCCTCGGTGATGCCGGCGGTCAGCTCGACCAACACCAACGCGCCGACGATCATGATCGCCGAGAAAGGCGCGGCGATGATCAAGGCAGGAATGCGGGAGAAGCTGGCGGCTTGATGCCGGCGCCCCCGTATCGTGTAGGATAAGCCGATTGCGCCCCTAGCCCCCGGAGTTTCAGGAATGACCGACACCACCGAATACACGCCGCCCAAGGTCTGGATAGCCAAGCCGGCCCTCGGCCGGTTCGCCAATATCAACCGCCCGACTGCCGGCGCGCAGTTTGAGAGGGAGCTGCCGGTCGGCAAGCATCCGTTTCAGCTTTATTCGCTGGGCACGCCGAACGGGGTCAAGGTCACGATCATGTTCGAAGAGCTGCTGGCGAAAGGCCACAAGGGCGCCGAGTACGATGCCTGGCTGATCAAGATCGGCGAGGGCGACCAGTTCGGCAGCGGCTTTGTCGCGCTCAACCCGAACTCCAAGATCCCGGCGCTGCTCGACCACAGCGGTCCGAAGCCGATCCGCGTTTTCGAGACCGCCGCGATCCTGATGCACCTCGCCGAGAAATTCGGCGAATTCCTGCCGACAGAGACCGCGGCGCGCGCGGAATGCCTGTCGTGGCTGTTCTGGCAGATGGGCAGCACGCCCTATGTCGGCGGCGGCTTCGGCCATTTCTACGCCTATGCGCCGGTCAAGATCGAATATGCGATCGACCGCTTCACGATGGAGACCAAGCGGCTGCTCGATGTGCTCGATCGCCGGCTCGGCGAAAGCAAGTGGGTAGCCGGTCCCGACTACACGATCGCCGACATGGCCTGCTTCCCGTGGTATGGCGGGCTGGCGAGGTTCAACCAGTACGGCGGGGCAGAGTTCCTGTCGGTGCACGAATACAAGAACGTGCAACGCTGGTGCGATGCGATGCTGGCGCGGCCGGCGGTGCGGCGCGGGCGCATGGTCAACCGCCTCTCCGGCGAGCCGTCGGAGCAGCTGCACGAGCGCCACGACGCCAGCGACTTCGAGACGAAGACGGCGGACAAGATCGCGGCCGCTGCGGACTGAGCAAGGGCCTCATTAAGCAGGGGGCACTCGCTCGGGCCGCTGCGCCAGACGCTGCGCGAAGCGGACGATACGCTGGCCGGCCTCTTCAAGGCGCTCGTCCGGTGCGCTGAGCGCGATGCGTAGATGCCCGGCGGCGCTGGCGCCGAACCCGTCGCAGGGCAGCACCGCGACAAGCTCGCGCTCCAGCAGGTCGAGCGCGAATTCCTCTGAGCCGAGCCCGGTGCCGCGACAGTCGAGCAGCACGAACATGCCGCCCTCGGGCGGCACGACCCGGCAGTTCGGCGCCTCGGCGAGGAGAGCGCTCATCGCCGCCGCCCGCCGCCGGTAGTCCTCGTGCAGCGCCGCGACCTCGAAGGCCTCCTGCCGCAACACCGCCAGCGCGCCCTCTTGGATGAAGCCGGGGCTGCCATAGGTCATGCATAGCAGCAGGTTGAAGAGGTGTCCTTGCAGCGCTGGCGGGCCGATGACCCAGCCCATCCGGAAACCCGGCGCGGCGTGCGATTTCGACAGGCTGGAGACGACCACCGTCCGTTCCGCCATGCCGGGCAGCGACCACGGGCTGACATGCGGCCGGGCGAAGGCGAGGTCCTCATAGACCTCGTCTGACAGCAGCCACAGATCGTGGCGCCGGCACAATTCGGCGATCGCCGCGATTTCTTGCGCCGTGAACAGCGCGCCGGTCGGGTTGTGCGGCGAGTTGATCCAGATGACGCGCGTCTTCGGCCCGATCGCCGCCGCCATCGCATCGAGATCGGGGTGGAAGCCGCGCTCGGGCGCCAACGGCACCGTCACCATCGTCGCACCGCTGGCGCCGATCACCGCCTCGTAGGTCGCGTAAGTCGGCTCGGGGACGACAACCTCGTCGCCCGGACCAGCGAGGCATTGCAGCGCCCCATAAAGCGCGCCCTGCGCGCCCGGCATGACAACGACATTGGCGGTCGTGCAGCTCTGGCCGGTGCGCTTGGCGTGACGCGCGGCGATGGCCTCGCGCAGCGGTTCGATGCCGAGCAAGCGCGAGTAGCCGGTGCGGTGTGCCCGCAGCGCCGCGACCGTGGTCTCGATCAGCACCTCGGGCGGCGCCTGGTCGGGGTCGCCGACGGTGAGCGCGATCACGTCCGCGCCGGCCTCGCGCAGCTCGATCGCCCGGCGGTGCACCTCCCACGCGCCAGCGCCGCGCCCGGCGACCCGTTCGGTGAGCGATGAATAGCGCATGGCGGCCTTGACTGGCATCGGCGGTCGAGTGCGCTAGAGTAACAGCAGATGCCGGCGCCGTGCGCGGGGCGAGGGAGGGACTTCGAATGCAGGCAGATTATGTCATCGTCGGCGCCGGGTCGGCCGGGTGCGTGCTGGCGAATCGGCTGAGCGCCGATCCGTCGGTCAAGGTCATGCTACTCGAGGCCGGCGGGCGCGACACCAACCCGCTAATCCACATCCCGGCCGGCTACGTGAAATTGCTCGACCACAAGACACTGACCTGGGGCTACATGGCCCAGCCCGACGAGGGGGTCAACAACCGCTCGATCCTCTATCCGCGCGGCAAAGTGCTGGGCGGCTCCAGCTCGATCAACGGCATGATCTACGTGCGCGGCCAGCCCGAGGATTTCGATCACTGGGCGCAGCTCGGCAACCGCGGCTGGGACTGGGACAGCGTGCTGCCCTACTTCAAGGAGGCGGAAGGCTGGGAAGGCGGCGCCGACGAGTTCCACGGTGAGGGCGGGCCGCTCTTGACCTCGCGCCCTTCCGACCGGCCGTTCCTCTGTCACAAGATCATCGAGGCCGGCACCGAGATCGGCCTCGAATACCATGAGGACGTCAACCGCCTGCCGCCCGGCGCCCCGGACAATATTGGCTGGGTGCAGCAGACCCGCCGTGGCCGGCGGCGGCAGAGCGCGGCGCGCACCTTCCTGCGCCCGGCGCTGAAACGCTCCAACCTCCAGGTCGTCACCGAGGCGATGGTCCGGCGCGTTGTGTTCGACGGCAAGCGCGCGACCGGGGTCGAGTTCTCGCGCGGTGGCCGGGTGGAGCGGGTCGATGCGGCGCGCGAGGTAATCCTCTCTGGCGGCGCGATCGGCTCGCCGCATGTGCTGCAACTCAGCGGGGTCGGTGACCCCGCTCATCTCGGCCGCATCGGCGTGCCGGTGGTGCACGCGCTACCGGGAGTCGGCCGCAACATGCAGGACCATTTCCTTGCCCGCGTCACCGCCGAGGTCACGGGTGCGCCGACCGCCAACGAGAAATCGCGCGGCCTGCCCTTTGTCGGCGAGCTGATGCGCTATGTCTTCCAGGGGAGCGGCCTCCTCACCTATGCCGCCTCGCTGGTCTGCGCCTCGGTCAAGGTCTTGGAGGAATCCGCGACCCCCGACGTGCAGATCCTTTTCGCCAACGCCAGCTTCGCGCCCGGGCCGATCCGCAAGCTCGATTCGAAGCCCGGGATGACCGGCGGCATGTGGCAGATGCGGCCGCTGTCGCGCGGCTATGTCGAGGCGAAATCGAGCGACCCCAACGACGCGCCGGCGATCAACCCGCGCTACCTGTCGGAAGACACCGACCGGCGCTGCGCGATCGGCGGGCTGCGCGCGGCGCGGCGGCTGTTCGGCGCACCGGCTCTAGCGCCGTACCTCGTCGCCGAGATGCTGCCGGGCAAGGACGTGCAGTCGGACGATGAGCTGCTGCACTACCTGCGGCAAACCGGCTCGACCGTGTTCCACGCCACCTGCACTTGCAAGATGGGCCCCGACCCGATGTCGGTGGTCGACGACCAGCTCCGCGTGCATGGGCTCGAGGGGCTGCGCGTCATCGACGCCTCGGTGATGCCGGCAGTGACCTCGACCAACACCAACGCGCCGACGATCATGATCGCCACCAAGGGCGCGGCGGCAATCAAGGCGGCGGCGCGGCAGCGTCTGGCGGCCTAATTCGTTGTTGTCAGCGTAGGCGGTGATGCCTACATTGCATGCGTTGAAGGCGTGAGCGAAATGACGACACTGACTATTCGCAATGTTGCCCCCGAATTACGAGAAAGGCTGCGGGTGCGTGCAGCGCTCAATGGGCGCTCCATGGAGGCCGAGCTGCGTCACCTTCTTTCCGAGGCGCTTCGCGACGGGGCGCAGCGGCGCGAGCTGAACCTGGCCGAAGCGATCCGCCAGCGCTTTCTGCCGCTTGGCGGCGCCGATGAACTCGATCCGCATCCTCCGGTCGAAGTCGGTCCTCCCCCTATGATCGGGCGGTGATCGTCCTCGATACCAACGTTTTGTCGGAATTGATGCGGGCGGAGCCGCATCCGGCCGTGTTCGCCTGGACCGCTGCACAACCGCGAACTTTGCTCTATACGACCAGCATCAACGTTGCCGAAATCCTTTACGGCATCGCGGCATTGCCGGCGGGGCGTCGACAATCCGGCCTCGCTGCCTTGGCCGAAGCAATGTTCGCCGACGATTTCGCCGGCCGGGTGCTGCCGTTCGATGATGAGGCGGCCGCTCGCTATGCCGAAATCGTCGTGTCTCGACGGCGTCAAGGCCGCCCGATTGAGGCTTTTGACGCACAAATCGCCGCCGTAGCGTTGGCCGCTCGCGCTGACCTTGCTACTCGTGACATGGCTGGGTTTGCGGGTTGCGGCCTTAGCCTGATCGACCCGTGGGCGACGCGGTAAGTGCTGAACAGGATAGGGTCCTAGGGGAGACACGCGATGCAAGCGGATTACGTGATCGTCGGCGCCGGCTCGGCCGGATGCGTGCTCGCCAACCGGCTGACCGAAGACCCCTCGGTGCGCGTCATCCTGATCGAGGCGGGTGGCAAGGACTGGAACCCGCTCATCCACATCCCGGTCGGGTTTATGAAGCTGCTCGACCACAAGACCCTCACCTGGGGCTACAAGGCCGAGGCCGACCCCGGCACCAACGGGCGCGCGGTCCCCTATCCGCGCGGGCGGGTGCTGGGCGGGTCGTCGTCAATCAACGGGCTCATCTACATCCGTGGCCAGCCTGAGGATTTCGACCATTGGGCGCAGCTCGGCAATCGCGGCTGGGGCTGGGACGATGTGCTGCCGTTCTTCAAGCAAGCCGAGAACTGGACCGGCGGAGACGCTGAAATCCATGGTAAAGGCGGCCATCTCACCACCTCGCCGATGAAGGAGCAGCCAGAGGCGTGCAAGGCGATCATCGCCGCGGCGGAGGAACTCGGGGTCGAGTTTCGGGCCGACGTCAACAACCTGCCGCACGGCGCCGGGGACTCTATCGGCTGGTGTCAGCAGACCCGCGGCGGGCGGCGCCGCGCCAGCGCCGCGCGCACCTATCTCAACCCGGTCAAGAAGCGGCCGAATTTGCAGATCGTCACCCACGCGCTGGTGCACCGCATCGTCTTCGACGGCAAGCGCGCGACCGGCGTCGTGTATTCGCGCGGCGCCCCCGGCAACAACACCGTCGAGCTGGCCGACGCGTCACGCGAAGTGATCCTCTCGGCCGGCGCGGTCGGCTCGCCGCACCTCCTGCAGCTTTCCGGGGTCGGGGACCCAGAGGTGCTGGGCAAGGCTGGCATCGCGGTGCATCACGCGCTCCCCGGCGTCGGACAGAATTTCCAGGACCATTACATCGCCCGCATGTCGTGCATCGTCCGCGACCTCGAAACCTTGAACGAGCGCGGCCGCGGTCTTTCGTTCGCCAACGAGCTGTTGCGCTATGTGACGCAAGGCACCGGCATGCTGACCTACAGCGCCTCGCTCTGCGCCGCGTCGGTCAAGGTGCTGCCGGAGTCGGCGACGCCGGACGTGCAATGCGTCTTCGCCCCGGCGAGCTACAAGCCCGGCCTCATCAGGAAGCTTGACGACCGGCCCGGTATCACCGGCGGCCCGTGGCAGATGCGGCCGCTGTCGCGCGGCTATGTGCTGGTGCGCTCGCCCGACCCGCGCGAGCAGCCGGCGATCAACCCGCGCTACCTCGCCGAGGACACGGACCAGCGCGCGATGGTCGGCGGCCTCAAGTTCCTCCGCCGCCTGTTCGCGGCGCCGGCGCTGGCCAAGCACATCGTCGAGGAGAATGTGCCGGGGCCGAGCGTACAGAGCGACGACGAGCTGCTCGATTACGCGCGGCAGAACGGCTCGACCGTCTACCACGCCAGCTGCTCGTGCATGATGGGGAGCCACGCGATGTGCGTCGTCGACGATGAGCTTAAGGTGCACGGGCTCGAAAGCCTGCGCGTCATCGACGCCTCGGTGATGCCGGCGGTGAGCTCGACCAACACCAACGCCCCGACGATCATGATCGCCGAAAAAGGCGCGGCGCTAATCAAGGCGGCGGCGCGGGAGAAGCTGGCGGCTTAGAGGCCTAGGCTATTGAAGAGATACTTTGGCTACAGCCGTTCGGAAGGACGATTTGAACGCTGATCCACCGTCAGCCCAAATATCCGTCGGCTCCGCGTTTCGTACGTCTACAAGCAGGTGGCGACGTTTCGGCGCGCCAGGATCGATCGCGGTTGGCGAGATTGAAACGACGCCTACCTGCCACTCCGGAATCCTGGGCTGTGGCGCGCTCATTACTCCGCAAAGCACAGTCAGCTTTCTTTGTTTGAGACTCCGGACGCATTCAATGGCGCCTGCGTAAAACGCACGCTTCCGACCTTCGGACATTTCAGCGACGCATGTGTCGCTGCTAATCCACGACGCCGCTTCTAGCCACTCTCCGAGAGCGGCAATCAATTCATCATGCTTAGGATCAACTTGCGGCCTGTGAATAAGACATGCGTGACACCCGCCCAACTTTCGAAATGCGCTCTCCCGTGACAGCCGCTGAACGGGAACGACAACTAAGTGTCCCCATGTCTCGACCATTTTTTGGATAGTGTCCTTTGCAGATAGAGCCGCCCGCGGGGCCGTTAGATAACCGGCGCCATATCCCAACGCCACCGCGATCCGATCGAGACTCTCTACGCTCACCCCTTCGGCGCGCTCAGCCCGCTCGACGGTGGAAAGGGAGACACCTGCAAAGCTAGCGAGCGTCCGTTGTTTCCAGTTTCGTAACCCGCGAACCAGCCGGACAAAAAACGCGACTAACTCTGGCGGCGGCACCTGCTCCTTGCCAGCGTCTCGCAGCTCCATTTTTTCAATGGCGGCCATAATTTCTTCGGTGGTCATGGACGATCTCCTTTCGCCCAACGAAGATCGCCCCGCGATAACTAGAAAAGAATACCTGAAAATCCTTCACCCTGACCTGACCTCCTCCGTCACCACCTTGAACCCGGCCAGCGTGTTGGGGCCAAAGGTCGTGCTGATCGCGACGTCGGCGGCGTCGCGGCCGCGGGCGATCAGCACCCGGCCGATGCGCGGATGGTTGTGGCGCGCGTCGACTGTGTGCCAGGCGCCGCCGAGATAGGCCTCGAACCAGGCCGAGAAATCCATCGGCGCGGGGTCGGCCGGCACGCCGATATCGCCGAGATAGCCGGTGCAATAGCGCGCCGGGATGTTCATGCAGCGGCAAAACGTGACCGCGAGGTGGGCGAAATCACGGCACACGCCGGTGCGGTCGCAATAGCCCTCCCAGGCGGTGCGGCTGTTGCGCGCGTGCTCGTAGCCGAAAACGATATGCTGGTGGACAAACTCGCAGATCGCCTGGACGCGGCCCCAGCCGAGCGGCGTCTGGCCGAACAGCGACCAGGCGATGTCGGCCAGCCGTTCGGTCTCGCAATAGCGGCTGCCGAGGAGGAACACCAGCGCGTCATCGGGCAGGTCCGGTATCGTGTGCTGAACCGCGCCAAGTGCCACCGGGTCGGGCTCGCCGCTGTCGTTGACCACCCCTTCGGCGAAAATCCGGGTCCGTCCCGCCGGAGCGACGATCCGGCTGCACCAATTGCCGAAGCCATCGTGGTAGGCATGAACCGCGAGCGGCGGGTCGGTGACGA
>DATNJF010000070.1:0-2225 GCA_035604035.1 Allostellaceae bacterium | reverse complement strand
TGGGCGAGCAACGACCAGGACGCCGAGCCCGACATCGTCATGGCGAGTTGCGGCGACGTGCCGACGATGGAATCTCTGGCGGCCACTGCCTTGCTGCGCCAATACCTGCCCGACGTAAAGGTCCGGTTCGTGAATGTGGTGGATTTGTTCAAGCTGGTGCCGAACGCCGAGCATCCGCACGGCCTGACGGACCGCGAGTTCGAGACCCTGTTCACCGCGGACAGGCCGGTGGTCTTCAATTTCCACGCTTATCCGTGGCTGATCCATCGCCTGACCTACAGACGGCCCGGTCAGCACAACATTCACGTGCGCGGCTACAAGGAGCAGGGCAACATTAATACGCCGCTGGAGCTGGCTATCCGCAATCAGACCGATCGTTTCAGCCTGGCCATCGACGCGATCGACCGCATGCCCGGCCTGGGCGCAAAAGCGGCCGGCGTCCGCGAGGCTCTAGTCGAGCAGCAGAAAGCCTGCCTGAACCACGCCCACCAATTCGGCGTGGACGCCCCGGAAATCACCAATTGGCAGTGGCCGTTCTAGAGGATTTCGTGATGAGCGATGAGCTTGAGAGCGTCGTACAGACGCTGATCGCCGATGGGAAGGGGATTCTCGCAGCCGACGAGACCGTTTCCACCTTGACGAAGCGGTTCGATACGCTCGGCATCCAGTCGACGGAAAAGAGCCGTTGCACTTACCGCGAAATGCTTTTCACTGCCGGTGCTGCCGAGTTTATCAGCGGCGTCATCATGCAGGACGAGACTATTCGTCAGAGGAGTTCCAACGGGATGCCGCTCGCCCAGGTTCTCTCGAACCAAGGCATTCTTCCGGGTATCAAGGTCGATGCGGGCGCGAGGCCGCTCGCTGGTGCTCCGGACGAAACGGTGACCGAGGGCCTTGACGGGTTGCGAGATCGCCTCTCGGCCTACCGTGACATGGGCGCGCGCTTTGCGAAGTGGCGTGCCGTTATCCATGTCAGCAACACTCTGCCGAGCCATGCCTGCATCGGCGCCAACGCGCACGCGCTGGCACGGTATGCCGCGCTCTGCCAAGAACAAGATTTGGTTCCGATCGTCGAGCCGGAAGTGTTGATGGACGGATCGCATTCGATTGAACGCTGCCAGGAGGTCACCGGAACTGTCCTTCATGCTGTGTTTGGGGCGCTGCATGACCAGAGAATCCGGCTGGAGGGCATGCTGCTGAAGCCCAATATGGTCATCGCCGGCAAGGACTGCCCCCACCAGGCGCCAGTGCAGGAAGTCGCCACGGCTACCTTACGCTGCTTGCGTCGCCATGTGCCCGCGGCAGTGCCCGGCATCGTGTTCTTGTCGGGCGGCCAGGAGGATTGGGTGGCGACGGTCCACCTCGATGCCATCAAGCGACTGCCCGGGCCCAAACCATGGCGGATCACTTTCTCCTATGGGCGCGCACTCCAGGATAACGCGTTGGAGACGTGGCATGGGGAGGACGAGAACCTGGAGGCCGGCCGGCAAGCGTTGTACCAGCGAGCCCGCTGCAACAGCGCGGCCAGTCTCGGCAGGTACACAGAGCAGATGGAGGCGACACCGGTCGGTGTTGGCAGTCCCCCGCATCGCCGCGAGTGGCGCGACGACTGATCCATACGCTGTCGTCCTCGAGGGTCCGTTCGAGGAAGGCCGACCGCATGCGAGGAGAGAGTAGGGGCAGTGAGCGTCTTTGCGATGAGACATGGCGAGACCGCGTGGAGCCTCAACGGCCGGCATACCGGCGCAACGGATATACCCTTGACCGATAACGGGCGTCGGCTCGCCGAGGGGCTGCGTCCGGTGCTCGCTAAAGAGGCATTTGCGCTCGTCCTCGTCAGCCCGATGCGGCGGGCGCGGGAGACCTGTGAATTGGCGGGTCTCGGCAACTCGGCTGTGATCGACCCCGACCTGGCCGAGTGGAATTACGGTGCGTACGAGGGGCTGACGCTCGAACAGATCCTCGAGGAGGCGCCGGGCTGGCTGATTTTCCGGGATGGATGTCCGGGCGGCGAGTCACCGGAGCAAATAAGTGCCCGGGTGGATCAAGTCATCGCCCGGGCGCGCGCCGTCGATGGCGACGTCGCACTTTTCGCACACGGACACGTGCTTCGCGTCCTCGTGGCGCGCTGGGTTGGGCTCTTCGCCGGTGCAGGACAGCACTTCCTCCTCGATACGGGAACTTTGTGCGTGCTCGGCTATTACCGCGAGATTCCCGCCGTGAAG
>DATNJF010000069.1:0-16314 GCA_035604035.1 Allostellaceae bacterium | reverse complement strand
CGACGACCAGGGCTTCAACGACAGCGGTCTCAAGACGCGGCCTTCCGACATCTTCCGGCGGCAGTTCTGGATTTCGTTCGAGCCAGTCGAAGGCAGCCTCAGCCATTTGGCTGATTACATCGGCCCCAACAAGATCCTGTGGGCGACCGACTACCCTCACCGCGATGGATTCTTCCCGGGCGCGCCCGACATGATCGAGAAGCAGCTCGACGCCGCCGGTGTCTCGGCCGCCACCAAACATGGGGTGATGGCCGGCGGCGCGATGGCCTTCTACGGACTGAACTGAGGGAGACGAACATGGCGCGCACCTACAATGTGGTCGATGCGGACGGACATATCCTTGAGCCGCTGAACCTGTGGACCGACTACATCGACCCAGCCTATCGCGACCGGGCGCCCAAACTCGTTACCAACGCGAACGGTAAGCAGCAGTTGCAGGTCGACTCGGCGCTTCTCGGCAGCGCCGAGCGGGGGCTCGGAGCGATTGGCGCGATCGGCGCGCGCGACGGCCACGTGATCGCCGACGGGTTTGAATACAGCCAGGGCCGTCCCGGTGGTTTCGACCCGCATAAGCGTATCCCCGACATGGACATGGACGGGATCGACGCGGCTTTCCTTTATCCCAGCATCGGCCTGTTCGTCGGCGGGATCAAAGACCCGGGTCTCGCTGGGGCGACGTGCCGGGCCTATAACCGCTGGCTCGCCGACTACTGCAAGCCATATCCCGACCGGCTGTTCGGCGTCGCGATGTTGCCGATGCAGGACGTCGCCCAGGCGGTCAAGGAGATGACCTTCGCGCGCAAGGAATTGGGGATGAAGGCCGGTTTCCTGCGCCCGAACCCCTACAACAACCGGCTGATCCACGACCCGGTTTACGAGCCGTTCTGGACCGCATGCGAGGAGCTCGATTTCGCGATCGGCTTCCATGAGGGCGCGTCGCCGGGCATGCCGCAGGTGGGCGTGGACCGCTTCCAGGGCCGCGGCGCGCAGCACATCATCAGCCACACGATGGAGATGATGCTGGCGGCGCTCAGCATGATCTGGGGCGGCGTCTGCGAGCGGCATCCGAAGTTGCGCGTTGGATTTTTGGAGTCGGGCGGCGGTTGGATCGCGCCGTGGCTCGACCGGATGGATCGTCATTTCGACGATCAGGGGTTCAACGACAGCGGCCTCAAGATGCGCCCGTCCGACATCTTCCGGCGGCAGTGCTGGATCTCGTTCGAGCCGGTCGAGGGGAGCCTGCACTACCTCGCCGACTATGTCGGTCCGAACAAGATCATGTGGGCGACTGATTACCCGCACCCAGACGGGTTCTTCCCAGGGGCGCCGAAGATGGTCCAGAAGCAGCTCGAAGGTCTGTCGGCCGAGACCAAGCACCAGGTGATGGCCGGCGGTGCGATGGGGTTCTACGGGCTGCACTAACCCCGAGAGGGATCATCTCGGCCTACGCCGGGATGATCCCCCGTTTTTAGAACCCGCCGTAACCGGCAACCCGCCTGCCGATGAGGTTGACGCTAGGGTCAAGGGCTGGCGTCAACGCGCCCGGTGCCTGCGCGAATTCTCGATCGTGTATCTCGATCTGGGCGGCGTAATTGTCGCGATAGCGTCGATAGGCGTCCTCGTGCCGGGCGATCGCGGCCGGATGAAACTCGCCCTCTGTCGGCGGCGGCAGGATGTCGAAATTTCCGCCGGTGTTTGTGCCCCGCACCAGCGGCACACGCATCCGCACGGATGAGGTGATCCGGCAATGCGCCGGTATGTAGCTGATGCCGATACCGACGCGGCGATGGTTCGCGCGGTTGGGCGCCGAACGGTGCGAGCAGAGTGTGTGGTGCAGCGAGAAGCTGCCGGCCGGTACCGTCATCATGACCGTGTCACGCTGGTCGAATTCCTCGACGATCGCCTGGCCGCCACCGTTGATGCTGTCCTTGAGGCCGAGCGCGGCATGATGCAACTGCCGCGCCGCGCCGCGCGACGGCACCACTTCCATGCAGCCCGCCTCCTCGGTCGCATCGGTGAGCGCGACCCAGGCGGTGACGTGCTCGTAAGGCTCGATGCCGAAATAGGTCGCGTCCTGGTGCCAGGCGGCGAAGGTTGGGCTGTGCGCTTCCTTGATGAAGAACGTCGTCGTGAACACCAAGATGTCGGGGCCGACCAGATCCTCGACCGCGTCGAGAATGCGCGGATGCCGGATCAGCTTGTCGAGCCACGGCAGGAAGGCGTAGGCGGCCGAGCGCCAGCGCCAGTCGCCCATATTGACCGGCTTGCCGAGCCAGGCCTCGTAGCGCGCCAGTCCCTCGCGGCATTCGGTGAGCTCCGCGTCGCTGAGCGCGGCGTGCGGAAACGAATAGCCGTCGCGGCAGTAGGCTTCAATCTGGGCTTGGCTCAGCATGGGACGCCTCCCGAAACGCATGGTGGAGCCTAGCGCCGGGTCATCGCCAAGTCGATGCTCACCTCGATCAGTTGCTCGACTGGATCAGCGTGCGCACACGCGGATAGATTTCGCCGGCCCAGCGCCGGCCGCTGAACACGCCGTAATGCCCGACGCCGGTTTGCAAATGGTGATGTTTGCGCAGCGGGTGCAGCCCGGTGCACAGCTCCTGTGCCGCGAGGGTTTGGCCGATCGAGCAGATGTCGTCGTTCTCGCCCTCGACGGTGAGGAGGGCGGTGCGCCGGATCGCCCGCGGCTCGACCTTGCGGCCGTGCGAGATGAGAACCCCGCGCGCCAGCTCGTGCTTCTGGAAGATGCGGTTGACGGTTTGGAGATAGAACGAGGCCGGCAGATCCATCACCGCGAAATACTCCTCGTAAAACGCGCGGTGCGCGGCGGCCTTTTGCTCATCGTCCTCGACTAGGTTCTCGAAGTGACGGGCGAAGGCGCGGATATGCCGTTCGAGGTTCATCGCCATGAAGGCGCTGATCTGCAGGAAACCGGGATAGACCTCGCGCGATGTGCCGCCGTGGCCCGGCGGTACGCGATAGATCAGATTGGCGTCGAACCACTCGATCGAATGCTGCATCGCAAGATCGTCGACCTTGGTCGGATTGATCCGCGTGTCGATCGGCCCGGCCATCAAGGTCATGCTGCGCGGCTGGCACGGGTTGCCCGCGGCGGCCATTAGCGCCACCGCGGCTAGCACCGCGACCGCCGGCTGGCACACCGCGACGACATGCGCGCCGGGCCCGAGATGTTCGAGAAAGGCGATGACGTGATCGATGAAATCGTCGAAATCGAAATCGCCGGCCGAGAGCAGCACGTCGCGAGCGTTGTGCCAATCGGTCAGGTAGACGTCGTGCTCGGGCAGCATTGTCTTGACCGTGCCGCGCAGCAGCGTCGCGAAATGTCCCGACATCGGCGAGACCAGCAGCACTTTTGGTTGCGGTTGGGGTGTGTCCTTGGCGAAATGCAGCAGGGTGGCAAACGGCCTGACCCAGGTTTTTTCTTCCCGCACCGCAACGCTGCGGTTCCCGACCGTCACGCTGTCGATGCCGAACTCCGGCCGGTGGTGCTGCAGCCTCCCTTGCGCGAACAGCTCGCAGGCGGCGGCGATGCCGCGCTGAAACTGGGTTTCCGGCATACCCGGCCAGCCGCGTCCGATCGTGTGGCCAAACGCCGTCGCCATGCCTTGGAAGGGCGCGAGCGCGTCGGCGTAGCTCTGGTAGAATTGATACAGCACCGTGCGCTTTCCGCTCCGAACGCTTGCTGCCGATGGGTCGCGAGGGAAAACGCTATCGGGGCCGTCGAACAGAACCGGGTCAATAAGATAGTGCGGGTTGCGCTGCAGTGCGAGATGATTGTGCCCTGCAACATTGCATTTTTGCGACGTTATCATCGATCTGGCCCGGGTTTTGCCGGGCCAAGAAAGCCTGTTAGATTGGCTCACGCTCTCCCGAGGTTGTGCTCATGGCGAAAGCCATCCTGACGATCAGCAGCAAGAATTATTCGTCGTGGTGCCTGCGCGGCTGGCTGATGGCGAAATGGGCCGGGCTCGACTTCGAGGAGCAGATCGTGTCCGCTGACGACCCGTCGGTGCGCGCCGAACTGTTGCTGCAATCCTCCTCGATCCGGGTGCCGACCCTGATCCATAACGGCATCTCGATCTGGGATACGCTGGCGATCGGTGAATATCTGAACGAGCTCAACCCCAAGGCGGGGTTGCTGCCGACGGAGCCCGAGGCGCGAGCCCGCTGCCGCTCGATCTGCGGCGAAATGCATTCGGGTTTCGCGGCTCTGCGGTCGGCGTTGCCGGTCAACCTCAAAAGCGTCAAGCCCAATTTTGTCGTGTGGTCGGCGGCGCAGGCGGATATCGACTGGATCCTGAAGATCTGGCACGAGTGCTTCGCGCAGTGGAAGGGGCCCTATCTCTTCGGCAAGAGCCTGACCATGGCCGATGCGATGTTCGCGCCGGTCTGCACCCGGTTTCGCACCTATTGCGTCAAGCTGCCGCCCGAAGCGGACGAATATTGCGAGCACATCCTATCGCTGCCGACGATGCTCGAATGGATCGATGCGGCCAAACAGGAACCCGAGGAAGTCCCCGAGCTCGACGCCGAATTTTAAGCCCGACTCGACAAGCGGGCGGTTGAAGGGAAGAACGCCATGGATTTCGCTGACGCCCCGGAGCACGCCGAATTCCGCCGCGAATTTCGCTCCTGGCTCGACGCCAACCTGACCGACGATCTCAAAGTCGAGGATGCGTCGGACTCGCGCGTCGCGCCCGACCGCGAGACGCTGGAAAAGCGCATCGCCTGGCAGAAGAAGATGTATGCCGCCGGCTGGGTCGGTATCTCGTGGCCGAAGGAATATGGCGGGCGCGGCGCCAGCTTTATCCAGCAGGTGATCTTCGACGAAGAGTATTTTCGCGCCCATGCGCCAATCTTGCCGGGGGCGAGCGCGATCGGGCTGTTGGGCCCGACCCTGATCCAACTCGGCACCGAGGAACAAAAAAAGCGGCACTTGCAGGCAATCCTCGCCGGCGACGAACGCTGGTGCCAAGGCTTCTCGGAACCGGGGGCCGGGGGCGACCTCGCGAGCCTCAGGACCCGCGCCATCGACAAGGGCGATCATTTCGTCGTCAACGGTCAGAAGGTGTGGACCTCGGGCGCGCATTTTGCCGATTGGTGCTTCCTGCTGGTGCGCACCGACCCGGAAGCGCCGAAGCATCACGGCATCACCTATCTGCTCGTCGACATGAAGACACCGGGCATCACCGTACGGCCGCTGGTGCTGCTCAACGGCCACCGGCACTTCAACGAGGTGTTCTTCGAGGACGTCGTCGTGCCGAAAGAGAATGTCGTCGGCAAGATCAACGAGGGCTGGAAGGTCGCGATCACTACTTTGATGTTCGAGCGCGGCGGGGCAGGGGGACGCGACCATGCAGCGCAGATCGCCCGCCTCGTCGAGCTGGCGAAGCAATTCCCCAACCGCCAGGAGCCGTCCTGGGATCAGACCCATGTGCGCCAGATGCTGGCGCAGCTCGCGATCGAGGCCCAGGCGCTTAAGGTAACCCGGCTGCGCGGTCTCACCCGGCGGCTGCGCGGCGAGGCGCCCGGGCCGGAAGGCTCGATCCTCAAGCTGTTCGGCTCGGAGCTGGCGCAGCGTATCGCCGACGCGTCCTCGACCCTGCTCGGCCCCTACGCGACGATCGAGGGCGCGACCGAGGCGGTGCCCGATTCCGGCCGCTGGGCGCATCGCGTGATGGGCGCGCGGCAATACGCGATCGCCGGCGGCACCAGCGAAATCCAGCGCAACATCATCGGCGAGCGCGTGCTCGGCCTGCCGAAGGGGTGAGCCGCGATGGATATCGGCTTTAGCGAAGAACAGGAACTGTTGCGCGATACCGCGCGGAAGTTCCTCGATTCCGCCTGTACCACCAAGTTCGTCCGCGAGCGCATGGCGACGCAAGAGGGAATGACGCCGGAGTTCTGGTCGCAGATCGCCGAACAGGGCTGGCTCGGCATCAATTTCTCCGAAGACGACGGCGGCAGCGGGCTCGGCCTTACCGATCTCGTGGTGCTGATGGAGGAGATGGGTCGCGCGGTGATGCCGGGTCCCTATCTGGCGACCGCGCTGCTCGGCGGCGCGGCGATCCGCGAGGCCGGCTCGGCGGCGCAACGCCAGGAATATCTGCCCCGCATCGCCGCCGGCGAACTGAGGGCGACCCTGGCTTCGACCGAGCCCAATGCGCGCTGGGACGCGTCAGGCATCACGATGAACGCGCAGTCGATGCGCGGCGGTTTTACCCTGTCGGGCAGCAAGCTGTTCGTGCCCGACGCGCATCTTGCCGACACCATCGTCGTCGCCGCGCGCACCCGCGACGGCAGCACGATGGAAGACGGGGTCAGCCTATTTCTGGTGCCCAAAGACGCGGCGGGGCTCGGCGTTGCGCTGATGCCGTCGATCGACGAGACCCGCAAGCTCTGCGAGGTGCGGTTCGACAATGTCGCGGTGCCGCAGACCGCGCTGCTCGGCGAATTGCACGAGGGCTGGCCGTCTCTGGCGCGCGTCTATGACGGCGCTGCGGTCGCACTTTCCGCCGAGATATGCGGAGGGGCGCAGCGCGTGCTCGAGATGACGGTCGAGTACGCCAAATTGCGCGAAACCTTCGGCAAGCCGATCGGCAGCTACCAGGGCGTCAAGCACAAATGCGCCGACATGCTGGTCGAGGTCGAGAACGCCAAGTCGCTGACCTATTATGCTGCCTGGGCGGTTGACGAAAAGCAGCCCGACGCGAAGCTGGCGGTGTCGATGGCCAAGGCTTATGCCTCGGATGCGAGCCGCAAGGTGTCCAACGCCGGCATCCAGCTGCACGGCGGCATCGGCATGACCTGGGAGCACGACCTCCACCTCTATATGAAGCGCGCCAAGGCCAGCGAGGTCGCGTTCGGCGACGCGACCTGGCACCGCGAACGGGTGGCGTCGCTGCTCGGGGCGTGACCGGAACGGCTTGACCCCCGGCGCGCCGCTCGGGAGGATGCCGGCATGAGCGATCACCCCTACGACGCGGCGCACCTCGCGCGGAACGCGGCGAATTTCACCGCGCTGACGCCGCTCAATCTCCTTCCCCGCGCGGCAGCGATCTATCCCGACAAGGTCGCGGTGATCGATGGGGCCCGGCGCTTTACCTATGGAGAGTTTTATGCGCGGTGCCGGCGCTTCGCCGACGCGCTGCGCCGCCGCGGGATTGATGCGGGCGACACGGTCGCGGTGTTCGCGCCGAACGTGCCGGCGCTGCTTGAAGCGCATTACGCGGTGCCAATGGCCGGCGGTGTCCTGAACGCGCTCAACTACCGGCTCGACGCCGCCTCAATCGCCTTCATCCTCGGCCACGGCCAGGCGAAGCTGCTGATCGCCGACCGCGAGTTCGCGCCCATCGTGAAGGATGTGCTCGGCCGGCTGGGCCGCAAGATCCCGGTCGTCGAGATCGCCGACGCACCGGGGCCGCTGCAATTCGGTGAGATCGAATACGAGGAGTTCCTCGCCGAGGGCGATCCCGGTTTCGCATGGACGCCGCCGGCCGACGAATGGGCGCCGATCGCGCTCAACTACACCTCCGGCACCACCGGCAACCCGAAGGGCGTCGTCTACCACCACCGCGGCGCGTTCTTGAACGCGATGGGCAACGCCATCCTGTTCGGGCTTGGGCCGCACTCGGTCTATCTCTGGACTCTCCCGATGTTCCACTGCAACGGCTGGACCTATACCTGGGGGGTGACCGCAGTCGCTGGCACGCATGTCTGCCTGCGGCGGGTCGATCCGGCGCTGATTTTCGCGGCGATCGCCGAGCACGGGGTGACCCACCTCTCGGGCGCGCCGATCGTGCTCAACATGCTGGTGCACGCGCCCGACGCGGTGAAGCGGCGCTTTGACCACATCGTCGAGGCCTCGACCGGTGGCGCCGCGCCGCCCTCGTCGGTGATCGAGGCGATGGAACGGATGGGGTTCCGCGTCACCCATCTTTACGGGCTCACCGAAAGCTACGGGCCGACCACGGTGTGCGCTTGGCAGGAGGAATGGGACGGGCTGCCTTTGCCCGAGCGCGCCGGCAAGATGGCGCGCCAAGGGGTGCAAACGATGACGCTCGACCGGCAGCGCGTCGTCGACCCCGCGACGATGCGGGACGTACCGGCCGACGGCCAGACCATCGGCGAGGTGGTGGTCCGCAGCAACACGCTGATGAAGGGCTACCTGCTCAATGCCGCCGCGACCGGCGAGGCGTTCGCCGGCGGCTGGTTCCACACCGGCGATCTCGGGGTCGTGCACCCAGACGGGTATGTCGAGATCAAGGACCGCTCGAAGGACATCATCATCTCGGGCGGCGAGAACATCTCCTCGATCGAGGTCGAGGACGTGCTCTACCGCCATCCGCAGGTTATGGAGGCGGCGGTGGTGGCGCGGCCCGACAACATTTGGGGCGAGACGCCCTGCGCCTTCGTTACCCTGAAGCCCGACGCCGAGCCGGTTTCGGCCGCCGAAATAATCGATTTCTGCCGCACCAACCTGGCGCACTACAAGGCGCCCAAGGCGGTAGTATTCGGTCCGCTGCCGAAGACCTCGACCGGGAAAATCCAGAAATACGCGCTGCGCGAGCAGGCGAAGGAGATCGGGTCGTGACCGAGTTGCCCAGCTTCTCGGTCGCCGGGCAGGTCGCGCTGGTCACCGGTGCGTCGAGCGGGATCGGGCTGCATCTCGCCGAAGTCCTGGCGCTGGCCGGGGCCAAGGTGGCGCTCGCGGCACGCCGCACTGACCGGCTTGAACAGGCTTGTGAGACGATCCGGAAGCAGGGCGGTACCTGTCTGCCCGTCGCGCTCGACGTAACCGACGCCAAAAGCATCGCCGCGGCTCTTGACGCGACCGAAGCGGGGTTGGGGGCCCTCTCGGTGCTGGTCAACAATGCCGGGGTGGTGGTCTCGAAACCGTTCTTCGAGCACACCGAGGAGGATTGGGACAACGTCGTCGACACCAACCTCAAGGGCGCCTGGATGATGTCGAGCGCGTTTGCGCATCACCTCGTCGGCAAGAAACGCGGTGGGCGTATCGTCAACATCGCCTCGGTGCTGAGCTTCCGGACGATCGCGCGGGTGCCGTCCTATCTCGCGGCGAAGGCGGGGCTGTTGCACCTCAACGGCGCGATGGCGATGGAGCTGGCGCGCTACAACATCCTCGTCAACGCGATCGCGCCCGGCTATGTCGTCACCGATTTCAATCGCGAGTTCCTCGAAAGCGAGGCCGGGCTGAAGCTCGCCTCGCGGGTGCCGATGAAGCGGGTCGGGCAGGTCGAGGATTTGGGCGGCGCACTGTTGTTTTTGTGTTCGCCCGCCAGCGCCTATGTTACCGGCGCGTGTATTTCGGTCGATGGCGGCCACGGCGTTGCCGCGATCTGAAACGGAACCCGCCGACCGCCAGCGCTCGCTCGCCCGCTTTCTCGCCGAAGCGAGCGGGGCCGACGCGGTCGAGATCGGCCGCATCGCGCTGCTGCCGGGCGGGGCGATCCAGGAGAATTGGGCGCTCGACGCCGAGTTCGACGGCGGCAGGCTGTCAGGTGCGCAGCGCCTGGTCCTACGTACCGATGCCTCGACTGGAGTGCCGTCGAGCCTTTGCCGGGTCGAAGAATTTGCGGTGCTGCAAGCCGCGTTCGCCGCTGGCGTAACTGTGCCTGAGCCGCTGTTCGCTTGCGCCGACGCGGCGGTGCTCGGCAAGCCGTTCTTTGTCATGCGCCGGGTCGCCGGCAGCGCGCTCGGACGGCCGATCACCCTCGATCCGGCACTGGAACCGGCGCGGTCGGCGCTGGCCGAGCGGCTGGGACGGGAACTGGCGCGAATTCAGACGATCCGGCCGCCGCGCGACGATCTCGATTTCCTCAAAATGGTCGGGCCGCGCGAGCACATCGCCAGCTTTCGCGGATACCTCGACCGGCATCCCAACCCGCGGCCGGTGCTGGAATGGGCGCTGCGCTGGGCCGAGACGCATCTGCCCGATCCGCTGCCGCCGGTGCTGTGCCACCGCGATTTTCGAACTGGCAATTACATGCTCGACGGTACCAAGCTGACCGCGATCCTCGATTGGGAATTCGCCGGCTGGGGCGACCCGGACGAGGATATCGGCTGGCTATGCTGCAAGGGCTGGCGCTTCGGCCGGCTCGACCGCGAGGCCGGCGGCATTAGCGATCGCGAGCCGTTCTATCGCGGGTACGAGAGCGAGAGTGGCCGCCGCCTTGACCCCGAGCGGGTCAAATTCTGGGAGGTGATGGCGAACCTCCGCTGGGCGGTGATCGCGCTGCAGCAGAGCGACCGATTTCTGCTGGGTGGGGCACGCAGCCTGTCGACCGCGATCACTGGACGGCGCGCCACCGAATGCGAGCTCGAGCTGCTGATGCTGCTCGATCCGGCCGGAGCGGCGGAACGCGCGCATGCGTGATCTGCCGGAAAGCCGCGACCTCTTGGCGCTTGCCCGCGAATTGCTGCTCGACGAGCTCCTGCCGCTGTTGCCGCTCGATCGCCAGCGCGACGCGCATCTGATCGCCACCTCGATGGCGATCGCCGCGCGCGAAGCGGCGGGCGAGGGATGGCAGCAGCAAATCGCCGGGCTGCTGCACAAGTTTTATGGCGAGAACGGATCGCTCGTTCGCTTCGCCGCCGATCTGCGCAACGGAGCCTTCGAAACTTCCCCATCGCGCGGGAAAGCCGCTCGCGCGATATTATGGCGACTGACGATCGAGAAGCTGCGCGAGGGGAACCCGCATTTCCTCGCCGCAAACGGGTTCATTCGCGCGGGCCTGAAGGGCGAGTAGAACGTGCCACAATCTGTCCGGGAAGCGATCGAGGCGTTCGGCCGCGGCGAAATCGTCATCGTTACCGATGACAACGACCGCGAGAACGAAGGCGACCTGATCATAGCCGCGGCGCATGCGACGCCGGAGAAGATGGCGTTCATCATCCGCCATACCTGCGGCATCGTCTGCGCGCCGCTGACCGGCGCGACGGCGCGCCGGCTTTCGCTGGCGCCGATGGTCGCCGACAACGACGCCATCCACGGTACTGCGTTCACCGTCTCCGTCGATTACCGCCACGGCACGACGACTGGCATCTCGGCTGAAGAGCGTACCGCGACGATCCGGGCGCTCGCCAACGGCAATACCGGACCGGCGGATTTCGTCCGCCCCGGCCATATTTTTCCGCTGATCGCCAAGGATGGCGGGGTACTGATGCGCTCCGGCCATACCGAGGCGGCGGTCGATCTGTGCAAGCTCGCCGAGATCGAGCCGGTGGCGGCAATCTGCGAGCTGGTCAACGACGACGGCACGGTGATGCGCGGCAAGGAAGTCGCCGCCTTTGCCTCGCATCACAAGCTGAAGCGGATCGCGGTTGCCGACCTGATTGCCTACCGCCAGGCGCGTGAGAAGCTGGTCAACCGGGTCGCCGAGTTCAAGGTGGAGTCGGAGATCGGCCCGTTCACCGGCTATGTCTATGTGACCCCGTTCGACGAGGTGCATCACTACGCCTTCGTCTACGGCAAGATCGGCGATGGGCGCGACGTGCCGACACGGCTGCACCGCGCCAACGTCGTCGACGACGTGTTCGGTGGTGCCAAGCCAATCCATGCCTCGTTCGAGCGCTTCAAGGCGGCCGGGCGCGGAGTGCTGGTCTACCTGCGCGCCGGTGTGTCGGGTGTGCCGACCCGGGCGGTCGGCGAGGGCACCGCGTCGGAACAGGAGCGCAGCAAGCAGTGGCGCGAGGTTGGGCTCGGCGCGCAGATCCTGCGCGATCTGGAGATCAGCTCGATCCGCCTCCTGGCGACGCGAGCACGCACCTATGTCGGGGTCGCCGGGTTCGGCATCGAGATAACCGCCACCGAGACGCTCGAATAATGCGTCCTGCCGCGCGGCTGCATTACGCCTGGGTCATCGCCGCGGTCACCTTTGTCGTGATCCTCATCACTGCCGGCGTGCGCGCCGCGCCGGGCGTGCTGATCGTGCCGCTCGAAGGCGAGTTCGGCTGGTCGCGGGCGACGATCTCGTTCGCCGTCAGCGTCAACCTGCTGCTTTACGGCGCGATCGGCCCGTTCGCCGCGGCGATCATGGACCGGTTCGGCGTGCGCCGGACGATGTGTCTGTCGATGACGGCGACCGGGGCGGCGGTGGCGCTGTCGCCGCTGATGCACGAGGCCTGGCAGCTCGTGCTGCTGTGGGGCGTTGTCGTCGGGCTCGGCTGCGGGTTTATCGGCGCCTATCTGTCGGCTTATATCGCGGCGCGCTGGTTCCGCGCGCGGCAGGGCCTGGTGATCGGCGTGCTGACCGCAGCCAATGCCGCCGGGCAGCTTGTTTTCCTGCCGAGCATGGCGGCACTGGCGACCTATGCCGGCTGGCGGGTCATGGCGCTGGTGCTGGCGGTCGCGGTCATCGCTTTCGTCCCGATTCTCCTGCTGTTGATGCGCGAGCGGCCGGCCGATCTGGGCTTGGCGCCTTATGGCGCCCACGCTGTCGTGCCGTCGGCAAGACCGGTCGGCAATCCGGTCGCGGTCGCGTTTAGCGCGCTCGCGGTGGGCGCTCGCTCAAGGGATTTCTGGCTGATCGCCGGCGGTTATTTCGTCTGCGGCGCCTCGACCAACGGGCTTATTGGAACGCACCTGATCCCAGCCTGCGTCGACCACGGGCTGACCGAGGTGGTCGGCGCCGGTCTGCTCGCCGCGACCGGGGTGTTCAGCTTTATCGGCGGTACGCTGTCGGGCTGGCTCAGCGACCGCTTCGACAACCGCTACATGCTGTTCTGGTATTACGGGCTGCGCGGCCTGTCGCTGATGTACCTGCCATTCGCCTTTGACATGTCGTTCTACGGCCTGACCCTGTTCATGGTGTTTTACGGGCTCGATTGGATCGCCGGGGTGCCGCCGACGGTGCGCCTCTTGAGTGGGGTGGTTGGGCAGGAGCGCATCGGCATCATGGTGGCGTGGATCACGGTGATCCATCAGGTCGGCGGCGCCGCCGCCGCGTTCCTCGCCGGGCTGTTGCGGGTTTCCTACGGCAGCTACCTACAGGCGTTCATGCTGTCGGGAATCTTGTGCATCATCGCGGCGCTGATGGTGCTGTTTATCGGCGCCGGCCGCAGCCGGTATGAGCCGGAAGGGATCGCGGCTCCGGCGGAATGACGCCGACTAGCTGCGCGTGCTGAAATAGCTGACCGCGAGCGCGGCGCCTAGCAGGATCAATGCCTCGGCGGCGATGTGCGGGGTCGAGAAGCTGTAGACGACGCAGAATACCCCAAAGCCGCCGAGCACCGCCGATATCAGCGACGTCCCACGCCGCGCCAGAAACGCCTGCATCCTCCCCCCGCCACGCTCTCCCACGGACTTATCCGCAATTGAGCATCGGATCGGAGGACAATCCATAAAATTAAGGGTTAATTCGCCAAGTATTGCTAGAGGCGAGACGGCGATCCCGCGCGCAGTGGCAAGTGGTGCACCTCGCCGTTGCGAACCGCGGCAGAGGCAAGTTTCGGCGAGCGCGGCGCAACCAGCCAAGCGAAAGCAGCTGCCATGCTGCGGCCGAGCCCGCGGCCTGTCTTGCGCAGCGCCAAAGCGAAGCGGCGCGGCGCGCTGCCGCGCGCGCAGGCGACGACGACGATCTCGTGCGTGCCGATGTCGATCGCGTAGCGCGGCACCATGCGAAACGAGACGAACTCACGCCCGCCGATGACGCGGTAGCGGAAGTCGTCGAGCTGGCGTGCGCTTTCCTGGCTCGCCCAACGCAGCACATCGGCGCTGTCGCGCACCACGAGACGCATCCATTTGGTCCGGGTCATGCAATCGCTCCGGCGCCGCGCCCGGAGGCGCTGAATGCCGCAAGCTATTTAGTCAAAAGGTTACTTTCCGGTTAGCAACGCTAAAGGTTGATCTCGGGCTGGATGGTCGCGGTGAATGAGGGGCGCTGGGCGATGTCGTCGAGAAAGCGTGACAGAAGCGGGCGGCCGGAGCGCCAATCCCAGACTTTGTGCCGCCGCGCGAAGTTTTCGAGCGCAGCGCCTAGCACGATATGCGACGCAGTGATCGGGCCGCTATAGGCCCCAGCGCCAAGCGCTGCCTCGAGACCATCGGCGACCCGGTCCGCCCGCGCTTTTTCAAGGGCGATCACCCCGGGCGCGCTTTGCCCGAAGCGGAGCTCGCGATTCCACATGGTGACCGCGTCGAGAAAGGCGTAGGCGCGGCCCAGCTCGGACAGCGTCTTCCAGCCGTCCGAGCCATCCATCGGCAGCAATTTGCGCCCGCCGTGCTGGGTGTCGAGAAAGACGAGGATGAGGAGGCTCTCGTTGAGGATCGTGCCGTCGTCGAGCTGTAGGGTCGGTACCTTTCCGCCGGGGTTGTAGGGCAGCAGTGACGAATTCGGGTCGCGAAGTGTGACCTCGACCTCCTCGACGCGGCTTTCGAGCGCCAATTCGCGGATGACGACGCGGGCGATCCGGGCGTAGGGCGAGCCCGAGGCGTAAAACAGCTTCATTGCATCCCCCCGATACGGTGACCAATCACCCGATGCTGATTTTGGCCATGATCGACCGACATCTATCATCGATCCTAGTGTGGTGGATTTGAAGTTCGCATTATCTTGGTGGAAGTGGCGTTGGCGAACTTCAATCCTAAACCACACTAGATTTCAATGAATTGCTAGTGTGCTTCGAATTCGAAATTCGCTTTGGGCCCAACCCCGAGATACGGCCAATTTCGGATTCGGCACGCTAGCGGGCAATCGAGGAGCAAAGCCATGCGGATCGCGATCATCGGCGCCGGCAATGTTGGGCGCGCCTTGGGGCAGGGTTGGGCGAAGTGCGGACACGAGGTGCGCTACGGCGTGCGCAACCCGGCCGACGCGAAATACCGAGATATCAGTGCGGCGAAGCCGGACGCGGCCGCCGCAAACGCCGATGCGATCGTCCTGGCGACGCCGTGGCCCAGCACCGAGGCGGCGGTAAAGGGGCTGGGCAATCTCTCGGGCCGCGTCGTCATCGATTGCACCAATCCGTTGGGGATGGGCCCAGATGGGCTCGGGCTTGTCCTCGGCCACAGCACCTCGGGCGGCGAGCTCGTGGCGCAATGGGCGGTGGGAGCCGCGGTGTTCAAGGCCTTCAATACGACCGGCTTCAACAATATGGCTGATCTGTCCGGCTACGCCCTCGCGCCGGTGATGTTTGTCGCCGGCGATGACGCCGCGAAAAAACCGGCCGCCATGGATTTAGTGCGCGATCTGGGCTTCGAGGCGATCGACGCCGGGCCGTTGTGCAACGCGCGCTTGCTCGAGCCGTTCGGCATGCTGTGGATCGATCAGGCGCTCAACCGCGGCATGGGCCGCGATTTTGCCTTCGCCGTGGTACGAAGAGGAAAATGACCGGCGAGGCGTGACGATGGCTTGGGACATTCTGACCCGCGGCGGCACGCTGATCGACGGCAGCGGCGCGCCCGGCACGCGCGCCGATATCGCGATCGAAGCCGGACGGATCGCGCGGATCGCGCCCAATCTCCCCATAGATGCCGACCGGATCATCGACGCAGGCGGTCTCGCGGTGACCCCCGGCTTTATCGACATCAAGACCCATTCCGATTTCGTGCTGCCGATCAACCCCAAGGCCGAGAGCAAGGTGCGCCAGGGCGTCACCACCGAGATTATCGGCCATTGCGGGTTCTCGGTGGCGCCGGTGCTGCCGGGAAAGACCCAGCTTTTGGCTGATTATCTGAGCGGCGGCGCGCCGTGGCTGCCGTTCCGCGAGGTGAGCTTTCCCGAGTATCTCGACACGTTTCCGGTGGCTTCGGTCAATGCCGGGATGCTGGTCGGCCACAACACGCTGCGGCTGATGGCGATGGGGCTGGAGGACCGCGCCCCGACCGAAGCCGAATTTCAGCAGATGGCCTCCCTGCTCGATGAAGGCCTGGCGGCCGGTGCGCTGGGGTTTTCCTCGGGCCTGTTTACCCCGCCCGGCAGCTTCGCCGCGGCCGACGAGCTGACGCGCCTCTGCGAGGTGGTGAAGCGGCATAAGGCCGGGTATTTCACCCATATTCGCGACGAGAGCGACGGCGTGTTGGACGGGGTCGAGGAAGCGATCGCCGTCGCCCGCGCCCACAAGATCCATGTCGAGATCGTCCATCTGAAATGCTCGGGTATCGACAATTGGGGGAAGGCGGCGACCGTTCTCGAGATGATCGCCCGGGCGCGGGCGGAGGGGCTGGACGTCGATTGCGACGCCTATCCCTATGCCGCCGGCGCCAACCCGCTGAAGAATTTGCTGCCGTCCTGGGTGCAGGTCGGCGGTAACGCGGCGATGCTGGCTCGGCTC
>DATNJF010000068.1:0-2891 GCA_035604035.1 Allostellaceae bacterium | reverse complement strand
TGGTTGTCGAAGACAAAGCTCGGCGGGTTGTTCTCGGCGCCGTCGATGACCCCGGTCTGCAATGCGCTGAATACCTGATCGTATCCCATCGCGACCCCGTTGGCACCGAGCGCATTGGCCATGTCGACGAAGATCGGATTGCCGATGACGCGGATTTTCAGACCCTTGAGATCATCGATTGATTTGATCGAGTGTTTGGTGTCGTAAAAGCTGCGCGCGCCGGCATCCATCCAGCACAGCCCCACGAGCTTGGCGGCATCGTTCGACGTCACCTTATCGAGCAGGTACTGGCCGATATCGCCGTCGACCACCTTGTTCATATGCGCGACATCGCGGAACACGAACGGCAGGTTGAAGACATTGATGTCGTCGACCACTGGGCCCAGCGTGCCGACGCTGACCCGGGCGAACTGGAGCGCCCCGAGCTGGGCCTGCTCAATGACTTCCTTCTCGCCGCCCAATTGCATCGACGAATACATCTGGACGCTGAGCCGGCCATTGGTCGCCTGCTCGAGCTTCTTGCCCAGATTTTCGACCGCCTCGACGGTCGGATAACCTTCCGGATGAACGTCCGAGGCCTTGAGTACCACCTTGTCGTCGGCCAGAGCGTGCCGGCCAGCGGCCGTGCCTACTGCCAGCGCACCGGCGCCGGCCAAAAGATCCCGTCTGCGCATGTTCCCTCCCGCTTCTCGCCCACTTCGCCGAATTGACCCGGCTGACGGCGCATGTTAGCGATTTATATGATAACCTGATAACTGTCGAGACCCTGTTATGCCTAGGCGCGCCGCCCCGCAAGCGATGCTCCGTCCGGTGACGCCGGCGCCGCGGTTGACCCGCGAAATCGCCGAGCGTATTGCCGATGAGATCGCCACGGCACGGCTGCCGCCGGGCGCCAAGCTGCCGACCGAGCAGGAAATGGTCGCGGCGATGGGGGTGAGCCGCACCGTGGTCCGCGAGGCGGTCGCGGCATTGCGGGCTCGCGGTCTAGTCGTCACGCGCCAGGGAGCCGGCGCCTTTGTTGCCGCCGATGCCGATCGCCGCCCGTTTCAGCTTGCGTTCGACGGCTTGCCGTCGATCGCCGAGGTGCTTGAGGTCATGGAGCTGCGCGCCAGCGTCGAGGTGGAGGCGGCTGGATTGGCGGCCGAACGCGGCTCTCCTACCGCCCGGCGGCGGGTCGATGAGGCGCTCGCAGCAATCGATGCCGCGCTCGACCGCGGCGAAGGGGCAATCGACGAGGATTTCGCTTTTCACCGCGCCATCGCCGCGGCGACCGGCAATCCGCAATTCGCGCATTTCCTCGAATATCTTGGGCGCTTCATTATCCCGCGGCAGAGTATCCGGGTCGCCGCGCATAGACCGGAGGGGCAGCGGGCCTATTTAGAAACCTTCCAGCGCGAGCATGCGGCGATTTCGGCGGCGATAGCGATCGGCGACGGAGCCGCCGCACGCGCGGCGATGCGCTTACATCTTGCCAACAGCCAAACGCGCTATCGCCGGCTCGCAGCTGAAGCAACGGCGCTCACCGGTCCGCCGCTCACCCGCTAAGTCAGTCGTCGGCTACGGTGGCCGCTCCGGACGGCGCTGCCGGCGCTGCTGCGACCGCGCGCACGCGCTTTGGCACCTTGATCAGCAGCACCAGCGGCAGCGATAGGAGGATCACCAACATCATCAGCTTGAAATCGTCGATATAGCCGATCATTGCCGCCTGGCGGGTGACCTCCGCATTGAGCGCGGCTATCCCAGTTGGCGCAGTCAGACTGTAAATCGGCGCCAGAGTGTGTCCCTGAAGCAGCGGGTTATCCGGCCGCAGCCCCTCCATCAGCTGCGAATGGACGATCTGTGTGTTGCGAGTCAGCTGCGACTCGAGGATGGCGATGCCAATGCTGCCGCCCAGCATGCGCATCAGCGCGCGCAGCGCCGTGCCTTGGGTCAGGATATGTCGAGGCAGGTCCGACAGAGCGAGGATGTTCAGCGGGACAAAGGTCAGGCCGAGGCCAAACCCCTGCGCGAAGCTAGCGAAGATGATTGGGCCGGAGCCCATGAGCAGCGAATAGCCGGTCATCTGCCACAACGAGGCCGCGGTCAGCAGAAAGCCGACGAGGATAAAAAGACGGTTGTCGATCTTATTGATTGTGCGGCCGACGAGAACCATCGCGATCATCGTGCCGACGCCGCGCGGCGCCATCATCCAGCCGCTGGTGAAGACCGGGTAGTTCATCAGGTCCTGCATCATCGAAGGCATCAACGCCAGGGTGCCGCTGAGGATCATGCCCACCCCGAACATCAGCGCGCTGCCCGCGATGAAATTGGGGCTCTTGAGCAATTCGAGGCTGATGAACGAGCGCCCGGTCGCGGTCGAGGTGTGAACGACCAGCATATAGAAGCTCAGCGCGGCAATGGTCGCCTCGATCCAGATCTCGGTCGAATGGAACCAGTCCTGGAGCTGGCCGCGGTCGAGCATCAATTGCAGCGCGCCGACCGCTATGCTCATCGCCCCAAAGCCGAAGACATCGAAGCCTTCGCGTCTGACGTTGCGGGTCTGACGGAACAGTAGAAAAATGCCCAGCGCGCAGATCGCGCCGACCGGCAGGTTTATGTAGAAGCACCAGCGCCAATTGAGGTTGTCGGTAAGCCACCCGCCCATGGTCGGCCCGATGATCGGTCCCATCATCGCGCCGGTACTGAAGATCGCCATCGCGTAGCCATGGCGTTCCTGCGGATAGATTGTCAGCAAGGTGGCCTGGCCGAGCGGCACCAGCCCGGCGCCGAACATGCCTTGGAGAAGGCGATAGACGACAAGCTGCGGTAGGCTTTCCGCCGCGCCGCACAACGCCGAGGCGACAGTGAATCCAATGACCGAGCCGAGAAAGATGTACTTGATGCCAAATCGG
>DATNJF010000067.1:0-2030 GCA_035604035.1 Allostellaceae bacterium | reverse complement strand
TCCCGCGGTCAGTGCGCAACGCGCTGCGCCTCGTCGAAGGGGACGAGATCGCCTACATCATCGAAGGCGATCGCGTCGTCCTGACCAAGGCGAGCCGGGAGCCGGCGGACGACCCGTTTGCCACCTTTGGCGAATGGTCGTCGGAGGCCGATCGCCGCGGTTATGCCGATCTTTGAAGTTTGGGACATCGTCAAGGTCCCCTTTCCCTACACGGATCGGCCGATCCGGCAAAATCGCCCCGCCTTGGTAATCGCGGCCGGAAAGCTTGAGGCAACGCACGGCCTTTTATGGCTGGCGATGATCACCAGCGCGGCGAACCGCGGCTGGACGGGCGATGTTATAATCTCTGATCTGCAAGCCGCCGGATTGCCGATACCGTCGATCGTTCGCGCCGCCAAGCTCGCGACGATCGAAGCGCACGATGCGCAGCGCCTCGGTACGCTGCCGCCCGCCGATCGAGCGGCCGTTTCCCGCTCTCTGAGAGACTGGCTCGCGACCGTCCTCGACCTCGACTAGGGGTGCCCCACCGCCGAGGCCACGCAGCGTTTCCGGACCCCACCACGACGACGTCGTATTCGCCCGAAATCATCCCGCTTCCTGAGCACGGCCTTGGCCGATTCGCTGTGTCAACGAGTGGCGCGCAGGAGGCGCTAAGGGCAAGGGGCGCCTATGCCGCGTCGAGATGTGACTCCTCATCGGCCTCGACCCGCGACGAATTAACGAGTGGTTCCAACACAACGTCCTGCCAAGCCTGTTGAAGACTCTTATCAATACTCTTGCGGGCATCGTCGAGGTCGGCGGTCTCTTCAAACCAGCGCTGCACCGCATCGGCGACGTCATTGCGGTATCCTATCCCCTGACCCCACCGCGTGGCGCACCGCCGCCAGAGATCGTGAGCATCGTCCAAATAGGGCTTGAACGCCTCGGTGCCCATCGTCAGGGCTTGGGCCAAGAATTCTTGGCGCGCGTCGTCTAGCTCGTCCCGAAGCGTTGCTAGAAGCTGGCGGATATCGGCAAGCTGGTCGAATTGTTGTTCCAGATCAACAAGCTGAGCGTCGATTCTGACAAACAGGTCGCTCGTTCGGGCGTTGGCGTCGCCGCGGACTCCTGCACCCAGCATGTGATGAACGGAAAAGTTACTCCAAGCTCCACGACGGTTCATTGACGCGGCGATTGAACTTGGGTGTCCCTCACGTAGCTGATCAATAAGATTCTGATGCGCGACTCGGCTGGCTGTGGGGAGTGAACCGTAAGAAATCGAAAGACGGTCCACGGCAGCAGCGATCTGAGCACGAGCCTCCTGCGAACGCGCCGCATCCACATTATTGATTAACGCGGTGGCCGTCGCTACGAGCCGTCGAGCGCGCTCAGCATAACCCTGCCGAATATCGGCAACACAGGTCCGACCATAGCTTTTGCGGGTTGTCACGCATTGCGTCGAAGTAAAGAACAGGCACGTTTGGCACCGCATGTGCGGCAAGAGCTTGTTGAAGCTGCTCTTCGCGGAAGAAATAACCCTCCTCTCGCGTTTCAGAGGTCACGTCGCTGTCGCCACGGACTCCTATGGCTTCATCGCCGCGCGGGAGGACAAGGAGGCAGACGCGACCTCGCTCGACGGCGTCGGCGCCAAGGGTCGCCAAATCGCGCATGATCGCCAGTGGCACCGGCCCAGGGGCTTCTTCGAAGCGCGAACACAGCACGGACAGAGTTCGCGTGTCATCAAGCTGAGATTGCAAGTCGGCCCGCTGAGTGGTGCCCTCAATTCCCTTCGTGTCTATGACACGGATGTCGTACGGCGATGCTCTCAGCTGTTTCGAGGGCAGGAGGACAGTCATCCGGCCAGGCACCGAAAAGTCTGGGTGCTGCCCGAAGTTGATTTTCTCCACATTCTCAGCAAGCCATTCGAGACCGCGCTCCTTCCGCTCTGAAAGAATAATTTGATTCTGCGTCCGGCTGCTGAGATTTAAACGAACCATAATCTGAGTAACGATATCTTCGGCTGTGTTGCCGGCGGCCAACAATTCGCGAAG
>DATNJF010000066.1:0-2633 GCA_035604035.1 Allostellaceae bacterium | reverse complement strand
AGAGGTCGCAGCCGTTTGCCGCCTGCCGAAACGATGTGTCCGGCAAGCTGAGGGATCAGCGCCACCGGGCTGTGCATGCGCTCGACGATCAACGCATTGACCCGTTCGAGATCGGCCGCCATCAATCGGAACAGCGGGTCGAGGGAGGGAGCGGGTCGCTCGCTTGCGCGCTCGATGCTCGGCAGCGGGGGGGCCACGATTACTCCTCGATGCGCGCCGTACACCGGGCGGGCGCGAGACCTTGACGGGTACGAACGCGAGCGAGCATAGAGTGCGACGGTATGTGGTCAAGTGCCGCTACCGTCACACCTGAGAGCGCCATAAGCTGACAGAGCGCCGATGAAGGAGCTGCTGCGCACCAACAACATCGTCAGGCTGTCCTGGGCTCAGGCATTGCTGACCGATGCCGGTATCGGCAGCGTGATTCTCGACCAGCATGCCAGCCTGGTCGAAGGCAGCATCGGCGCGATCCAGCGGCGCCTAATGGTCGCCGAACGCGATCATAACCGCGCCCGCCGCCTGATTGCCGAAGCGGAAACCAAGGCATGAGCGTCTCCGACGATGGGATGCCGTTGAGCGAGGATACGCTGCTGGGCGGTCGCGTGCGTATCCGGCAGCCGTTCGACGGCGCTCGCGCTTCGATCGACCCGGTTTTCCTTGCTGCCGCAGTGCCGGTTGGGCCGGGCGAGGTGGTGCTCGACATCGGCTGCGGCACCGGTGCGGCGATGCTCTGTGTCGCGGCGCGGGAGCCCCAATGCCGGGTGGTTGGGCTGGAGCGCCAACGCGAGCTGGTGCGCATCGCCGGGGACAACGCGATCCTCAATGGCATGGCGGCGCGAGTCTCGGTCATGGTTGGCGATCTGCTGCAGCCGCCGCCGCGGATCAGCGCTGGGGCCTTCGATCATGTGTTCGCCAACCCGCCCTATCTCGAGCGCGGACGCGCCAACGAGACACCGAACCCAGCGCGCGCTGAGGCGACAATTGAGGGCGACGCCGAGCTTGGCGACTGGATCCGCTTCGCGCTGTCGATGGTAAAGTCGAAAGGCACCGTGACCTTGATCCACCGCGCCGACCGCATTGACGCGGTGCTCGGCCAGATCGCTGGAAGGGCGGGCGAGGTCGTCGTCTACCCGTTGTGGCCGGGGTTGGGAAAGCCGGCGAGCCGCATCCTCGTGCGCGCCCGCAAGCAGGCGGCGGCGGCGGCGCGGCTTGCGGTCGGCATGGTATTGCATGAAACCGATGGCCGTTTCACGCAAGCCGCCGAAGCGGTGCTGCGCGGCGGCGAGGCGCTCGTGCTATAGGCACGCATGAGCTTATCGGATTACCTAAAATTCCTGCCCTTCGAGCGGTTCCGTAATCCACCGCCGGTCGTTTCGGTTTTGCGCTTCGAGGGTGTGATCGCGCCGCGACAATGGCGCGGCGCGCTGTCGCTCGCCAGCCATGCGGCCGCGCTCGACAAGGCGTTCGCTATGAGGCGTGCGGTAGCGGTCGCGATCATTGTCAATTCGCCGGGCGGGTCGCCGGTGCAGTCGGCCTTGCTGTTTCGCCGCATTCGCCAGCTCGCGGACGAAAAGCACGTGCCGGTCGTCGCCTTCGCTGAAGATGTCGCGGCCTCGGGCGGGTATTGGCTGACGTTGGCCGCCGATGAAATCTATGCCGAGGAGGCTTCGCTGATCGGCTCGATCGGCGTGGTCAGTTCCAGCTTTGGCTTTACCCGGCTGATTGACCGGCTCGGCATCGATCGCCGACTCCATACCGCAGGCGAGAACAAGTCCCTGCTCGACCCATTTCTCCCGGAGCGCGAATCCGAGGTCGAGCGGCTAACGGCGCTGCAGCAAGACATCCACGCCTCCTTCAAGGAGCACGTGCTGCGCCGCAGGGTCGGCAAGATTGACGCCGCCGACGAGAGCATTTTTAGCGGCGAGGCGATGACTGGGCGCATGGCGCTGTCTCGGGGGCTCATCGACGGGATTGGCGATTTGCGTGCGGTCATGCGGACGCGGTTCGGCGACTGCGTCAAACTCGTGCCGATCGCCAGCGAGCGCCGCCGGCGCTGGTTTCCGCCACGCCCCCGTCGGGGCATCGAAGCGCAGGGTCTCGGGTTGGTGGCCGATCTTGTCGACTGGCTGGAAGCGCGCTTGTTATGGGCGAGGTTCGGGCTATAGCATCTGTTGACCCTGCGCCCACCCACCCCTAAACCTCGACGATGTTCGCGGGACTTCCCGAGCTCTTTATCATCCTCGTCGTGGTTTTCGCGGCGTGGCACGTCGTGAAGGCGTTCAATCGAATGCGCCCACCGGCAACGCCGCCCCAGGGGAGACAGCGCCCGCAAGCCCGGCCGATGATCGAGGCGGAAGACCTGATCAGCTGCCGCGTCTGCGGCACCTATATCGCGACCAGTGCGCGACATTGCGGCCGGGCCGGCTGCCCGCAACCGCGATGAAGGCAGCAAGGAAAGGCCTGAGCTTCCAGGGCTTGATCCTGGAGCTGCAGCGCTATTGGGCGGCACAGGGCTGCGTCATCCTGCAACCGCTCGATCTCGAAGTGGGTGCGGGCACGTTTCATCCGGCAACGGCGCTGCGCGCGCTCGGGCCTCAGCCCTGGAAGGCCGCCTATGTTCAGCCGTCGCGGCG
>DATNJF010000065.1:0-6834 GCA_035604035.1 Allostellaceae bacterium | reverse complement strand
AGCCCATGCCGCAGCTGAATGGACCACCGTTTCGCGCCGATCATGTCGGCAGCCTGCTGCGCCCGCCTGAGCTTCTCAAAGCGCGGGCCGATTACCAGGCCGGGAAGATCGACGCGGCGGCGTTGCGCGCGGCCGAGGATAAGGCGATCCGCGACGGGGTCGCGCTGCAACAGAGGCTGGGGCTCAAGGGCATCACCGACGGCGAGATGCGCCGCGGCTCCTGGCACATGGATTTCCTCTACCAGATCGGCGGGGTCGGCCACAGCGACCATCGCCTGCACATCGAGTTCAAGAACGAGGCTGGCACGGTCGAATTCAGCCCGACCGCGCACCGGGTCAGCGGCAAGCTCGCGCTCGACAAGGTCATTTTCGGCGACGATTTCGCCTTTCTCAAATCCGCGGTCGGGGCAGGGGGCACGGCGAAGCTGACGATCCCGTCGCCGTCGATGCTGCATTACCGCGGCGGCCGCGCGGCGATCGACGAGCGCGCCTACCCCGTGATGGAGCCGTTCTGGCACGATCTCGCCGAGGTTTACGCGAAGGAGATCGCCGGCCTCCATGCGCTGGGCTGCACCTATCTCCAGCTCGACGACACCAGCCTCGCCTACCTCAACGACCCGGCGCAGCGCGCCTATGTCGACAGCATCGGCGGCGACGGCGCGCATCAGCACCTCATCAACATCCGGCTGATCAACCAGGCACTCGCCAACCGGCCCGGGGGGATGACCGTGTGCACCCATATGTGCCGCGGCAATTTCCGCTCATCATGGATGGCCTCGGGCGGCTACGACCATGTCGCCGAGGCGCTGTTCGGCGAATTGAAGGTCGACGGCTTCTTCCTCGAATACGACGACAGCCGCTCGGGCGGGTTCGCGCCGCTGCGCTTCGTGCCGAAAGGCGGCCCGCGCGTGGTGCTCGGCCTCGTCACCTCGAAGCGCCCGGCGCTCGAGGCCAAGGACGATCTCAAACGCCGTATCGACGAGGCGGCCAAATACGTGCCGCTCGACCAGCTTTGCCTCTCGCCGCAATGCGGGTTTTCCTCGACCGTCGATGGCAATGTGCTGACGGTCAACGAGGAAGCCGCGAAGCTGCGGTTGGTGGTCGAGACCGCGCGCGAGGTCTGGGGCGAGCTCTAGGCGACGAGAAATTAACGATAGCGGCGCATCCTGCCGGGTTGATGATCGAGACAACCATCGTTATCCCGTCCTACCAGCGCCCCGACGACCTTGCGCGCGCGATCGACAGCGTCCTTGCCCAGCAAGGCGTCGATGGGCCGTACGAAATTCTCGTGGTGGACAACGATCCGCAAGGCTCGGCCGCCCCCGTCGCCGAGAGGCTCGCGGCGGGAAGCCCGATCCCGGTCCGCTATGTGCTCGAAGCGCGGCCCGGCATCTCGCATGCCCGCAATACCGGCGTCGCCCACGCCTCGGGCCGCTATCTCGCCTTTCTCGACTCAGACGAGGTTGTCGGCCCCGACTGGCTATCGCATTTGCTCAACACGCTGCGCCGCTTCGGCGCCGACGCGGTCGTCGGCCCCGTCCTCCCGTGCTTCCCCGAAGGCGTCGAAATCGACGCCTATCGCCGCATGGCCTATACGCGCGACGCGCTTGTGCCGACCGGAACGATGCTGCTGCGGTGGAACATCGGCAACAGCCTCTTCGACAAGACCCGCTGCTTTGTCGGCCCCGAGCCGTTTCTGCCGCGGCTCGGCCTCACCGGCGGCGAGGACACCGTCTTCCTGCGCCAAATGACGCGGCGCGGCTGCAAGATGGTATGGTGCGGCGAGGCGCCCGCCTGGGAGGCCGTCCCGGCCGAGCGGTTGGAACCCGATTACCTGCTGCGGCGCGCCTTTCGCGGCGCGCAGACGACGACGTTTGTCTGCACCATGGTGAGACCGCGCGAGCTTGGCCGGGCGCTGCGGTTCATGGCTGCCGGCTGCGTCCAGGTGCTGCTCTACGGTCCCGTCGCGCTGGCGCTCAAAGCCCTCAATCACGAGCGCTGGCTGCCGGTCATGGCAAAGGCGGTCGGTGGCCTCGGCAAGATGTTCTGGCACCCCGGCCTACACCTGCGGATGTATCGCTAGGCTAGGCGTCGGCTTCTTGGCGCAGCCAGTCGTGGAAAGCGCGGACCTTCGGACGTTCGAGCGCGCCCGGCACGGTGACGATGTAGAACGCGAACAGATCGGGCAGCGACAGCGAGAACAGCCGCACCAGCCTCCCCGCGGCGAGGTCGGAAGCGGCGATGGTGCTGTTGGCGAGCGCGATGCCGTGGCCGCCGATCGCCGCTTCCAACGCCAGATGGTTGGTGCTGACCGACAGGCCCGGCGAATTCGGCAGATTGCGCACTCCGGCCGCTTTCAGCCACATCGACCAAGTCGGCGCCAGCGGGTCACGATCGACCGCCTGGTCGTGGATCAGCGCGTGCCGCGCGAGGTCCTCGGGCGTGTCGAGCGGCGGTCCATCGCGCAACAGCTCGGGGCTGCAGACCGGAAAGACCTCGTTCTTCAGCAACAACTCGACATCGAGACCTGGATAGCGCCCGGTGCCGTAGCGGATCGCGATGTCGAAATCGCCAGCGATCAGATCGACGACCGCGTCATTCGCGGAAATCCGCACATCGATTTCGGGCGAGCTCTCCTGAAAGCGATGGAGGCGCTGCACCAGCCATTTGCCGGCGAAGGACGGAGATGCGGTGACGTTGAGCGTTCCGGTGTCGTTATGCGCTCGCAGACGGCGCACCGAGGTCTGAATGCCGGCGAACGCCTCGGTCAATCCCGGCAGCAGCACCCGCGCCGATGGGGTGAGCGCGACCGCGCGATTGCGGCGGCGAAACAGACTGACCCCCAGATCGGCCTCGAGCGTGGCGATCTGATGGCTTACTGCCGCCGGGGTGACGCCAAGCTCGTCGGCGGCCCTAGAAAAGCTTGCCAATCGCGCCGCCGCTTCGAACGCCCGCAGCGCGCTCAACGGTGGCAAATGACCGCTCCCTTGCATGAGAAATCCTAATCCGAAGGCTGAGAAACTCTCGTTTGTAGATTGGGCTGCAATCAACCATTTCAATAGAGGTAGAAAGCCAGCCGCGCCCATGGGGCCGACACGAGCAAAGATTAGAGGTTCTCACATGTCAGCCAAGCACTTCCATCCGTTCTCCGCGATCCGCGAGTGGCGTCGCCGCATGCGCGGCCGCCGCGAACTCGCCGGTCTCGGCGACGTGATGCTGCACGATATCGGCATCTCCCGCGCCGAAGCCGAATACCTGTCACGCAAGCCTTTCTGGAGGGAATGATGACCAAGCAACGCACCGCAGAAACACCCGGCCTGTGGGGCCGGACAACCAAGGCTCTCGGCAGATTGCTGGTCGGGATGGTATCGTTGCCGGACCGGCCCCAGGCCCGACGCGACGATCGGGATTACCCCCTCTTTCCGCCGTTCTAACGTATTCGCCCGGAGGAACCGACAATGACCGACCGTGCCAGACTGACCCACGTCGAGGCCGAACTGAATTACATGGCCCGGATGGAGGCGCGCCCGCGCTACCTCGCCTACGACCCGGAGCCGGGTGAAGAGCGCTCCAACATGACCTATGACCCACACACGATGTCGATCTACGACATGCGGCCGATCCAGCACGAGCTGGACCTCGACCGCGAAGGCTTTGGCCTGGTCGAGCACCGCACCGCGGTCAAGGATTTCTGGGACGATGACGAGGTGCGCCGGGTCTACTATCCGGAGGCCGAGGCTTTCCTGAAGGAGCATACCGGCGCCAGCCGCGTGTTCATCTTCGACCATCTCCAGCGCCGCCGCGTTGTTGGGCTGCGTGACTATTCGCGCAACGGGCCGCGCCAACCGGCGACCCGTGTCCATGTCGACCACACCGCGCGGTCGGGCCCACAACGCGTCCGCGACCTGCTGCCCGACGAGGCCGACGAGCTTCTCAAGGGCCGGGTGCAGGTGATCAATCTGTGGCGCCCGATCAAAGGCCCGCTGGAGGATGCGCCGCTGGCGCTGTGCGACGCGCGCACGGTCGATGAGGACGACCTCGTGCCGTCCGACCTCGTCTACAAGAACCGTGTCGGCGAGACCTATTCGGTGACCTATAACCCGGCGCATCGCTGGTACTATGCGCCCGAGTTGCGGCGCGACGAGGCGCTCTTGCTGAAAATCATGGACAGCAAGACCGACGGCCGGGCGCGGTTCATGCCGCACACCTCGTTCACTGACCCGACGACCCCGGCGGACGCCTTCTCGCGCGAGAGCATTGAGCTGCGCACGCTGGTTTTTCACCCGGCCTAAGCCTTTCGCACATTTGACGCGCAGAAGCTCCCCGCGGTCTCCGCGGGGAGCTTTTTCATGTAATCTCCGGCCAATAGTTGGGAGGACGCGATGAAGGCGATGCTGCTGGTCAAGCATGGCGGACTCGATGCGCTGCAATACGGCGACGCGCCTGACCCGGTCGCCGGCCCTGGCGATGTCGTCGTCGATATCCACGCTGCGAGCGTCAACGCCGCCGACTACAAGATGAGGCTCGGCGGCGCCCACTATCAGACCGGCGGCCTCAAATTCCCGCACATCCTCGGCCGCGACTTCTCCGGCGTGGTCAGCGCGGTCGGGCCGGGAGCGGACCTCAAGGTCGGCGATGAGGTGTTCGGGGTTACCATTCCCGGCACCGAGGGCGCCTATGCCGAGAAGATCGCGATCAAGGCCGCGATCATCGGCAAGAAACCGAAAAAGCTCAGCCACGAAGAAGCGGCGGCGATGGCGCTGACCAGTCTCACGGCGATCTGGGCGCTCGAAGACACCGCGAAGCTGAAGCGCGGCGAGACCGTGCTGATCCAGGGCGGCGCTGGTGGGGTCGCCGGGTTCGCCATCCAGCTCGCCAAGCATATCGGCGCGACGGTCATCACCACCGCGAGCTCGCGCAACCACGACTACGTCAAGAAGCTCGGCGCCGACCGGATCATCGACTATACGACGACGGATTTCACCAAGGCCGCCGGGCTGTGCGACGTTGTCTTCGACACGGTCGGTGGCGAGGTGCAGACCCGGTCCTACGATGTGCTAAAGCCGAACGGCCGGCTGGTGTGGATCGCCGCCGGTGAGGCCGGGTTCAAGACCGACCGTTCCGATGTACAGGTGCTGCGGCCCAAGGTCGATCGCGACCGCGCCCATCTCGAACGCATGGTCGAGCTTTACGAAGCGGGCGCGGTCTGGCCGCCGGCGATCACTCGCTATAAGCTTGCGGACGCAGCCGAAGCGCACCGGGTCAGCGAAGGACGCCATCTGCGGGGCAAGCTGGTGCTTGCGGTGCATTAGGCAAACAGCTTCGACAGGAGGAAGTCCATGGCAGGCAACGGGCAAATGATCATCGACCTCGACCGCAAGCGGATGACCGCGATGGCCGAGAAGGACATCCGAACGCTCAACGAAGTGATCTCCGACGATCTTATCTACACCCATTCCTCGGCCCGGCTCGATACCAAGCAGAGCCTTATCGGCAACATGGAATCCGGTTCAACCGTGTACACCTCGGTGGTTCCGTCTAACGTCAAGGCACAGGATTTGGGCGACACGGTGGTGCTGACCGGCGAATGCAAGATCGGCGTCAATTCGGGCGGCCGGGCGAATAGTTTTGGCGTGCGCTTTACCGACGTCTACGCCAACAGGGGCGGAAAGTGGCAGATGGTCACTTGGCAATCGACCCGGCTTCCTGACTGAGGCCACCGCCGCGAGTGAATATCGGCTGGGGAGCGAGACTGCTCGCTCTCGCGCTGCTGCTCAGCAGCAGCGCCTCGGCACAGAACCCGCCGGGGCGCTGCGCGCTCGTCTGTCCGCCGGATCAGTCGCTCAACGTCAAGAAATGCAGCTGCGACGCACACCCGCCGGTTCAGCCCCCTGTCTGCACGCTGGTTTGTCCGGCCCCAGGCCAGACGCTCGACGCCGAGTATTGCCCGTGCGTCCTGGCGCATTGAATAAAATCAACGCTCATCGCGCCAACTTTTTAAGACATGACATAAGAAATCGCCCTCATTCTGTCATCGAAGCGACTTGGCAGGATCGGTTTACCTAACGTTTCAAAACGTCACACCCATGCCACAAACGTTTTGGCATGGTTTGTCCCGCCCAATCGCCGTTCTCGGGCGGGAATTCCTTTTACGGCGATATCACGGGCGCGAAAAGAACTGGCAGCACCTTCTCACCTATCGTGAATGTGTCCAATTCATTGGGGAAGTAAAATGACGTATCGGATTATCTATAGCGAGACACCGGATATGCCGGCGGCCGTGGAAGAGCGCGCGGCCTTGACCGAAGAATTCTCGAGCGAGCACCAGGCGCTCGGCCGGGCGCGCGAACTGCTCGAGATCGGCGAGCATCATTGCGTCGCGGTCGATGATGGCGCCGGCAACGTCCTACACGGGGTGCGGCTGCAACTGAAGTTGGGCGGGTTTTCGGGCGACTGAAACCGCGCCGACAGACTGAACGTCTTAAGCTAAGCGAGCGATTCGAGCAGGCTATCGCGCTCGGGTCGTAGGGTCGCCGCGAAAGCGCCGCGGCAGGGCAGCAATGCTGCCCCTGCCGTTGTTTGCACTCGACCGACGGGCTAAATTAAGGGGCACTTGGGATCGCGGCGGCGCCAGTGTGGGGCAGCCGCGATTTTAGTTGAGGCCCTTGAGTTAGCCTAGCCTCGGAGCCGCCTTTGGCCGTCACTGCCGTACCGCCGGGCCAGCCGCCGATCGGGCCCGATATCACCCAGATCACGATCGAAGAGGAGATGCGCCGCTCCTACCTCGATTACGCGATGAGCGTGATCGTGGCGCGAGCGCTGCCCGATGTCCGC
>DATNJF010000064.1:0-4829 GCA_035604035.1 Allostellaceae bacterium | reverse complement strand
ACCCTTCGCCCTACCCTCGCCCGCCGCTACCGGGTCGAGGCGTCGGGAGTGCAGCATTCGCAGGTTGCACGGGTGGCGCTACCCGAATTGCTCGCCGCCTCGGACGCCGAGATCGACTGGTACGCCCCGCCGCGCCTGCTTTAGGGTGCTCAGGGCAGAGTGCTGGCCTCCAGCACCTCGGCGTCCGGCGCCGGTTCGAGCTCGCAGGCGTTCACCGTCATCCCGAGCATCGTGTAGTAGCCGATCGCCGTCGTCAGCTGGATCAGCTGATCGTTGCCGAACCGCTTCTGCAGCTTCGCGAACAGGGCGTCATCGACGCGGTGCTTGCGCAACAGCTGGCGAGTGAATTCGACAATGTCGGCGTCGTCGGGCGGAATGCCGCGCGAATGGTTGTCGCGGATCGCGGTGATCGTGGGCTCCGGCACGCCCAGGCGCCGCGCGCCGCCGGTCTGGGCGCCCCACACGTACATCGCCTCGAATTCGCGGGCGACGGTCATCGCCGCCAGCACCCGCACCTTCATGTCAAGATCGCCCTCAAAACGGACATAGGCGCCGAGATGGGCGACCCGTCCGGCGACCTCCGGCGAATGCATGAACATGTAGAACGGGCCCTGCACCGCGCCGCGGCTGGCGACGATCGATTCGAAAACGGCGTGATCCTTCGCCGCGACCTGGTCTTTCTTAGTGATGTGGGGGAGCCGTGCCATTGCGTGTCCTTCCCTCTGTTGTGGCCGATCGCCTAGTGGCCCGGGCATTGCGGCACCGGGTCTTTGTAGCGGGTCCAAATCTCGCTTTTGCCGATCAGCGAGATACCAATATAGCCGTGCAAATCGAGCGTGCCATCCACCCGCAATTTCATCGTCGCATGATAGGTATAGCCGTCGTCGGGATCGTAAACGGACCCGTCCTCCCAGTTTGGCTCGCTCGACTTAAATCCCCACATGAAGATCAGATCGCAAAGCGGTTGATTTCGGCGGGCGGGATCGGGGTCTTTGAGGTCGAGACCGAGCGGGTTCGGATCGTCCGGCTTGATCTTGAACCACACCAGTTTGCCGCACAGCGTGTCGCCGCCGGCGCAACGATAGACTTCGACGATCCCATCCTTCTTCTCGGTTAACCAATTACCCAAGGGTGCGGCCGTCTGCGCGGCTGCCGTCACCGATGCGGTCACCAGCAGCAAAAGGGGAAGCAGAACGTCCCGCGGCAAACGTATCGCGGTGCAGAGGCGTCGAGATATGAGCAAGCCTTGGTTCCCTTGTGCTGTAACGCCGCAAACCAGCAGGGGGTTCATCGGCATGGGGCATGCATAGATAATACAGGCCTGCAGCGTCACCGACGCGAGAGCGCGGTGCCGCACCCCCTTCCTGACCGGCTATTGCCATGCAAGCTTTGTTCATCGGCCAAGCCTATATCGACATCACCTTCGTCACCGACGTGATGCCGACCGGCGACGAGAAAACGGTCGCGCGCGATTTCGCCGTCTCGTTTGGCGGCAATGCGGTGACCGCTGCCTTTTGCTGCGCCAAACTGGGGATAAAGCCCGACCTCCTGGCCTCGGTCGCCGACGATTGGCTCGGCCGCATGTTTATCGACATGGCGGCGCGCTACGGCATCTCGGTCCATCATCGCAAAGTAGCGCAGTCATCGCTCTCCTTTGTGATGCCGAAGGATGGCCAGCGCGCGATCGTCCGCTGCCGCGACGACGACTATAAGCACCCGCACCCGCCGCTGCACCTGACCGGCTGCCGCGCGCTCCATGTCGACGGGCATCAGCCCGACGCCGCGATCGACTATGCCCGCCTCTGCCGCGAAGCCGGCATCCTCACCTCGCTCGATGGCGGCGGGCTGCGTTCCAACACGCATGAACTCCTCGAGTTCATCGATGTCGCGGTGGTCGCCGAGCGGCTTTGCGAGCAGATGCGGCTGCCTCCGGGAGAGATGCTGCAATACCTGCGCTCGCGCGGCTGCCGCATTGGCGGCGTGACGATGGGACCGCAGGGACTGATCTACTACCAGGGCGACGGCGAGCCACGTCTGCTGCCGGCGCTCGACGTACCAGCGGAGCGGATCCTCGATACCAATGGCGCCGGCGATATCTTCCACGGCGCCTATATCTACGCGTTTTTGAGCAATCCATTCGGGCTGTGGGACGATCATTTCCGCTTCGCTCGCGCGGCCTCGGCGTACGCGATCCAGCATCTGGGAAACGAAGCCAGCCTGCCGACTTTGTCCGACATCAACGAGACCCACGCGCGCTTCGACGAGCGCCGCGAGCGGCCTCGGTTGAGACTGGCCGAGTGAGGGTGGTTGGGCGCAGGCTAGTGGCCGTCTGGTCGCAAGGCCGAGTGAACAACAAAGAGCGGGTGCCGCGTTGCCGGACATGCTGATCGCCGAAGAGGACATCGAGGAGTTCAAACAGACCGTACTCGCCAAACTGACGCTGGCGGTGGGCAAGGACTTCTCGTCGGCGACCGACCGCGACTGGTTTGTCGCCACCACTCTGTCGCTGCGCGATCGGGTGATCCACCGCTGGCTGGCCGCGGATCGTGAGGACCTCGCCCGCGGCCGCAAGCGCATCTACTACTTGTCGCTCGAGTTTCTTATCGGCCGCCTCTTGAACGATGTCGCCGGCAATCTGCAGCTGCGCGATGTCGTGCAACGGGCGCTCGGTGATCTCGGCGTCGATTTCGACCGGGTGCGCTTCGCCGAGCCCGACGCGGCGTTGGGCAATGGCGGCCTCGGCCGGCTTGCCGCCTGCTTTCTCGAAAGCATGTCGAGCCTCGGCATCCCCGCCTGCGGTTATGGCATACGCTATGACCACGGCCTCTTCCGCCAGATCGTCCGGGATGGCTGGCAGCAGGAATATCCCGAGGAATGGCTGTCCTTCGGCAATCCGTGGGAGTTCGAGCGGCCGGAGATCACCTACGACATCAGTTATGGCGGCTGGGTCGAGACGGTGCCCGGACGCGGCGGCCATACGCGGTTCGTCTGGCATCCCGAAGAGACCATCGAGGCGGTCGCCTTCGACACGCCCGTAGTCGGCTGGCGCGGCGCGCATGTCAACCCGCTGCGGCTGTGGTCGGCGCGCGCGGCCGACCCGCTGCGCCTCGACGTGTTCAACCGCGGCGACCATGCCGGCGCGCTGACCGAGCAGAACCGCGCCGAGACGCTGTCGAAAATCCTCTATCCGAGCGACGAGACCGCCGCCGGCAAGGAACTGCGCCTGCGCCAGGAATATTTCTTCGTCTCGGCCTCGTTGCAGGATCTGGTCGCGCGGCATCGCCGAGCCTTTGGCTCGCTGCACACTCTCGCCGAGCGCGCGGCGATCCAGCTCAACGACACGCATCCCAGCATCGCCATCGCCGAGCTGATGCGCATCCTCGTCGATCTTCACAACATCGCGTGGGACGACGCCTGGAAGATCACCGTCGAGACCTGTCATTACACCAACCACACGCTGATGCCCGAAGCGCTCGAAAGCTGGTCGGTGACCTTGTTCGAGCGTTTTCTGCCTCGGCACCTCCAGATCATCTACCTGATCAACGCGCGCCACCTCGAAGCGGCAGCGAAGACGCACGTGCTCGATGCCGATGCCATGGCCTCGGTCTCGCTGATCGACGAGCACGCCGGACGGCACGTGAAGATGGGCCACCTCGCCTTTATCGGCAGCGGCCGCACCAATGGCGTCTCGGCAATGCACACCAGCCTGCTGCGCCAAACCGTGTTCCGCGATTTGCAGCGCCTCTACCCAGAGCGCATCGTCAACGTCACCAACGGCATTACCTTCCGTCGCTGGCTCTACCAGGCCAACCCGGGGCTGACCCGGCTCCTGTCGCAGACCTGCAGCGAAGACATCCGCGACAACCCCGCCGCGATCGGCCGCTTCGCCGCGATGGCGGAAGACAGCGCGCTGCATGAGCGGCTGCGCGCGGTCAAACGCGCCAACCGGCTCGCCCTCGCCCGACTGATCCACGACCGGCTCGGTTTCCGGATCGACCCCGGCGCCATGTTCGACGTGCAGATCAAGCGTATCCATGAGTACAAGCGCCAGCTCCTCAACATCCTGGAGACCGTGGCGCTCTACAATGCGATGCGCGCCGACCCGACCCGCGACTGGGTTCCCCGCGTCAAGATCTTCGCCGGCAAAGCGGCCGCGAGCTACGCCGTGGCGAAGCTCATTATCAAGCTCGCTCACGACATCGCCGAAGTCATCAACCGCGATCCCGCGGTACGCGACCTGCTCAAGGTCGTCTTCCTCGCCAACTACAATGTGAGCCTGGCCGAGATGATCATCCCGTCCGCCGACCTCTCGGAGCAAATCTCGACCGCCGGGATGGAGGCTTCCGGGACCGGCAATATGAAGCTGGCGCTCAACGGCGCGCTGACGATCGGCACGCTCGACGGCGCCAATATCGAAATCCGCGACAACGTTGGCGCCGACAACATCTTCATCTTCGGGCTGCGCGCCGACGAGGTCGCGGAGATGCGCCGCGACGGCGCTCGCCGCAAGCCACCGTCATCGGCGCTGGCGCAGGTGCTCGAGATGATCGAGACCGGCGTGTTCTCGCCTGGCGAGCCGGATCGCTTTCACCTGCTGACTCAGTCGCTCCGCCAGGGCGACCACTACATGATCGTCGCCGATTTCGACTCCTACTGGCAGGCGCAGCGCGAGGTCGACGCGCTGTGGCGCGAGCCTGACAACTGGGCGGCGATGTGCATTCGCAATGTCGCCGGCATGGGCTGGTTCTCCGCCGACCGCGCCATCGGCGACTACGCCAAGTCGGTATGGCACGCGCGGTTTTGAGGCGGCGCGATCAGAACTTGACCCG
>DATNJF010000063.1:0-8401 GCA_035604035.1 Allostellaceae bacterium | reverse complement strand
TTGGGGGTTGTGTGTCCAACCACCCGGATACGAGCCGCCGGCAAGCTTCCCCACGTCGCGCGATACAACAAGACAACGTCGTCGGCGCGGGCCCCGACGGCGATGAGAACGAGCGCGGCAACGGCGCAGGTTAGGAGCCTTGCCGTTGCCGCGATCAGCGTCTCACCTATTGCAGGCGGGCGATCCCCAGCGCGGCGCCGAAGCGATTGGCGCAATCGAGCGGGTTGCCGTATTTGCGGTGGACCGCGGTGTGGTGCGCGCAGGCGAGCAACATTCGGTCGCGATTATGGCCCTGGTTCTTCGCGTAGTCTTCGAGGAGAACCTGACCAATCTCTTGATTATGCGGATCATTGCCCATCCGCGCCGACAACAGGGCCAAGCGCTGGATCAGCGGGCCGCGATCCTTGCTGTTGTCGAGATAGGCCTGAGTCCAGTCGACGCTGGCCTTGCCGTCGAGGGCGATGGCGGCCTGGTCCAACCGGTCGAGGATTTCGCCGCCGCTGAGCTTCGACGCGCCAGCCGGCGCCTTCGGCTTGTTGGGCTCGGCGTCGTTGATGCCCTTCTGGTGCCAGGCGGCGCGGTTGAGATACGCGGTCGCGGTATAGAGCAGCTTCAGCTGCTGCTTATGCTGGAAGTTGTCGAAGTACCAGGCCATCGTGTTGAGGTATTCGAAGCAGTGCTGGGGCAGCGAGAAATTGTTGACGCCGCGGGTTTCGAGGATCACCTGCGCGGAAGCCACCTGCAGCGCGTCGAGGATGCGGCGCGGGCTTTTGCCGGCTTCCAACAGCTTCGATAGCGCCTCGACATAGGCCGGCTCGGCGTCGCGGATCACCGCCTTCTCGAACGCCTTCTGCTCGTCGGCGGAGAGCACCGCCTTGTTGTTGGCGAGGATCGCGGCCTCGGCATTGGTGACGCCGGCATACGGAATCGCCGAGATCGTCGCCTTTTCGAGGAAGATCTGCACCGCGTTGCAGGCCATCTCGTAGGTCGAGTACCAGCGCGGGCCGACCGCGATGTCGAGCGCGCCGGCATAGACGACGTTATGCGCGTCGTCCCAGCCGAGGAAATTGCCGAGGTCGACCGTGGCGCGGGCGCGGAACGCCTTGTGCCCGGTCGTGTAGGAGCGGTTGTAGAGCGCGCGGTCCTGCACATCCATCAAGCCGGCATGGACAAGCTGGGCCAGCACCGCCTTGCGCTCGCTGGGGTTCTCCATGAGGCCGAGGAAGACGCGGTAGGCTTCGAGCACGTTGCCGCGCTGGACCAAGGTCATCCAATGGTCGAGCCGCTCCTGCAGTGGGCCGTCGAGATGTTCCGGCTCCTGGTCGGCCCAGGCGACCTCCGGCATCGGCGGCGGGCCCGGCGGCATCGACCAACCCGGGGCGCGCGCGTAATGGCCGGGCGCCTTCAAAATCTTCTGGTTCCAGATGTCGAGCCCGGTCGGGATGTACCAGACCGTCTGCGCGTAGGGCAGCGCGGCGCAATCCTCGGGCACCAGCTTCGACAACTGCAGCGAGGCGCGCGCCGACAATAGGCAATGGTCATTGTTGACGAAGTTGACGTAGCCGTCGTCGATCCGTTCGTGATAGGGCACATGGGTGTAAGGCGCGTGGATGCGCACACCCTCGGCGACGATCTCGGTCATCGGCCGGCCGGCGCGCACGAGGTCGTAATAAACGTCGCTCGCGCCCTTCTGGTCGCGGGCGAGGATGCGTTCTTCGAGCTTCTCGTAGAGCGCCTGCGGCTTGCCCGTATTGCTGAGCGTCGTCTGCGGCTGAGCGGCCATGCCGATCTTCCTTCGTTGGGTCGTCCGCGAACAATGCGCCGAAATTTGTGGAGCGGCAACGCCGCCGGGCGCGGTGTCGGGCCGCAATGCGCCTGGCGCATGGCCGTGGATGGCTTTCTTTAACCCCTGGGCGAGCACTGTGGCGGCTCGCGCCGCGGCACCGCGATGGGTGATTTACTCGCCAGCCGGCACCGGCTGGATTTAGGGCTAACGCTGAGCCCCGCACTCACGGGCTCGATGCTTGCCGCCGTCGTTTTTTGGCCGCGTCGAAGCGCAATGGACCCGGCTCCCGTCCGTTGAGAGCACCTAGAGCAACGGGGTCGCCAGGACGAGCGCCTCGGCCGCGCCCTGCGCGAACAGCACGAGCTCCCGGGATTTGAGCCGAGATAGCAGGTAATCTGAAAGCGAGGCCGCCTCGCCCGGCACAGCGAAGCGGCCCCGCTTGCGACCCCGTCAGGCGAGCGCCGGCACGCCCTCGGTCACCGTTTCGAGCTGGCCGACCGTCTCGCGGCCGAGGCCCAGCGGGATAAAGGCGCCGATCGCCACCACCACCAAGATCGTGCCGAAGAAGATCGTCGCCGAGCCGGTGTACGGCTCCATCAGAAACGGCGCTAGGCCACCGGCGAACAGCCGCGCGAACGACTCGCCGAAGAGGTGCCCACGGCCGCGCAATGCCGTCGGGAACTGCTCGGAGAGATAGACCCGCGTGGCGGTGAAGGCAGACAGCACGGTGAAGCCGGTGATCAGCGCGCCGGCGACCATGACGACCGTCGCGTAATCCCCCGCCTGGTGCGCCATCAGCATCAGGCACAGGCCCGGAAGCGATCCAGCGAGCGCGTAGGCGATCGTCCAGCGCCGCCCGATGATCTCCATCAGAAAGCCAGTAAACGCCTTGCCCGGGATGCTGGCGAAATACACCAGCGACGTCAGCGCGAAGCCGGCGCTGACGGCGAGGCCCTGATCGACCAGCGCCTTGGGCAGCAGCACCGAAATCAGGAAATACGCGGTGCCGGCGCAGATGCCGCTGAGAATGCCGACCGTGGTCCAACGCAGCTGGCCTGGAGCGAACAACGCCCAATAGGGTGGAAGCTGCTCGCGGGCGGCTTCCTGATGATCCCCGAGCGTGGCGACCGTCAACAGATGCACGCGGTTGCCGCCTCGCCGGATGATCCGGTTGACGATGTCGACCGCGGCCTGCGCCTGACCCCTGCGCAGATGCCAGCGCGGGCTTTCAGGGATCACGAAATAGACCAGCACCGGCACGACGGTTATCGCCAACCCGCCCGGCAGCGCCAGAAAGCGGAAGGCGTCGGCGTTGCCCGCGAGCAGGGAGGCGAGGAACGGCACCACGGTAAAGGAGATCGCCAGCGACACCTCATAGATCGCGCCATAGGTGCGCCGGTGCTGCGCCGGCATCAGTTCGGCGGCGATCGGAAATGCCGCCGAGACCGCGCCGCCCGCACCAAGGCCGGTCAACAGCCGCACGATGATCAGCTGTTCGGAATTTTGCACCAGTGGGATCAACAGGGTCATGGCTGTGGTGGCGATCACCCCGATCAGCATCACGGTCTTGCGGCTCCAGTGATCCGATACCGCGGAAGACGCGAAGCCGCCGACGCACAGCATCAAGGTCGGTCCGACGGCGAGCCAGCGGATGTCGGGCCCGGTCAGATGCAGCGGCTCCTTCGCCAGCACCAACAGCGAACCGGTCATCACCAGATCGTAGCCCTCAATAAAGCCGACGAGCGCGAGAACGGCGATGATCAAGATGTGGTAGCCGCTGAACGGAATGCTGTCGAGCTTTCGGCCGAGCACAAAGCCGGCGGTGTTAGCGGATCCGGCAATCGAGCGCGCTTGCGCCATGGAGACCTCCCAGATTGTCAAACCGGGGGTGCCAAGCGGTGGCGCAAAACGGGCGAGGCCGGCGTGTTTCTTTAACGGTACCTAGTTTCTATAGAGGTTGCCTATTCTCGGATCGACGTCTCGCAAGTTCTGACGGCCGCAAGAAATGCCACCGGATCGACTTGTTGCTCCTGTTCACGGTTGGCGATTTTTCGCTCGCCTTATCGATCCCACAACGGGTTCGACTGCGATCCTAGCTCACCCGTGCGGGGATGTCATGTGACGCGACGGATAAGCGTAAGGCGGATAAGTGCCGCGCTATCCACTAACGCCGTGCGTTATTCCGCGGCATCCTTGGTCTCGCCGAAGACGTTATAGCTCTGCTGCTGATAGCGGATCATGTAGTCGGTGTAATAGGTCGTCTCGTATTTCGGCGGGTTGTCGGGCCCGACGCAGGTCGGCACCGCGGCGATCGGCCGATCGATGTTGCTGTCGCAGAAAAACGCCAGCGCGTAGCGCTCGCCGCCCGAGCGGTTGACGGCGCAGTGCGGCGTGGCGAGGAAATGGTCGTTGGTCCAGCGCTGCAGGAGCTGGCCGCCATTCACCACAAAAGCGTCGGGAATGGCGGGCGCGGTGATCCACTCGCCGGTTTGCCTGCGGATCGAGAGTCCCGGCACCGCGTTGGGCGCGAGCAGCGTCAGAAAGCTTGTGTCGGTATGCGGGGCGATGCCGAACTCGTCGTCCGGTGCGCCGGGCTCGGGCGGGTAGTGGGTCATCCGCAGCTTGTATTGCGGCTCGGCGAACGGCGCGTCGAAATACCCGGCCGGCAGGCCGAGCGCGCGGGCGTACAGTGGCACCAGTTTCCGCACCAGCCCCTCCATCGCATCGCAATAGGCAGTGACGCTCTCGCGGAACCCCGCCAGGCCGGCGGGCCACTGATTGGCGCTGCGGAAGCGGCGGTTGGCGACGACGTCGGGGTGGTCGGGAGGCAAGTCGCGGGCGACGAACAGCGCCTCGTTGAGATTGGCCTTGGTGACGGTGGCGACGGTCGAGGTACGCAGTGTGTCGCCTTTGAGCGGCAAGTAGCCGACATTGTGCTTGTCGAGCTTGATCGCGAGCTTCTTGTCGAGCGGCTGGGCGTGGAAACGCGCGGCCTCGTGGTACGTGTCGCGGGTCAGCTCCGGCGGCACGCCGTGACCGGTGATGAAATAGAAGCCGATCTCGGTTAGCGCGACGCGTAGTTCTTCGGCGGCGCGGTCGAGCGCGCCAGCAACGCCGGCGAGATAGGGCGCGAGGTCGATGACCGGGATGGTGTCGGCGTCGGGCATCGTTAGGGAGCGGGCGCCGCGGCGAACAGTTTGAGGTCGGCGACGATACCCTCGTCGCGCTCGATGCCGTAATCGTGGCTCCCGGTCAGGTTCTTTTCCTTGACCAGCAGCGTCTTCGGGTCGGCGGTGGCGAAGACACGCAGATTGCGGTCGACGCCCGAAAGCTCGGCGAGCTTGTCGGTGAGCGGGGTCGGCGTCATGCGTTCGCTGGCGTCGATCAGCTCGATGAGCCCCTCTTCGGTGATCCCGGCCTTTTGCAGCTTCGCCTGGTGCGTGGCGATGGCGGCGGCCTTCTGCTGCGCCGCAGCGGCAGTGGCTTTCTGCTGCTCGTTGGTTTTGCGACGGTAGTCGTCGTATTGCGCCTGGGTGCGTTGGAGAAGCGTCGCGACCGGCACGTCGCGGGTGTCGACCCAAAGCTTGGCGCGGGTCCAGGTCCGGGCCATCCAGGTGCGACGCGCCGCGTCGGTGACCTCGCGCATTCGGTCGGCGCGCACCTGCTCGGCCCAGTGGATGTGCTCGCGGTCGCCGGTCAGCTCAGGCAATTGCAGCGCCGGACCCGCGCTGACCGGCGGGCGAACGATCGCTTTGGTGTCGACCGCATACCGCTGCTTCATCAGCGCGAACTGGCGGCGGTATTCATCCTCCCACTCGTCGCTTTCCTCGCTCGGCATCACATCGAATTTCTGCTGCAGCGCGCGCGTCGTCGCCTCGATGGCCGCTTCCTTCAGTTGGTTGAGGTCCATGCTGAGTCCCTATCAAGTGCGGCGGTGCTCCGCGCCGCCTTCGGCTGGAGCCGCATTCCGCGCCAGCGGAATCTAGCCCCGACTTTACGTCAGCGCCTCGATCGCGGCGAGGTCGGGGATTTCGATGAGCCGTTTGCCCAGGCGCAGCTTGCCGGCGCCCTGCCAGATCTGGAGCTGCTTGTTGACGCTTTCGCGGGTCGCGCCGACCATGCCGGCCAATTCCTGCTGCGACAGGCGCAGCACCGCGCCGTGGCCGGCCCGCGCGGAGCCGCCGGCGAGGCGCACCAGCGCCTTGGCCATGCGGTCCTCGAGCCGGCCGAACATCGCCTCGGCGACCTGGCGGTCGGTGAGCCGCAGGCGCTGGCACAGGAGCTTCAAGAAAAGGATGCAGAGATCGGCCCGCCGCTCCAGGAAGGGCATGAAGTCGCGGTGATCGAGCACCAGGAGGTAGCTGTCGGCGATCGCGGTCGCATCGGCGGTGCGATCCTGCCCGTCGAGCACGGCGATCTCGCCGAACACCTCGCCGGAATTGAGGATCGCCAGGACAATGTCGTGTCCGGCGGGCGTGGGCGCGCTGATCCGCACACTGCCGGCGAGGATCGCCATCATGCTGCGGCCGGGCGAGCCCTTGGCGAAGATTTCGCGCCCGGCCGGAAAATGCTCGACCCGCGCATGCGACAACAGCGCGTCGAGGTCGTCCGGCGCCAGCTTGCCGAAGAGGGCATGGCCCTCGAACAGCCTGCGCTTCTCGATCGCGGTCGGGGCCTGCATCCGACGTCCTGTAGGATTGGGCAGGCCCTTGTTTTAGCGGTTTCCGGCGGGCGGCGAAAGCAGCGGTCTCGTCTAGTGGCGCGTGTCTTCCGCGTGGTGGTGCACCAGGGCGTCGAGGACGCGGCACGGCAGGCTGAAGATCGCCGAGCCGAGATGAAGATGCTGACGCTCGCTCGGTTGCGGCATGCGCTCGGCCATCGCCGTCTCGACGAAGTGCCGCTCGTCGGCGATCTCGATCCAGCCGGTCATCGTGTTGTAGGTCATGGCAGTCGTCCCAGAAACCAAATCGCGTGGGTTGGAGATAGGCATCGCAGTCTTTGGCAACTGTGATCCACGTCACACTTGGTGAATTTTTTCTGAAGATTCGCCTGAGGCTCAGGCGAAGGCCGGCGCCACCTCAGCCATAAAACGGGCCATCTCGTCCTTGACTTGGGCATGCGGCTTGAGGCCGACGGTGACGTAAAGGATCACCTCGGCGACCCCGGCGGCCTCAACCTTTTTCAGGCTGTCGACGATCTGCCCCGGTGTGCCGAGCAGCACCGAATTGTCGGAGAGATCCTGTGGCCGCACCTTGGCGAGCCGGTCGACGATCTCGACGAAATAGCGATAACTCGGCGGCGCGGTCGCGAGGTCGCCGGGGAAGGCGGCGATGGCGCATTCCTTGTAGTAGCGGATCTGGCGCGCGCGGGCAGCCTCCTCGGCGGCCGGGTTGTCGGCGAAGTGGAGGAAATAGCTGCACATCAGCCGCTCGGGCTTGTTGCCGTGACGGAGGCAGGCCTCGTCGTAGACCTCGTGCACTTGGCGCAACCCGCCAAAGGTCATCGCTGCGGCGAACGGCGCGACGATGAGGTTCATGCCCAATCGAGCCGCCAACTCGATGGATGGCTTCGAAAATGAGGCGACATAGGCGGGGATCGGCCGCTGCACCGGCTGTGGGGTGATCGCGACGTCATCGAATTGATAATGCTTGCCGCGATGGGTGAGGGGCTCGGGGCTCGCCCACAGGCGCTGGACGATCTCGAATCCCTCCTCGAAGATCGCCTGATTATCCTCGAACGAGGCGCCGAGCGGCCCGTATTCGCGGCGATCGTAGCCGCGCCCGGCGGCGAAATCGACCCGCCCGCCCGACAGCATGTCCAAAGTCGCCCATTGCTCGGCAACGCGGATCGGGTGATGCAGCGGCAGCACGGTGACGGCCGGGGCGAGGCGGATCTTCTTGGTGCGCGCCGCGACCTGCGCCAGCACTAGATCGGGGCAGGACAAGACGCCCAGGGTCGAGAAATGGTGCTCGCCGATCCACGCCGAATGCAGCCCGACCTCCTCGGCATAGACCGCCTCGTCGAGGATATCGGCGATGAGATCGTTGGCGGTCCGTACGTTGTTTTCGTAGTGGTTGTCGCTCAGCGTGAAGTAGCCGAACTGCATCGTCCCCCTCCTGCGCTCCCGGCCTGTCTGCGACGACGATACAATACGCAGACGATGGTTCCTGACGTTACCGTCAGCTTATCCGCCGGCCACTTTGGTCAGGGCCGCCGCCGGCTAGGGGGGCGGGCCGCCAGAGGCGCTGGCTCCCGTCTGGCGACAGAGTCCCCAGCCTTGAAGTCATCAGCGCGTCGTTTGATGACGTCACCGGCAATGTCGATCATGTCAGGGGGCACGGAATCTTCGGCTCGCTCGGTAAATTCGCTCGGATATCGATCTTCGTCGGGATGGAGGGTCGACATCAGCAAACCCGACTCATAGGGCTCGATGAGCACGGGGAGTTCGCGATTGCCAATCCGAACATGCCCAAGCGCCACGCGCTCGTTTCGCAGCATGCCGACGCGCACGGCGAGCAGCGCATCGGAGGCCAGATCGCCGTCTGGATACATGTAATAAGCGGTGTCGACATAGGTCTTGTTGATCCGATCACGCGGCACGAAACGATCGATGTC
>DATNJF010000062.1:0-2991 GCA_035604035.1 Allostellaceae bacterium | reverse complement strand
CGCACCCCACGGCCGCGCAAGAAGCTGCCGGCGCACCTCGAGCGGATCGAAGTGGTCATCGAACCCGAGGCGGCCTGTGGCGCTTGCGGCTCCATCGAGCGGGTCAAGATCGGCGAGGATGTATCCGAACGCCTCGACATGGTCCCGGCGAAGTTCCGGGTGATCGTCACCCGCCGGCCGCGCTATGCCTGCACTGCCTGCCATGAGAGTATTACGCAAGAGCCGGCGCCGGCTCATCTGATCGAGGCCGGGATTCCGACCGAGGCGCTGCTCGCCCACATCGCCGTTGCTAAATACGCCGATGGACTGCCGCTCTATCGACAAGAGGCCATCTTTGGCCGTGAGCAGATCGAGCTCGGCCGCAATCTCATGGCCGGCTGGATGGGCCGGATCGGCTTTCATCTGGAGCCGCTCGCCGAGCGCGTCCTGCATCACATTCGGGCCGGCGAGCGCGTCTTCGCCGACGAGACGACGTTGCCGACGCTGGAGCCCGGTGCCGGCAAGGCGAAGATCGCCTGGCTGTGGACCTATGCGCGCGACGACCGGCCGTTCGGCGGCACTGGCCCGCCGATGGTGGCCTATCGTTTTGAAGACAGCCGCGGCGGAGATCGCCCCGACCAGCACCTTGCCGGTTTCTCGGGGCTGCTGCAAAGCGACGGCTATGCTGCCTACAAGCGTCTCGCCGACCCTCATCGCGCCGGTGGTCCGGTCACATTGTCGGCCTGCTGGGCGCATCTGAGGCGTTACTTCTACGAACTTCACGTTGCCGGGCTGTCCGACACCGCCACCTGGACGGTCGAGCGCATGGCCGGGTTATGGGCCGTCGAGCAGGAGATCCGCGGCAGTGCCCCCGATATCCGCCAGGCGGCACGGCGCACGGCATCCGCCGCGATCGTCGCGGAGCTGTTCGAGCGCTGGGAGGCCGAGCTCGAGCGCATCCCCCGCAAGTCCAAACTGGCCGAGGCGATTCGATATGGCACCCGCCGGCGCGCCGAGTTCGAGCGCTTCCTTCGTGACGGCCGGCTCGACATCGACAACAATATCGTCGAGCGAACCATTCGACCGCAAACCATCACGCGCAAGAACTCTCTCTTCGCCGGATCAGACGGCGGCGGACGGACATGGGCTACGCTCGCCACCCTGCTCGCAACCGCCAAGCTCAACAATGTCGATCCGCACGCCTGGCTCAAGCTTACCCTCGAGCGCATCGCCGCCGGATGGCTCAATCGCCGGCTCGACGCTCTCCTGCCGTGGAACTACCCTACCACCTGAACGGCATCCCCTGACCGCTTACGTTTCAACGGCCGCCTCAGGGACTAGTACCTCTGCACGGAGGATTTGACGAGTTGATGGATGCTGGGGCTTAGGGGTGGCAGCCCTTGAGGGTCGACCAGGACCTGGATACTGCGGGCGACGCCGGGCTGTCGGCGGATCAGGCCTGCGCGCTCCAAGGCGAGCACCATCTGGTGGACGGAAGGCGGGGTGACGCGGAAGTGGCGTTGCATGTCTGCTTCGGCTGGCGGCCGGCCCAAGACCAGGGTGTAGGCGTGGATGAAGGCCAGATACTGCCCCTGCTTGGGGGTAAAGCTGGGTCCAGAAGAGGGGAGACAAACGCCCGGCATCTGATTCATCTGTTGTGCCCTCACCATCAAGGGGGCAGCGATGAATGTACGTTACCGGGTAGACCTGAGCCAAGCCGAGCGCGAGCAACTGACGGCGCTGCTGAGCGGTGGCAAGCATGCCGTGCGCAAGCTCAAACGGGCGCAGATCCTGTTAGCCGCCGATGCCGGGGCCAGCGATGAAGACATTGCGATCGGTGTTGTCGTCGGCGGGTCGACGGTGTACCGGACCAAGCGGCGCTTTGTCGAAGGCAATCTGGAAGCAGCCCTCAGCGAAGAGCCGCGGCCTGGGGCGGCACGCAAGCTCTCCGGCAAGGAGGAGGCGCTGCTGGTGGCGACTGCCTGCGCCACACCGCCCGAGGGCCGGGCGCGCTGGACCCTGGAGCTGCTGGCCGGCGCGATGGTCAGGCTCACCGAGCATGATGGCATCTCCCGCGAGACGGTGCGCCGGCGCCTGGCCGAGAATGACCTCAAGCCCTGGCGCAAGGACATGTGGTGCATTCCGCGGGTCGATGGCGCCTATGTCGCCCGCATGGAAGACGTGCTCGATCTCTATGCCGAGGCTCCCGATCCCAAGCGCCCGGTGGTGTGCTTCGACGAAAGCCCGACCCAGCTCATCGGCGAGGTCCGCGAGCCGATCCCGGCCAAGCCGGGGCAGCTTGAGCGCTACGACTGCGAGTATCGGCGCAACGGCACGGTCAATCTGTTCGTCTTTCTCGATGTCCATCGGTCCTGGCGGAGAGTCAAGGTCACCGACCAGCGGGCGGCATGCGACTTCGCCGAATGCATGCGCGAACTCGTCGACACCGACTACCCCCAGGCCGACCAGGTCCGGGTGGTGCTCGACAACCTCTCGACCCATTCCTCCGGCGCGCTCTACGACGCCTTCCCGGCCCCGGAAGCCCGTAGGATCCTGCGCCGCTTGGAGTTCCACTACACCCCCAAGCACGCCAGCTGGCTCAATATGGTGGAGATCGAGATCGGCGTCCTGCGCGGCCAGTGCCTCGACCGGCGCATCGGCGAGCGCCAACACCTAGTCGCCGAAATCGCTGCCTGGGAGCGCCAGCGCAATGCCCATGGCGCCCGCATCAAGTGGATGTTCACCACCGAACGCGCCCGGACCAAAATGGCCCACGCTTACCCAGACCCAACCAAAGAGTCATAATCCCTGTGCAGAGGTACTAGGCCCTGGCCGCATGGCATGCTGGCGGGCAACATGCCTCGGCAACTTGCTCGGCTCTAGCCCTACGATCGACCAAGGCAATCTCCTGGTCAGGATCACACCCATGAAGACCCGCATTACCGAGCTATTGGGCATCGAACATCCCATCATGCAAGGCGGCATGCATTTCGTCGGCCTCGCGGACTTGGC
>DATNJF010000061.1:0-32664 GCA_035604035.1 Allostellaceae bacterium | reverse complement strand
GCTCGGCGGCGCCGATTTGAAGCAGCCGGGGCTGCGGGCGACGCCATCGCTGCGCTACCTGCAGTCGGTGCCGCAGTTCACCGAGCATTATTTCGACTCCGAAGAAGAGGGCGATCCAAGCATCGACAATGGCCCGACCGGCGGGCTCACCTGGGACGGGCGCGTCGACCGCGGCCGCGACCAGGCGCGGGTGCCGCTGCTGTCGCCGTTCGAGATGGCCAAACCCGACGAGGCCTCGGTTGTGGTGGCGGTTGCCAAGTCGCCGCATGCCGCGGCGCTGCGCAAGATTTTTGGGCCTAAGGTCTTCGACGATCGGACCAAAGCGTTCGCGGCGATTGTCGAAGCGCTCGAGGCCTTTGAGCAGAGTCCGGCGGATTTCTACCCCTACACCAGCAAGTACGATGCCTTTCTCGCCGGGGAGGCGGTGCTGACCGCGCAGGAGGCGCGCGGGCTCGTCCTCTTCGACGATCCCGCCAAAGGTAATTGTGCGCATTGCCATCGCAGCGCCCGCGCTGCCGATGGCACCGCGCCGCAATTCACCGATTTCGGCTTCAACGCGCTGGGGGTGCCGCGCAACCCGGAGATCGCCGCCAACAAGGACCCGGCCTATTTCGATCTCGGCCTGTGCGGGCCGCTGCGCACCGATTTCCTAGACCGCGCCGAATATAGCGGCCAGTTCCGCACCCCGACCCTGCGCAATGTCGCGCTGCGCCAGAGCTTCTTCCATAACGGGGTGATGCACAGCCTCAAGGAAGTGCTCGATTTTTACGTCGAACGCGACACCGATCCCGGCAAATATTACTTCCCGGCGGCCAATGGCACCGTCACCAAATTCGACGATCTTCCGGCCCGATACCACGGCAATGTCAATGTCGAGCCGCCCTTTGACCGTCGTCCGGGCGACGCGCCGGCGCTGTCCGAACAGGACCGCGCCGACATCATCGCCTTCCTGCAGACCTTGAGCGATGGCTATCGTGCCGGGAACGTCAAATGATTGTTTCTAGGCAACGCCGTTTTATTCCATTGTCGAAGTAATTACGGCTGAATTACCTTAATTATGACGTTTGTGTGGAAGCGGGAAGAACTTCACCGAAGGTTTCGTTTTGGGCGGTGACGAACCTTCTCGTCCCAATTCGGAGACTACGATGTTGAAGCTCTCCCCACTATCGATTGGCCTTCTGGCCTTGACGATCGCGGCACCGGTCTTCGCGGCCGACCTCCCCGGTACGGTCGCGCATCCCGCGCCTGCTGTTCCGGCCAAGCCGGTAACGCAGACCACGCCCGCGCCAAAGGCGGCGATGGTCGACATCAATGCCGCGACGGCCGCCGATCTGAAGGCGCTGCCCGGCATGACCGACGGCGACGCCGCCAAGATCGTGCAGGGGCGCCCCTATAAGGATCCGAGCGAGCTGACCTCGAAGAAGATCCTGTCGGACGCCGAGTACGCCAAGATCAAGGATCGGCTCGTCGCCGGTCAGAACAAGTCGTAACCGACGATAAAGCCCGGCTCTCTATCGGGGCCGGGCCAACTCGCGCGGGGTCGCGGCGTCAGCCGCGGCCCCGTTCTGCGTTAAGCACTGGCATTTCCCGGCCAGGCTGATCTAATCCGCGTGTCCGATAGAGGGGGCACCCATGGGCGATAGGGGGAGCGACGCGGGACAGGGTCCGGGCGCGATCGAGCGCCCGGCGCTGGCCAACGAGACCGGCGACTATTGGGGCAGCGACGTGATGGCGCTGATGCTGCGCGAGATCGGCCTGCCCTATGTCGCGCTCAACCCCGGCGCCTCCTATCGCGGGCTGCACGACAGCCTGGTCAACCTCCTCGGCAACCAGGCACCGCAGATGCTGCTTTGTCTGCACGAGGAGCACGCGGTGGCGATCGCGCATGGCTATGCCAAGGTCACCGGCAAGCCGATGGGGGCGATCGTCCACAGCAATGTCGGGCTGATGCACGCGACGATGGCGGTGTTCAACGCCTGGTGCGACCGTGTACCGGTGGTGCTCTTGGGCGCGACCGGGCCGGTCGCCGCCGACAAGCGGCGGCCGTGGATCGACTGGATCCACACCGCGGCCGACCAGGGCGCGCTCATCCGCAACTACACCAAATGGGACGACCAGCCGGCCTCGGTTGGCGCGGTGCCGGAATCGGTGTTGCGCGCCTACAAGATCGCGACGACCCCGCCCTGCGGGCCGGTCTATGTCTGCTTTGACGCGGCGTTGCAGGAGACCCGCATTGGCGATTTGCCGCCGCTGCCCAAGGCTGAGCGTGCGCGCCGCCCGCGGAGCGTCGCCCCCGATCCCGAGGCGGCGAAGGAAGCCGCCGAGCTCCTGCAAGGGGCGAAGACCCCGGTGATCTTGATGGGCCGGGTGGCGCGCAGTGAGGAGGCGTGGGAGCGGCGGCTCAAGCTCGTCGAAGCGCTCGGCGCGATCGTGCTGACCGATCCGAAGACTGGCGCCACCTTCCCGACGGCGCACAGGTTGCAGGGCCCGCCGGCCGGCAACAATCCGAGCCCCGAGGCCTGCGCCGTGCTGCGCGCGGCCGATGTCGTGCTGAGCCTCGACTGGGTCGATCTCGGCGGCGCGCTCAAGACCGCGTGGGACGGAAAGGAGGTTGCGAGCAAGGTGATCCTCGCCTCGCTCGACCACCAGCTCCACAACGGCTGGAGCATGGATTACCAGGGCCTGCCGCCGATCGACCTGCATCTGGCGGTCGAGCCCGATGTCGCGGTCGCGGCGATCCTGCCGCTGCTCAAGCCGCGCGCATCGGGTTGGGCCGAGCGGAAGGAGGCCGCCGCGCCTGTCGGCAGCGCTCCGAGCGCGCCGCCGAACGTCATCACCCCGGTTTCGCTCGCCGCCGGCCTGCGCGATGCGGTCGGCAGCCGGCAGACCTGCCTGATCCGCACCCCGCTCGCCTGGGGCGGCCACGCCTGGGAGACCGCGCACCCACTCGACCTCTTGGGTGGCGATGGCGGCGGCGGGATCGGCGGCGGACCCGGGATGGCTGTCGGCGCCGCGCTGGCGCTGCGCGGTAGCGGCAGGCTGCCGATCGCGGTTCTCGGCGACGGCGACACGCTGATGGGCGTCACCGCGCTATGGACCGCTGTCCACTACCGCATCCCGGTGCTGATCGTCGTTGCCAACAACAATTCGTTCTTCAACGATGAGCTGCACCAGGACCGCATGGCGCGACAGCGCAACCGCCCGGTCGGCAATCGCTGGATCGGTCAGCGCATCGCCGACCCCGAACCCGATATCGCGACCCTGGCGCGCGGTCAGGGCGCGACCGGTTTCGGCCCGGTGCGCGATCCTGGCGAGCTGGTGCGCACCCTGCGCAGCGCAATCGAGACCGTCGAAGCCGGCGGCGTCGCGCTGGTCGATGTCCGGGTCGAGCCCGGTTACGCGACCAGCATGGGCTCGCATTACTCACGGCGATGACCCTCGCGCACGGCACCGACCGACTGGAGTCGGCGCGCCTCCTGCTGCGGCGGGTCGCGCCCGCCGATCTGCCATTCTTCACCCGCATCCATGCGCTTCCGGAGGTCGCGCAGGGTCTCTATCCCGAAGGCCGGCCGCGCACGCCCCAGCAGACCGACGCGTGGCTGCAATCAACGTTGACCAGTTACGAGATGCAGGCGCTCGGATACCTCGCGGTGCTGCGCAAGCAGGACGGCGCGCTGATCGGTCGCTGCGGCCTGATGGAACTTGTCGTCGAGAACGCGGCGCCGGAACGCGGGATACGGCGAGGATGGTTCGGGCGCGAGGGAGTGCCCGACGACGTCGCGCTGACGTTCGAGTGCGAGCTCGGCTACACCTTCGATCCCGCCGTCTGGGGCCGGGGTTTCGCGAGCGAAGCGGCACGCTGCGTTCGCGATTATGCGCGCGACGTGCTGCAGCTCTCTTACGCGATCTCGGCCATCCTGCCGCACAACACCCGCTCGCGTCGCGTCGCTGAAGGGTCGGGCGCGCAAATCGACGGGCAGATGGAGGTGGTCGGTCTCACCTTCGATCGCTATCGCTGGCCGCTCGCGACCGGTAGCGCGACTCGGCTGCAGCCGCCATCCGTGACATAAGATCGCCGCCATGCCTGACAGCACCTTGACCATTTCCCGCGTTCCGGCCGATACCGATCTCGTCGAGTGGTATTTCTCGCAAGGCTGGACCGACGGATTGCCGGTGGTGCCGCCGACCGCCGAGCGGGTTGCCGCTTGCATCGCCGCGCTCGGCGGCGAGCCCGATTTCCTCGAATGCAAGGTGCCGCCGCGCTATGGCGGCCTCACCCGCGAGGTGCTCGCGGTCAACATGGTGATGGCCGGATGCAAGCCCGAATACGCGCCGGTGGTGCGCGCGGCGATGCTGGCGTTGACGACGCAAGCCTTTAACCTCAACGGCGTTCAGGCGACGACGCACATGGCCGGACCGCTACTCGTCGTCAACGGTCCGGTCGCGCGCGAGATCGGCATGAACGGCGGCGCTAACGCCTTCGGATCGGGCAATCGCGCCAATGCGACGATCGGCCGGGCGATCCGCCTCATTCTCTTGAATGTCGGTGGCGGCACGCCGGGCGATCTCGACAAATCGACCCTCGGCCACCCCGGCAAATACACCTATTGCGTCGCCGAGAACGAAGCCGAGAGCCCATTCGCCCCCTACCACGTCGAGAAGGGGTTCGCGCCCGAAGACTCGACCGTCTTCGTTATCGCCGCCGAGCCGCCGCACAGCTGCACCAACCATGTCGCCGATGATCCCGAGGGCATCCTCGATACGATCTGCTCGGCGATGAGCACGATCGCCAACAACAACGCGGTGTCGAGCGGCCATTGCGCGGTGGTGATCGGGCCGGAGCACGCGCGCACCATCGCCGCAAAGGGCTGGACTCGGCACGACATCCGCAACTACCTGCACCTGCACTCGGGCAATCTGTTCGGCGCGCTCGCCTTCAACCACCGCTACGGCAAAATCTACAACCGCAACCTGCCGCGCTGGTACAAGCGCGAGCTCGACTCGCGCATCCCGATCGTGCCGAGCCCCGACCACATCCATCTGTTCGTCATCGGCGGCACGGCGGGACGGTTCTCCGCCTTTATCCCCGGCTGGGGGCATATGTCGTCGCCGGTGCTGCGCGGCATCGAAGGCGGCGGCCCGTCCGGCCCGGTCTGTGTCGATGGAACGTGCTACCTGTGAGCGCGCAACGACACTAAAATCGCCGCAATTGTGTCGTAGCGAATGATGGTAAGACGACAATACGGAATGCCGGCACCTGAAATTTCCAGCAGAAACAGGGTTAACAGGAGGGCGAGGGGGGCCGCCAATGGACACCATGGATGAATTCACTGTCTTCGATCCGCGCGGGCGGGTCGATGCCGGGCGGGTCGAGTTGGCGCCGCGCGCGGCGGCGCTCAAGGGCCTACGACTCGGCATCCTCGACAACACCAAGTGGAACGCCAACCGGTTGCTGCGCAAAACGGCGGCGCTGCTCGAAGCCGGGCACGGCATTGGCGTGGTCAGTTACTACAAGAAGGAGAGTTTCTCGAAGATCGCCGATCCGGCGCTCATCGCCGAGATCGCCGCGAACAACGACATCGTCCTGACCGCGATCGGCGATTGAGGGTCGTGCACGTCGTGCTGTACGCATGACGGCATTGCTCTCGAGGCGCTGGGGCGGCCCACCGCCGTGGTGGTGACGACCGAGTTTCTCCATGAGGCGAACATGCAGCGCGACGCGCTCGGCATGCCCGATCTAGCGGCGGTGGTGATTGACCATCCGCTCTCGACCTTGTCGGACGCCGAGATCGCGCAGCGCGCCGAGCAGGCCGCGGCGCAGGCGGTCAAGGTATGGCTGGGGACGGAAAAGGCATGAGCTTTGACGGCGCCTATAGCGGCTTGCGCGTCCTCGATCTGGGGCAGGGCATCGCCGCGCCCTATTGCGCGATGCTGATGGCGATGCACGGTGCCGAGGTCATTAAAATCGAGCCGATCGGCGGCGACTGGTCGCGCGGGCTCGGCACCGCCTATGGCGATCACACCGCGATGTCGGCGCATTACAATCGCGGCAAGCAGAGCCTGGCGCTCGACCTGAAGACGCCGGCGGCGCGCTCGATCGCACTTGATCTAGCTAAGCGCGCCGACATCCTGATCGAGAACAACCGGCCCGGCGTGATGGCGCGGCTGGGCCTCGGCTACGAGGCACTTGCCGAGGTCAATCCGCGTCTCGTTTACGCCTCGATCAGCGGCTTCGGACAGGACGGCCCCCACGCCAACCTGCCCTGCACCGACTCGGTGGCGCAGGCTTATTCGGGCATGGTCGCGCTCAACCGCGGCGAGGACGGGTCGCCGCACCGTATCGGCGCGATCATCATCGACACACTGACCGGGCTTTATGCGGCGCAGGCGCTGGGGGTCGCGCTCTATGCGCGCGAGCGGCGCGGCAAGGGCGCGCGGACCGCGGTCAGTCTCGCCGAATGCGGCGCCGCGATCCTCGGGCAGCGGCTCGCCGAGCACGTCCTCGAAAACGGCAGCCCGCGGGTGCTCAATGTGCCGACCGGCTCGTACCGAACCAAGGATGGCTGGGTGATGATCGCGCTCATCCGCGAGGAGCAATTCGCCCGCCTGGTCGGCGCGCTGGGCCGCCCCGAATTGGCCCAAGACCCGCGCTTCGCCAGCTTCGCGACCCGGGCCGAGCATGCCGCGCCGCTGTTTGAGGCGTTGCGCGCGCTGATCGCCGCCGAGACCACCGCGTCGTGCCTGGAAAAGTTGCGGGCCGCCGACATTCTCGCCGACCGCATCAACGGCTTCGACGATTGGCTCGTCGACCCGCATATCGTCGCGACAGGGGGCGCAGTGACGGTCGCGCCCGGCGACATGCCGCTGTTCAAGGTGCCGCGCACCCCAGGCATCTCGGCCGAAGCCGATGCCGCGCTGTCGCCCGCTCCGCGTATCGGTGAACATGGCCGCGCGATCCTGGCCGACCTCGGCTTCGATGTAACGGCGCAGGCGCGCCTCGCCGCCGAGGGGGCGGTGCGGCTGCCATGAGCGCCAAGTTCGACCGCAAGCAGCACCGCTTCCCGGAGAGCAAGTTCTTCGAGGATTTGAAGGTTGGCGACAGCTTTTACATCCCCAGCCGCACCGTCACCGACGCCAATTTCGCCGCGTTCCAGACCGTCTCGGGCGACAACCACCCGATCCATTACGACATCGAATATTGCCGCGACCGCGGCCATCCCGGGCCGCTGGCGCACGGGTTCCAGGTGCTGTGCTTCACCGCGGCCGGCGCGGGTACTTTCGCACATGTGATCGGCGACTCGCTGATCGCCTTCATCGAGCAGTCGTCGAAGTTCCTGAAGCCGGTTTACCCGGGCGACACGCTTTATCCGGCGCTGACCGTCGCCGCGCTGACGCCGCAGCGCACCACCGGTGTCGTGACGGTCGCGGTCAGCGTGCATAACCAGAAGAACGAGTTGGTTTTGTCCGGCGAGCAGAAATACCTGCTGCGCAAGCGCCAGGCCTGACCGGCCGAAAAGAGGATGGGCATGCGAAGATTTTTCGCCGCTGGGACGGTGGCGGCGACGGTGCTGACGCTGGCTGGCGCCGGTTCAATTCCCGCCCGGGCGGCGCCGGCGATAAGCTGGTGGTCGGACGATTTCGACGAGGATCAGGACGTCTGCGTCAGCCGGGCGCAAAACGCCTTCACGCGGGAAGGGTGGACGAACATCAAGACCGGCGGCAATGCGGGCCGCAGCGTCTATGCCGACAAGGACCGGCTAAGCGGGCTCGTTCTCTGTCTCGGCGGGAGCGTCATCGTCGTGGTGACCGGCGGGGACGGCGATCTGGCGCCAAACGGGTGCGATCGCCTTGAGTACTACATGAAAGACTGACGCCGGACGTCAGCCGCGCCCGATAACGTCGGCCAGCACCTCGGCTGCTCGCAGGCATTGTTCGGTGCTGACATCCATGTGGCTAACGGCGCGCAAGGTGCGCGGCCCGAGCGCGGAGATTAGCACCCCGGCTGCTTTGGCCTTGGCGACGACCGTCGCGGCATCGGGCTCGTCCGCCGCCATCTGCCAGATCACGATATTGGTCTGCACCGTGTCCAGGTCGAGGCTGACTCCGGGCAGCCCGGCGATACCCTCTGCGATGAGCCGTGCATTGGCATGGTCGTCGGCGAGCCGGCCGACATTGTGGTCGAGCGCGTAGAGCCCGGCGGCGGCGAGAATTCCTGACTGACGCATCGCCCCGCCGAAGCGGCGGCGGGCGGTGACCGCCCGGCCAATATGCGCCTGGTTCCCGGCGAGCACGCTGCCGACCGGGCAGCCCAGCCCTTTTGAGAGCGCCACCGAAACCAGGTCGAATGGCCGCGCTAGCTCGGCGAGCGACAGGCCGCTCGCCTCGGCCGCGTTGAAGAGGCGGGCGCCGTCGAGATAGGAGTCGATGCCGTCCTCGCCGGCGGCAGCGCAAATCGCGACAGCGTCCGCCTGCGGGAAGACGATGCCGCCGCCCATATTGTGCGTGTTCTCAATGGCGACGAGGCCGGTCGGCGGCATGACGATATGGCCGCGCGGCTTCACCGCCTGGCGGAATTCGTCGACGGTGAATTTGCCGCCGGTGCCGACCGGGCTGAATTGCACGCCGGAATTGGCCGCGGCCGCACCGGCCTCGTGGCACATCATGTGTGCGTTCTGACCGACGATGACGTCGTCGCCCGGCCGGGTCAGTAGCTTCAAGGCGATCTGGTTCGCCATCGTGCCGCTCGGCACGAATAGCGCGGCATCCTTGCCGAGCAACACAGCGATCCTCTGCTGCAAGAGGTTGACTGACGGGTCCTCGCCATACTGGTCGTCGCCGACCGTCGCCGCGGCCATCACCTGACGCATCTCCGGCGACGGGCGGGTCACCGTATCGGAGCGCAGGTCGATCAGGGGGGTAGGGTCGGGCATGGGCGGGCTCCGGGCGCTGCTTTGGCAAAGGCTAATCGAGGCGGATCACGGGTTGCAATCGCTTGGCAGGCATGGTGTCATTTCACATGATTGTCTCACCGGGTGAGACGTGGAAGTGGCGAATGGGACTTAGCTGGCGCAGCCTCGCGTGCGCCAGCTTGCTTTTTGTTGGCATGGCGTCGAGCGCGATGGCCGATACCGAGACCCGGTTCTTCCGCATTGGCACCGCGGCGACCGGTGGCAGCTTCTTCGAGATCGGTGCGGTGGTCGCTAGCGCGATCTCGAGCCCGGTCGAAGGTGCCATCTGTGCGAAGAGCGGCGATTGCGGCGTGCTGGGACTGGTCGCGGTGGCGCAAGCGACGCAAGGCTCGGTCGACAATATCCGGCTCGTCGCCAGCGGGCAGATCGAGTCCGGTTTCGTCCAGACCGATCTTGCGGCCATGGCCTTTGCCGGCACGGGCGCGTTCGCCGATGATCCGCCCGCCCACCGGCTGCGCGCGATTGCTAGCCTCTTTCCCGAGGCGATGCACATTGTCGTCCGCGTCGATAGTCCGATCCGCTCGGTCGACGAGCTCGCCGGCAAGACCATTGCGGTCGGCGATCCGGGCTCCGGCACCGCGGCCAATGCGAATGTCCTGCTCGCCGCGGCCGGGCTTGGCGAGAGCGATGTCGTGCGCAAGTTCGTGCGGCCGGCTCAGGCCGCCGAGGAGTTACAGGCGGGTGAAATCGACGCCATGATCCTTTCCGGGAGCTTTCCTGTTCCCGCGATCCAGGAGTTGGCGGCGGCGACGCCGATCCGGCTCGTGCCGATCACCGGCAGCGTCGCCGAAAAGCTCCAGGCGCAATACGCCTTTTACAGTGCGGCGACGATTCCGGCTGGGGTTTATCGCAATGTCGATACCGACACAAAAACGCTCGGTTTCTTCGCACTTTGGGTGGTGCGCGACGACGCCGACGAGGCGCTGATCCACGATATCACTCGAGCCGCCTGGAGCGACAGCGCGGCGCAGCTTTATGCCGGGATCGATCCGATCGGCCGCCAGATCGTGCTCGCGAATGCGCTGAAGGGCCTGCCGCTGCCGCTGCATCCGGGTGCGGCGCGCTTTTATCGCGAGCAGGGCTTCTCGCTGGAAGGCTTGCCGAACCCGCCCAACGCGGAGCCGTCGCGATGAACGGCATGAGCTGGCGTCAGCGGTTGCGCGATTACTGGTCACCGACCGAGGTGATCGACACCTCGCCGCGCGTCTCCGACGAGGTCAAGTACACCACCTGCTACATGTGCGCCGGGCGCTGCGGCATCAAAGTTCATTTGAAAGACGGCGGTATCCGCTACATCGAGGGCAACCCGCGCCACCCGGTCAATCACGGCGTCATCTGCGGTAAGGGCGCGGCCGGGATCATGCATCAGCAATCGCCGGCGAAACTTAGGAAGCCGCTGATGCGGGTCGGCGAGCGCGGCAGCGGCGAGTTCCGCGAAATTGAGTGGGACGAGGCGATCGCGACCGCGCTCGAATGGTTGTCGCGAATCAGGGCGGACGACCCCAAGAAGCTCGCCTTCTTTACCGGGCGCGACCAGTCGCAATCGATGACCGGTTTCTGGGCGACACAGTTCGGCACCCCCAATTTCGCCGCGCACGGTGGGTTTTGCTCGGTCAATATGGCCGCCGCTGGGATGTACACGATCGGCGGCAGCTTTTGGGAATTCGGCGAGCCTGATTGGGAACGCACCAAGCTGTTGCTGATGTTCGGGGTCGCGGAGGACCACGATTCGAACCCGATCAAGATTTCGCTGTCGGCGATGAAGCGCCGCGGCGCCAAGTCGATCTCGATCAACCCGGTGCGCACCGGCTACTCAGCGATCGCCGATGAGTGGATCGGCATCCGGCCCGGCACGGACGGGCTGTTCGTCCTGTCGCTGATCCACGAGCTGCTGCGCGCTGACCGGGTCGATCTCGATTATCTCGCGCGCTACACCAATGCCGCCTGGCTGGTGATCCAGGCGCCCGGCACTGCGGAGGACGGTCTCTTTGCCCGCGACGACAAGGGCAGTCCGCTGGTGCTCGACAAGAAGGGGGCGGTCGCCAGCGCGCTTGCCGTCGATGTCGAGATGCGCATGGTCGGCGAGGCCAAGCTCGCCGATGGCCGCAGGGCCGTCCCAGTGTTCCAGCTAATCGCCGAGCGCTATCTCGATCCGCAATACGCGCCAGAAGCGGTGGCGGCGACCTGCGGTGTTCCGGCGGCGCGGATCAGCGAACTGGCTGCGGAGATCGGCCGCGTCGCCTTCGAGGAAGCGATCGAACTCCCGGTGCCGTGGACCGACTGGGCCGGCCGGCGGCACGAGACGATGCGCGGCCGGCCGGTCGGAATGCACGCGATGCGCGGCATCTCCGCGCACTCCAACGGGTTCCAGACCTGCCGCGCGCTGCATCTGCTGCAGCTGCTCCTCGGCACGGTCGATGTGCCGGGCGGCTGGCGCTACAAAGCGCCGCACCCAAAGCCCTGTCCGCCGGGCCCGAAACCGGCCGGCAAGCCCGGCCAGGTCGACGCCGGAAAACCGCTCGCCGGCGCCCCGCTCGGCTACCCGATGGGGCCAGAAGACCTGATCCTCGATGCCGACGGCAATCCGCAGCGCATCGACAAGGCGTTTTCGTGGGAAGCACCGCTCGCCAACCACGGCATGATGCACATGCTGATCAAAAACGCCTGGGCGGGCGATCCCTACAAGATCGATACGCTGTTCATGTACATGGCCAATATGGCCTGGAACTCGGCAATGAACACCGCCGAGACCATGCGCATGCTAACCGACAAGGAGGCGGACGGCAGCTACAAGATCCCGCGCATCATCTATTCTGATGCGTTCTATTCGGAGATGGTTGCCTACGCCGACCTGATCCTCCCTGACACGACCTATCTCGAGCGTTGGGATTGCATCTCGATCCTCGACCGGCCGATCGGCAAGGTCGATGGCCCGGCCGATTCGATCCGCCAGTCGATCCTCGCCGTCGACCGCGACGTGCGGCCGTTCCAGGACGTGCTGATCGATCTGGGCGCGCGGCTCGGGCTGCCGGCGTTCGTCAATCCTGACGGCTCGGCTCGCTACCCGGCCGGCTACAAGGACTACCTGACCTATCACGAGCGCGCGCCGGGCATCGGCCCGCTCGCCGGCTGGCGCGGCGTCGACGGGGAGTCGCACGGCAAGGGCGCGCCGAACCCGAACCAGCTCCAGCGTTACATCGACAACGGCTGCTTCTGGAAATACGAGCTGCCGGAGGAGCAGCACTATTACAAGCACGCCAACCGGGCCTATCTCGACAACGCGGTGGCGCTCGGCCTCATCGGCAACGCCGACCCAATTGTGTTGCAGCTCTACGTCGAGCCGCTGCAGAAATTTCGCCTCGCGGCGCAAGGGCACGGCGCGCACCAACCGCCCGATCGCCTGCGCGCGCGCATCAAAACCCATTTCGACCCGCTGCCGATCTGGTATCCGCCGTTTGAGGGCGCGCAGGTCGACACTGAAGCCTTCCCGCTGAATGCAGTCACCCAGCGGCCAATGCCGATGTACCATTCGTGGGGTTCGCTGAACGCGTGGCTACGTCAGATCCACGGCGCCAACCGTCTGTTTATCAACCGGATGACCGCGAATAGCCTCGGCTTGCAAGATGACGACTGGGTCTGGGTCACCAGTCATGCCGGGCGCATTCGTGCACAACTCAAACTGATGGACGGGGTCAACCCGAACACGGTGTGGACGTGGAACGCGATCGGCAAGCGGGCGGGCGCCTGGAACCTCGCCGCCAACTCACCCGAATTCGCCCGCGGCTTCCTGCTCAACCATTTGATCGGCGAGACCTTGCCGGACGCGCCGGAAAGCAACGCCGACCCGGTCACCGGACAGGCCGCCTGGTACGATTTGCGCGTGCGGGTCGAGAAGGCCCCGGCCGCCGAAGCCGGCGAAAGCGCGCCGCATTTCGCTGTGCTCGGCCACCCGGCATCGTTACCCAAGACCCCCGACATTCTACGCTACGGCTGGAACAAGCGATGACCGACCTCCCGGCGCAGTATCCGGGCGCGAAAAAGCTCGGTCTGGTGATCGATCTCGACGTCTGCGTCGGCTGCCACGCCTGCGCGACCGCCTGCAAGGAATGGAACAGCGGCGGGCATTCCGCGCCGCTACCCGATTTCAATCCCTATGGCGAGGGCGCCTGGGGCGTCTGGTTCAACCGCGTCCACTCGTTCGAGGAAGGCGAGGGCGAGGACGCACGCACGGTGCATTTCCCGCGCTCGTGCCTCCATTGCGACGAGCCGGCCTGCGTCACCGTCTGCCCGACCGGCGCGTCCTACAAGCGCGCCGAGGATGGCATCGTCCTCGTCAACGCCGATATCTGTATCGGCTGCAAGCTGTGCTCCTGGGCCTGCCCCTATGGCGCCCGCGAGTTCGACCAGGACGAGGGGGTGATGAAGAAATGCACCCTCTGTATCGACCGCATCTACAACGAAAACCTGGCCGAAGACGAACGGGTGCCGGCCTGTGTGATGGTCTGCCCAACCAATGCCCGGCATTACGGCGATCTCGGTGATCCCAACTCGGCGGTGTCGGAAATGGTCGCGGCGCGGGGCGGCAAGGATTTGATGCCGGAACTCGGTTATCGGCCCGTCAACAAATACCTGCCGCCCCGCCACGCCCGAAGCGTCACGGCAGCAAGCGCCGAAGCGCCAGCGGCGGTCCCCATCGGCGACAACAAGCTGCTGCGCTGGGTTGACCGGCTGCTGTCGCGATAAGCGCGAACTACCGATCCTTCAATGCATCCCGCGCTCTCGATCGTCTTCTTCACCACCGCGTCCGGCGCCGGCTTTGCGCTCCTGACGCTGACCGGCATCGCCGTACCGCTCGGCCTGCTGCCGAGCAATCCGGGCTTCGGGGCTCTAACCTTAATGACCGCAGGACTTCTCGCAGTCGCCGGCCTCCTCTCGTCGACGCTGCATCTCGGCCGGCCCGAGCGCGCCTGGCGCGCTTTCTCGCAGTGGAAGACGTCGTGGCTGTCGCGCGAGGGGGTGTTGTCGGTGGCGGCCTTCATTCCCGCGGCGGTTTTCGCCGTCGGTTGGGTGATCTTCGGCCGTGTCGGCGGAGTTAGCGGACTGTGCGGCGTTCTCGCCGGAGCGCTGGCGGTTGGCGCGGTCTACTGCACCGCAATGATCTACCGCTCGCTGAAGCCGATCCGCCAGTGGCACAATCGCTGGGTCGTGCCGAACTACTTCGCGCTTGCGCTAATGAGCGGACTTCTGCTGCTCGACCTGATCGTGCGGTTCTGGGCCCGGCCGGTCGCCATCCTGGCGCTGACGATCGTTGTGATCGCCGTCGCCTGGTGGCTCAAGGAGAGCTACTGGCGCTTTATCGATACCGCCTCAGCGCCAAGCACTGTGGCGAGCGCGACCGGGCTCGGCCGGCGTGGACCGGTGCGAATGCTCGAGCCGCCCAACACGGAAGAGAATTATCTGCTCAAGGAAATGGGATTCCGCATCGCGCGCAAGCATCGCCTGCGGCTCCGGCTCGTCGTGCGTGTAGCTGGATTTGCCGTGCCGCTGTTGGCGACGTTGGCGGCGCTCATGGGCCTGTTGCCACTGCTTGCCGCACTTCTGGCCATCCTAAGTGCGGCGCTGGGACTCGTCGTCGAGCGCTGGCTGTTTTTTGCCGAGGCAAAGCACACGGTGATGCTCTATTACGGCGCCGAGACCGTTTGAACACGACCATGCGGCTTGTATTGCGAGCACTTAAACTCGTCCTAATCAATTTATTGATTTTCCTCGTATTGTTGACCCCGTTCGAACTGTACTTTGGCACCTGGTTATCGGGTCAGGGCGCGATTGCGAGATTTGATGCCCGGCCGAACACGGTGGAAAAGCTCTCGATTCCCGCTTATCCGCGCGGCACGACGATCACCTTCCGGCGCGATCAATACGGTTTGCGCGGCGGGCCCGCGAACCCGGCGGATATCGACGTGCTGGCAATCGGCGGAAGCACGACGATCGAGCGCTACAACGACGAAAACGATACCTGGACAGCCGTGCTTCAGCGCCTACTGCGTGAAAAGGGGTGCGAGGTCACGATTGCGAACGCCGGCATCGATGGTTATGCGACGGCGGGATATATCGCCAGCTTCGACGGCTGGCTTGACCGCGTGCCAGGGCTGAAGCCGCGCTTTATCGTGGTTTATCTCGGCGCCACCGACGCCCTGGTGGACCCGACCAAAGTGGATCTTCTCGGCTCGGCGCGTTATCCCGAACGCTGGCGCCAGTTCCAGCACTATGTCGCCGCGCACAGCGCGCTGCATTGGTTTTACACGAAGCTGCGCGGATGGCTACGGGCGCGCCAGGCCGGACTGCCTTACGGCGAAACCCCGCCGCCGCGTACCCTAGCCTGGGAGCCGGTGAGCCTCCCGCCCGATTTCGCGACAATCGTGGCGACAAAGATTGAACGCTATCGTCAACGTTTGACCGAATTGAATCGTGTTATTCGCAAATTCGGCGCGCGACCGATCTACATCACCGAGCAACGCGCCGACGGCAGGCTGGTCGATGGCCAGTGGCAGCAACTTGAAGGGTCGCGCGGCGTACGCGACGCCGCGACGCTCGCGGCGATCAACGAGACCACGCTGGAATTTTGCCGGGAGACGGGTGAAACCTGTATCGACTTAGCAGGTGAGCTCGAGTTTACGCCGGACGAATTTGCTGACTACATACACACGACGCCGGCCGGCTCGGCTCATATCGCCCGGTTCCTCACCGCCAAGCTGTCGCCGGTTCTTTGCCAGAAGGGAGAGCGCTAGGCGGCTTGCATCGACGCGATTGGCTCTAATCCGGATCGAACACGTCGCGATAGTCGAGCTTTAGCGCCGGGTCTTGGCGCTCTTTACGCATGAAGCAGTTGCCCGTGACGAGCACCTCGATCTCGGTGCCCATCAGACACTTGAACGCGTCCTCCGGGGTTCAGGCGATCGGCTCGCCGCGCACGTTAAAGCTGGTGTTGACCAGCACCGGACACCCGGTCCGAGCCTTGAAGGCGGAGATCAGCGCGTGGTAGCGCGGGTTGGTCTCCCGGTGCACGGTCTGCAGACGCGCCGAATAATCGACATGCGTCACCGCCGGGATTTCCGAGCGCACCCCGTTGACCTTGTCGGTGCCGGCCAGCGCCGCATCGGCTTCGCTGAGCAGCTGGCGGCGCTTCTTGGCGACATCGGCGACGACCAGCATATAGGGGCTGTCACCATCGTGCTCGAACCAGTCGGCGACATCCTCGCGCAGCACCGACGGCGCGAACGGGCGGAAACTCTCGCGGTACTTGACCCGCAGGTTCAGCGTCTTCTGCATCGTCGGGCTGCGCGGATCGCCAAGGATCGAGCGGTTGCCGAGCGCGCGCGGCCCGAATTCCATACGGCCCTGGTACCAGCCAACTGCCTTGTCAGTGACAAGGGCGTCGACGGTGGCCTCAATCAACGCCGTGTCGTCCATCACCTCGAACACGGCGCCGGCGGCGGTTAGCCGGCGCTCGATCTCGTCCTGAGCAAAGCCGGGGCCAAGATAGCACCCCTGCATCGCGTCCAGCGTATTGAGCGGCAGTCGCGGCTGACCGAGATAGAGGTGATAGGCGGCGAGTGCCGCCCCGAGCGCGCCGCCGGCGTCGCCCGCCGCCGGCTGCACCCAAATCGTCTCGAACTTGCCGTCGCGGACGATTTTTCCGTTCGCGACGCAATTGAGTGCGACGCCGCCGGCGAGGCAGAGTTCCTTAGCGCCGGTTTCGGCCGCGATCGACCGGGTCAGGCGGAGCACGATGTCGTCGGTCACCGCCTGAATCGACGCGGCGAGGTCCATGTCGCGCTGGGTCAGCGGGTCGCTCTCGGCCCGCGGCTCTCCGCCGAACAGCGCGTGAAAGCGCGGGCTCGTCATGCTGAGCCCGGTGCAGTAGTTGAAGTAACTCTGGTCCAAGTGAAAGCTGCCGTCCGGCTTCACGTCGACCAGATGATCGAGGATCTTCTGCGCGTAGCACGGCTCGCCGTAAGGGGCGAGCCCCATCATCTTGTATTCGCCCGAGTTGACCCGGAAGCCGGTGTAGGCGGTGAACGCGGCATAAAGTAGACCGAGCGAATGCGGAAAATGGATTTCCTTGACCATCTCGAGCGTGTTGCCGCGGCCGAGGGCAAGCGAGGTCGTCGCCCACTCGCCGACCCCGTCCATCGTCAGCACTGCCGCCTCCTCGAACGGCGAGGCGAAGAAGGCCGAGGCGGCGTGGCTCTGATGGTGCTCGCCGAAAAGCAGCCGCTTGTCCCAATCTTGGTCCGGGGCAAAGCGCTCGAGCTCTTGCCGCAGCAACCGCTTCTGGAACAGCTTTTCCTTGAGCCAGATCGGCAGCGCCATGCGGAACGAGGTAAACCCGCGCGGTGCGAAGGCGAGATAGGTTTCGAGCAGTCGCTCGAATTTGAGGAACGGCTTATCGTAGAACACGACATGATCGATGTCGCCCGGGCCGATCTCGGCTTCGTCGAGGCAATATTGGATGGCGTTGCGCGGAAACCCGGCATCGTTCTTCTTGCGGGTAAAGCGCTCTTCCTGCGCGGCCGCGACGATCCGGCCATCGGTTACCAGAGCCGCCGCGCTGTCGTGGTAGAACGCTGAGATGCCAAGGACGTACAAGGTGTTTCCTAAAACAAGGTGTAAAGAAATGGCGCGATCACCGAACCCTTGCCCAGAACCAGCAGCCCACCGAATACCGCCATCATTACGATGATCGGAAGCAGCCAAAACTTCTTCCGCACGCGCATAAATGTCCACAACTCAAGCACAAAAGCCATGGTTCCTCGTCAGAACTGGTTGCGCATCGTCTCGGTCGCAGGCCCAGACGTCTCGCGCTCGATCCAGTAGCTCGTCGCCGCCGGGTCACGGCGCAGCCGGAGCGAGTCCTTGCCGAAAAGCCGCATGAAGAACCCGAAAGGCGTGATGGTCGAAAAGAACAAGAGCGCCATCACAATCGGGTTGACGATCTTGTAGAGCACCAGGCCGAGCAGCATCCAAGCCCGGTTCAGCGGGTGCAGCGCCGCCGGCCAAATGAGCCCGAACAGCGCGAAGGCCAGTCCGGCGCCAAGCCACCATGCCCAATGGCTATGCCCGAAGACCAGGCGAACAACGGCAATGATCGCCAAGACGGCGCCAATGGTCAGCCCGAACTTGCGGTCCGAAGGCCCCTCGATCGCTTCGTCGCGATGCAGTGTTTCGTGCAGCGCGCCACCCGGCGGCCGCGCGGACTTCTCTCTCCCCATCATGCTTCTAGCTTAGCATCGTTTACGCGCAGTCTGCGAGTGTGTCGGCGACGATCGCCTGCGCCTCGGCGACGATGCGGCTGAGCGCCTCCGGTCCACGGAAACTCTCCGCATAGACCTTGTAGACGTCCTCGGTTCCCGAAGGGCGCGCGGCGAACCAGCCGGTCTCGGCGACCACCTTCAGCCCGCCGATTGACGCACCGTTACCCGGCGCGTGCGTCAGCACCTCGATGATCTTCTCGCCGGCGAGCTCGGTGAGACGAACTCGGTCGGCCGACAATCGCGACAGGGCCCGCTTTTGCTCTGGCGTCGCCGGCGCGTCGATGCGCTGGTATGACGGCTCGCCCAGCTCCTGCGTCAGCTCGCGGTAGACTTCGCCAGGGTCGCGGTCGAGCCGAGCGGTGATCTCCGCCGCGAGCAGCGCCGGCACCATGCCATCCTTGTCGGTGGTCCAAGCGCCGCCCTTGCGGCGGACGAAAGACGCGCCGGCGCTCTCCTCGCCGCCGAAGCCGAGCGCGCCGTCGAGCAAGCCGTTGACGAACCATTTGAACCCGACCGGCACCTCGTAGACATCTCGCCCGAGCTTCGCGGCGACGCGGTCGAGCATCGTATTGGTCACCACGGTCTTGCCGATCGCGGCGTCCGTGGGCCAGCCCGGCCGGTGCTGAAACAGGTACGACACCGCGACCGAGAGATAGTGGTTGGGCGGCATCAGACCGGCGCTCTTGGTGACGATGCCGTGCCGGTCGTAATCGGGGTCGCAGGCGAAAGCGACATCGAACCGGTCCTTCAGCGCCAGCAGCCGCTGCATCGCGTAGGGCGAGGACGGGTCCATGCGGATCTGCCCGTCCCAATCCGCGGTCATGAAGCCGAAGGTCGGGTCGATGGTGTCGTCGACCACGGTCAGGTCGATCCCATAGCGCTCGGCGATGCGCGGCCAGTAGTGCACGCCGGCGCCACCGAGCGGATCGACCCCGAGCTTCAACCCGCTATCGCGGATTACCGCCATGTCGATCACCGCGTCCAGGTCGCCGACATAGACGGCGATGTAGTCGTGCCGGTGCGTCGTGTTGGCTTTGAGGGCGCGCTCATGCGGGATGCGGTTCACTCCATTGAGCCCTACTTTGAGGAGCGCGTTGGCCCGTGTCTGGATCGCGCCGGTGACATCGGTGTCGGCCGGCCCGCCATTGGGCGGGTTGTATTTGAACCCGCCGTCACCGGGCGGGTTGTGCGACGGGGTGACGATGATGCCGTCTGCGAGGCCGTCCTGGCGGCCGCGGTTGTAGGTGAGGATCGCGTGCGACACCGCCGGGGTCGGGGTGAGTTCGTCGCCGGTGGCGAGCATCACGGTGACGCCGTTGGCGGCGAGCACTTCGAGCGCGGTCGCCGCTGCCGGGGCGGACAGCGCGTGTGTGTCGATGCCGAGATAGAGCGGGCCGTCGATGCCCTGTGCCACACGGTATTCCCAGATCGCCTGACTGATCGCCAGGATATGGTTCTCGTTGAACGCGCGGTCGAACGACGAGCCGCGATGCCCCGAGGTGCCGAAGGCGACGCGCTGCGCCGGCACCGAAGGGTCGGGCGTGTCGCTGTAATAGGCGGCCACAAGCCCATCCACGTCGATCAGCGTCGACTTGTCGAGCCGTTTTCCGGCGTTGGGATGCACGCTCATCGCCTCTATCTCGTTGTCTGGATGCTTCCCATAATACGCCTTGTGCCGGGCGGGTGTTGCGTCTGCTATCGTGGCGTCGGCTTCACGGCGGGAACCCCATGGAAGAAATCACCCTCAACGTCAATGGCAAGGTCGCGAGGGTCGACGTCGACCCGGATACGCCGCTGCTCGACGTACTGCGCAACCATCTCGGCCTCGTCGGCAGCAAGTTCGGCTGCGGTCTCGAGCAGTGCGGCTGCTGCATGGTGTTGATCGACGGCAAGCTGGAGAAATCCTGCGGCAAGGCGGTCTCGACCGTCGCGGGCAAGGATATTCTGACCATCGAAGGGTTGGGCACGCCGGAGCGCCCGCATCCGCTGCAGACCGCATTTCTCGACGAGCAGGCCGGGCAGTGCGGCTATTGCCTGCCGGGTATTCTGGTGTCGGCCAAGGCGCTGCTCGACACCAATCCGAGCCCGTCGCGGGCCGAGATCGCCGTCGCGCTCGACGACAATATCTGCCGCTGCGGCAGCCATCTGCGCATCCTGCGCGCGGTCGAACGCGCCGCCGCGGCGATGCGCGCGGGAGCGGCCGCATGAGCGGGCGGGCGCCGTTGCCGGCGCTGCTTGAGCAGAACCCGTGTCTCGACCAGTGGGTTGGGTTTCCGGCTCCGGGCCGCGTTCGCGTCTCGACCGGGCGGGTCGAGATCGGCCAGGGTGTGCTGACCGCGATGCTGCAGATCGCCGCCGACGAGCTCGACGTCTCGCCCGAACGCATTGACCTGCTCACCGGCGACACCGAGACGACCCCGAACGAGGGTTATACCGCTGGGAGCCAGTCGATCCAGTTCGGCGGGGTCGCCCTACGCCTTGCCTGCGCCGAGGTGCGAGAGCTGTTGCTTGGGCAAGCCGTTGCGAAAAACGCCGGCAAGCGCGCCGATCTCTCGGTCCGCGACGGGACGATCCTCGCTGGCGGCAAACCAACCGGCCTCGATTACTGGTCGCTCGCGCCCGCAATCGATCTGTCGCGTCCCGCCACCGCCAGCGCGCCGGTCAAGAAGCCGCCCGAGATGGGGGTCGTCGGGCGCAGCGCACGCCGGGTCGATTTGTCCGCCAAGGTGTTCGGCGGCGCGGCCTTTGTCCACGACATGAAGATCGACGGCATGGCGCATGCCCGCGTCGTGCGCCAGCCGCAGCGCGGCGCGACGATCGCCGCGGTCGACGAGGCCGCGATCCGCCGGGCGGCCAAGGGAAAGATCGAGTTTCTGCGCGAGGGCAATTTCCTCGCGATCGTCGGCGACGACGAGACTGTCGTCGAAGCGGCCGCCGCGGTTGCGCCAAGCCATGTTACTTGGGATGGGCTTGAGCCGCTCAACCCGGCGCAGGAAGAGGGCCGCTGGCTGCTGCAGCGGCCGACCATCGACCAATCGCTGGGGGCGTCGCCGGTTGCTCCGGCGCCCGGCGCACAGCGCTACGAGGCGACTTTCACCCGGATGCATGTCGCGCATGCTTCGGTCGGTCCGTCCTGCGGGCTTGCGGTGTATCGTGACGGAAAGTTGGAAGTGTGGACCCATTCGCAGGGGGTGTACCCGTTGCGCGCGGCGTTGGCGCGGACCCTCAAGCTCGATCCCGCCTCAATCATCGTCAAACATGCGCAGGGGCCGGGCTGCTATGGCCATAACGGCGCCGACGATGCCGCAGCCGATGCGGCGGTCATCGCCTTCAAGACGCCGGGGAAGCCCATCCGCGTGCGCTGGCGGCGCGATGAGGAGTTCGGTTTCGAACCGGTCAGCCCAGCGATGGTCGTCAGCGTGCAGGCAACGCTCGACAAAGACGGCCGCCCATCCGATTGGACCACCGAGATCTGGAGCGGCAAGCATACCAACCGCCCGGGCGGTGGCGGCAACCTACTCGCCGCCGAAGCCTTGCCCAACCCGCCGCCCCCGCCGCCTGCGGTCGAGGCGGTCGGTCCGCCCGGCGCGGGGACACGCAACGGCGAGCCGCTCTACGCCTTCGCGGCAAAGCGCATCTCGCATCACCTCGTCGCCGAGACGCCGGTGCGCACCTCGTCGCTGCGCGGGCTCGGGGCGACCGCCAATGTCTTCGCGATCGAGTCCGCGATCGACGAGTTGGCTGAGCGCGCGGGGCAGGACCCGGTCGCCTACCGGCTGTCGATCCTCACCGACCCACGGGCGCGCGCTGTGGTCGAAAAGGTTGCCGCGATGGCCGATTGGCCGAACGGCCCGACCGGCACGGGGCAGGGGCGCGGCATCGGCTTCGCCCGCTACAAGAACATGGCCGCCTATGCCGCAATCGTCGCCGATGTCGAAGTCGATGAGGCGATCCGGTTGACTCGGGTGTGGTGCGCCGCCGATGGCGGACTGATCATCAATCCGGATGGCGCGATCAATCAGCTTGAGGGTGGCATCATCCAGGGCGCGAGCTGGGCGCTCAAGGAGGGCGTGCGGCTCGACAGCGCCGGGATCAGCTCGCGCGATTGGGAGACTTACCCCGTGCTGCGCTTCAGCGAGGTGCCGGAGGTAACGGTCGAGCTGGTCAACCCGATGGCCGATCTGCCGCCGCTCGGGGTCGGCGAGGCGACCGGCGGGCCGACCGTCGCGGCGATTGGCAACGCCGTGGCCAAGGCGCTGGGAGCGCGGCTGCGCGACCTGCCGCTGACCCGCGAGCGGGTGATGGCGGCGCTGTTGCAGGCATGAGTTGCGTGAACGCCATTTCTGATGGGGGTAGGGCGGCGCTACCATCGGAAAACGCCGATAGGAGGAAGCGATGCCGGAATTGACGATCCGCAAGCTGCATCCGGTGCTGGGCGCGGAAGTGACCGGCATCGATCTGCGCGAGCCGGCCGATGACGCGACCCGCGCGGCGTTGTCGCACGCCTTGTCCGAGCACCTGGCGCTGGTTTTCCCCGACCAGGATTTGACCCCCGACCAGTACCTCAACGCCGGCTCCGCCTTTGGCCCGGTGATGCGCCAGCATTATTCGCAGAACCACATGCCGGGCCACGAGCTGATCGGCTTGGTGCTTCACACCGAAGGCCGCAAGGTCGCCGAGGACTGGCACACCGACCACACCAACCACGAAAAGCCGCCGCTGGCGACGATGCTTTACGGCGTCGAAATTCCTTCGGCGGGCGGCGGCACCAGCATCTGCAGCATGCGTGCCGCCTATGACGCGCTATCTCAGGACGAGCAACAGCGCCTCTCAGGTCTGAAATCGGTCAACATGCTCGACATCAACCGGGAAAACACCCGCGCCGAGGATGAGGAGAGATACGGCAAGCCGGTGGTGCACCCGATGGTCCGCACCCACCCGGTGCACGGCAGCCGTGCGGTGTTTTTCCACATCACTAAGGTGCAGTACATCGAGGGGATGAGCCCCGATCTTTCACGCGCCTATATGGAAGACCTACTCGACCGCATGGTTCGCCCGGAGATCACCTATCATCACCAATGGCGCAAAGGCGACGTGCTGATCTTTGATGACCGCGCGACGCTGCACCGCGCCCACGGCGACTATGACCGCAGCGAGAGCCGGGTGTTGTGGCGCATCCTCGTCGAGGGCGACAAGCCGCGGCTGGTCTAGCTATCGCGGGCAGTACGCGGCGATCGCGCCGTTGATCTGCCGGACGGTCAGACCGTCGATGTAGTCGATCGACAGCCCGGCAAATCGCGCCAGGTACTGCGCGTTCGCGAGCGGTTCCCCGGCATCCGCTCGAACGGTCTGCACACGTATGCCCGCTTGCAGCGTCCGCTCACGCATCGCCAGGACATACTTCGCGCCCATGACGGCGCAAGCTTTTTGGCAGGCCGGCACGACGGGGTTCTGACATGGCGCGTCGGCCATCGCGGCGGACGCAGACAGCAAAAGGACCGTCGCGGGTATGAGGGAGTTCATGGCATCGGTCTCCTCGCCTTATTGGCGTGAACCAGCGCAAGGTTAGATCGCGCTGATTGCGGTCCGATTAACGGATTTGGCTAATGAAACGTTGCCGCGGGCAGCGGCCGGCGACCGCGAATGAGATCGGCGGCCTTCTCGGCGATCATTATCACCGGCGCGTTGATGTTGCCGCCAACGAGGTCGGGCATCACCGAGGCGTCGACGACCCGCAACCCCTCGATCCCACGCACTCGAAGTTGGGGGTCGACCACCGCCATTTGGTCGCTGTCTGGCCCCATCTTGCAGGTGCCGAGCGGGTGGTGCGCGGTCGCGGCGGTGGTGCGGATGTAGGCATCGAGCGCCTCGTCGCTCTCCACATCGGCGCCAGGCTTGAGCTCGCGCGCAACAAAGTCCGACAACGGCGCGGTCTGCGCCATGCGGCGCACCAGCTTGAGCCCGTCGCGGATCGTGCGCTTGTCGTTGTCGGTGCTGAGGAAATTCTGCCGGATGTGCGCCGGAGCGCGCGGATCGGCCGATGACAGCGTGATCTCGCCGCGGCTTTCCGGCCGCAGCATCACCGCACGCAGTGAGAACCCATCGGCATAGGCGGGCTTGAACGGCGGCAGATACGGCGCGGCGCCGGTCGCGACCGCACGGAAGAGGAACTGGATGTCGGGCAGCTCGACATCGGGGTGACTTCTGACAAAGCCGGTCCACCCGCTCGGCGTTTCGGCCGCCGGGCCGGTGCCGAAGCAATAGGCGCGGACCAGCGCGCCGATGACGCGGTCGAGCCGCAGAGTTGCGACGAAGGGGCCGGCATCGCGGCGCGCGAAATCGGCGAGCACCGAGAGATGATCCTGTAAATTCTTGCCGACGCCGGGCAGCGAGACCTCGGCTTTTATGCCGTGTTCGGTCAGTCGATCCGGATCGCCGATGCCGGACAGCATCAGCAACTGCGGCGAGTTGATGACCCCGCCGCAGAGGATCACCTCGCGCTCGGCGCGGGCGAAAGGCGTCTCGCCGCCGCGCGCGTATTCGACCCCGGCGGCGCGACCGCCTTCGAGCACGATGCGGTTGGCGAGAGCGCCGGTCTCGATCGTCAGGTTGGCGCGGCCCAGCGCCGGGCGCAGATAGGCCTCGGCGGCGCTGCAGCGGCGTCCGTCGCGGATCGTCTGCTGCATTCGCCCGAGGCCTTCCTGCTGCGCGCCGTTGTAATCCGGCGTGGATGGCATTTGCAGCGCGACGCCGGCGGCGAGACAGGCCTCGATCAGCGGGTCCTGGAAGGTGGACGTGCCGACGGTGAGGGGACCGTCGCCGCCGCGGTACTCGCTTTCATGGCCCTCCCAGCTTTCCTGTCGGCGGAAATAGGGCAGCACGTCGGCGTAGGACCAGCCCGCGAGCGCCGACCGCGCCCAGCGGTCGTAATCTCCCTTATTGCCGCGGACATAGGCCATCGCGTTGATCGACGACGAGCCGCCGATCACCTTGCCGCGGGCGCATTCGATGCGGCGACCGTCGAGCGCCGCTTCGGGCTCGGTGAAATACATCCAGTCGTGCAGTCGCTTTTCGAGGATGCGGCCCCAGCCGATCGGGATCTTGATCCACGGGTCGCGGTCCCAGCCGCCGGCTTCGAGCAAGAGGACACGCGTCCCGGCATCCTCGGTCAGCCGCCGCGCCAAGGTGCATCCGGCCGAGCCGGCGCCAACGATCACGTAGTCATACACTTTTGCCGCCATTGGCCTCCGCCCCACGACAGCGCGCGCCTCGCTCATGCTAGGCTAGCCGAAAATCGCCAATCGGGAGCAAGGAATGGGTGAGTTCGCGCTAGGCCAGCCGGTGCCGCGTTTCGAGGACCCGCGGCTCATTCGCGGTGGCGGCCGCTATGTCGACGATCTGGCGCTGCCGCATATGGCCCACGGGTTTGTGCTGCGCTCGCCGCACGCGCATGCCCGCATCCGTTCGATCGACACCACCGCGGCCAAGGCGGCGCCCGGCGTGCTCTTGGTGCTGACCGGCGCCGATTGGGTGGCATCGGGCTGGAACGACCTCCCGACCCCCGGCAATTTAAAGCGCCGCGGCGGCGCGCCTGTCGACAAAATCCGTTTTCCGGCGCTGACCCAAGACAAGGCGCGCTGGGTCGGGGACTACGTCGCGTTTGTCGTCGCCGAGACCCTCAACCAGGCGCAGGACGCCGCCGAGCTTATCGAGGTCGATTACGAGGTGCTGCCATCGGTGGTCTCGACCCCGGGCGCGCTGGAACCAGACGCGCCGCTCGTCTGGGACGACCGCACCGACAATGTTTGTTTTGTCCATCCCGAGGGAAACCGCGAAGCCACCGAGGCCGCGCTCGCCAAGGCCGACCGCATCGTCAAGCGCCGCTTCGTCATCAACCGGGTCACCGCCGCCTCGATGGAGCCGCGCGGTGCGGTCGCCGACTACAGCAAGGCCGAGGACCGCTACACGGTCTACACCGTGCTCCAGCGCGCCCACGGCTACCGCGCCGATCTTTCCGGCATCATGAAGGTGCCGGAGAGCAAAATCCGCGTCGTCGCAGGCGATATCGGCGGCAGTTTTGGGATGAAATCGGCGGTCTATAACGAGGTGGCGCTGACCGTGCTCGCGTCCAAGCAGCTCGGGCGGCCGGTCAAATGGACCAGCACCCGGTCGGAGGCATTCCTTTCCGATGCGCAGGCGCGCGACCATGTCAGCGAGGCCGAGCTGGCGCTTGACAAGGAGGGACATTTTCTCGGCCTTCGGGTCAAGGTCACCGCCGCGGTCGGGGCCTATGCGCAGGTTGGCTCGAACGTATTTGTGATGAACCTCGGCACGCTCGCAGGGGTTTACCGCACGCCGGCGATCTTCGCCGAGGTCACCGGGGTGTTTACCCACACCAACCCGATGCGGCCCTATCGTGGCAACGGGCGGCCCGAATTCGCCTATGTCATCGAGCGCATGGTCGACGAGGCGGCGGCCGAACTCGGGATCAGCGGCATCGAATTGCGCCGGCGTAATATGATCCCGCCCGAGGCGATGCCGTTCCAGTCCGGGCTGACGTTCAAATACGATTGCGGCGAGTTCGCCAAGAACCTCGACATGGCGCTGAAGCTCGCCGATTTTGCCGGGTTCGAGGCGCGCCGCGCCGAGGCCAGAGCGCGCGGTAGGCTGCGCGGCATCGGGCTCTCCAATACCATCGAGCGTGCCGCCGCGGGCGGCTTCGAGGCGGCTGAAGTGCGCTTCGACAAGGGCGGCACGGTGACCCTGCTGTCGGGCTCGATAACCCAGGGCATGGGGCACGAGACCGTCTACAAGCAGCTCCTGTGCGATCGGCTCGGCATCCACCCCGACCAGGTGAACTACATCCAGGGCGACACCGACAAGGTGGCGATCGGCGAGGGCACGGGCGGTTCGCGCTCGGCGGCGCTGGGCGGCTCGGCGGTGCAGGCGGCGACCGAGAAGATCGTCGTCAAGGCGCGGGCAATTGCCGCCCACATTCTCGGCAGCCCGCTCGACGACGTCAAATTTGAGGACGGCATGTTCACCGCGCCACGCTCCAACCGGGCGCTGTCGATCGGCGAGGTCGCGGGCGAAGCCTGGACCCCGGCGAGTCTGCCTCCCGACATGGAACCCGGGCTCATCTCTCAGGCTTCATACAGCGCCAAGGAGCAGAATTTCCCCAATGGCTGTCATATCTGCGAGCTGGAGATCGACCCCGAAACCGGCACGGTCGAAATCTGCCGCTACAGCGTCGTCGACGATGTCGGCACGGTGATGAACCCGTTGCTCCTGGAGGGCCAGATTATTGGCGGCATCGCCCAGGGTGTCGGGCAAATCCTCCTGGAGGATATCCGCTTCGACGCGGAATCAGGTCAGCTACTGACCGGCTCGTTCATGGATTACGCGATGCCGCGCGCCGACAATTTTTCGCCGATCCATTGCGAGAGCAACCCGGTGCCGACCAAGACCAATCCCCTGGGGGTCAAGGGCGCGGGCGAGGCGGGCGCGGTCGGCGCGATGCCGGCCGTTGGCAACGCGCTTGTCGATGCGCTGAAGCCGCTCGGCGTCAGCGAGATCGCGATGCCGGCGACGCCTGAGCGGCTATGGCGCGCGATCAAGGAGGCGCGGCAGTAGTCCGCGCCCCTACTTTTCCACGATGTCGACGGTGACGCTCCACAGCTTCTGCTGCGGCTGGATATTGCACGAGGAGAGCGGCTCCTTATCGGAGCAGGTGGCGCTCGGGCCAGGCTCCCAGCTGACATCGACGGTGGCAATCCGGCTGCCACTGACAAAGCCCTTCTCGGCCCCGGCTGGCCCTGTCTCGCCGCGTGCCGGATCGTCTTGCCAGCCTGCGAATAGCGCGGCGATCTTCGTCATTAGATCGGCCGGCGCCGCAAAGGCCTGACCTGAGGCTGATGCGGAAATGTGGCAGGAGCGGCCCTCACTGCGGTCGGTAAGATCGGTGAAATCGTCTTCCGAAGCCTTGGCGGCGAAGCCGACAGCGGCCTGAACCTGACCGGCGAATGTCTGGCATTCGGCGGCCGGGATCGGATGCAGCGCCGGCGCAGTCTGCGCGCTGGCCGTATTTATCCAGAACCAGCCGACTGCAAGCGCGGCAATGCCGAGGCAGGAATGGTAACGCGTCGCCATGACCGGCTCTCCCCCGAAAGGCCAATTTCAATTGTCTGGGTCTTGCCCAAAGCGCATTCTGCCGCGTCGCCACCGGACGCGCCAGGGAGGTGGAGCGATGACCACTGCCGCGATACGCCGCCTGAGCATTCCTTCGCCCGATGAGCTGGTCGAGCGTGCGCGGGCGCTGGCGCCGGAAATCCGCGACCTCGCCGAGGCGACCGAGCAGAACCGCAACGTCCTGCCGCGGATCATCGACAAAATCCGCGATGCGGAATTGCTCCGCACCTGTCGCCCCAAGGAATTTGGCGGTTTCGAGCATGACGGTGAGACGGCGCTGCGAATCGCGATGACCATTTCGGCGGCCTGCGCCTCGACCGGTTGGTCGGTGAATGGCGCGGTCTCGAACGGCCGCTCGATCGCGCATTTCCCGATCGAAGCGCAACGCGAGGTCTGGTCCGGCGAGGAAGACCCGTTCACCTGCGCCGCTTTCGCTCCAACGGGCATAGCGGTGCCGGTCGACGGCGGTTACCTCCTGAGCGGACGGTGGTCGTTCGCCAGCGGCTGCGACCACGCGGCGTGGATCTATCTCGGCGGCTTCATCGCGCCGCCGGGTGCTCAGCCGCCTCGCGAAGGCGCCTTTTTCCTGTTGCCGATCGGCGATGTCGAGATCATCGACACCTGGTTCGTCAACGGGCTCGCCGGCACCGGCAGCAAGGACATCGCCGCGCATGATATTTTCGTTCCGGCGCACCGGGTGTTGATGTTCGCGGACGCGCGGGCCGGCACGACACCGGGCGGCAAATATCACAAGAACCCGCTCTACAAGATGCCGCTCCTGATCAACGGCGCGTCGATGCTGGCCTCGACCGCGGTCGGCGCGGCGCGCGGCGCGCTCGACGCCTATCTGGCAATGACCGGCGGTCGCAAGACGCGCGGCGCGCTCGCCGGCGGCAATTTGCCGATGACCGGGTTTGCGACGATCCAGCTGCGCTATGCCGAAGCGGCCGCCAATGTCGACGCGGCCGAGCTCATTCTCTTGACCGACATGCGCAACATGACGGCGAAGCTCTACGCCGGCGAAGAGATCACCGTCGCCGACCGCATCCGTTGTCGCCGCGACCAGGCCTATGTGACGAGGCTCGCGGTGCAGGCGGTCGAGGCCTTGAACGCCTCGACCGGTGGTTACGGTCTGCTGCTCAGCAACCCGGTGCAGCGCGCCTGGCGCGACGTTAATGCGGTGGCGCGGCATGTCAGCCTCAACTGGGACGCGGTCGGTACGATGTATGGACAGCACGCGTTCGGCCTCGAGCCGCGCGGGCAGTATTAGCGCGACGCGCGATCGGCTAAGATCGGCGCAACGATCAGGAGGAACAGGACGATGGCGGAAATTCTTGGGCTTGGCGTCACCCATTGGCCAACCTTGTGCCTTCCCAACGATGGCCTCACCGGCGTTTTCAAGCGCACGCTGGAGGCGCCCAATGTCGACCCGGCGCGCAAGGACCCGGGCAACTGGCCGAAAGAGATGCTGGCCGAGCTGGGCAACGATGACGGGCTCGGCGCCGCCAATCGCTGCGGTGAGCGTTTCGGCAACGATTTCCGCGCCATCCGCAAGATCCTCGACGATTTCAATCCCGATTTCGTGCTGGTCTGGGGCGACGACCAATACGAGAACTTCAAGGAGGACATCGTCCCGGCCTTCTGCGTCGCCGGCTATGACGACGAGTTTGCCCTGCAGCCCTGGCATAACGGCAATGGCGGCAAGCGCAACCGGTGGAGCGAAAAGGGCGATTGGAACCTGAACCTCAAAGGCCACCGCGAGGCGGCGAAGTACCTCGCGACCGGCCTCATCGAGGCCGGCATCGACATGGCCTATGCCTATAAGCCGCTGCACCACCCGATGGCGCATGCCTTCACCAACACCTTCCTCTATCTCGATTGGGACCGCAAAGGGTTCCCCTATCCGGTGATCCCGTTCGCGGTGAACTGCTACGGCCGCAACCTGCTTTACGCCAAGGGCGGGCTCGGCCATTTGTTCGCGCCGCCGCGCGCCGAGGACGAGGGCGAAGACCCATCGTCGCCGCACCCGTGGCGCTGTATGGAGGTTGGCGCCAAGGTCGCCGAGGTGCTCGCCAAGTCGCCCTACCGGGTGGCGCTGATTGCCTCGTCGAGCTGGTCGCATGCCTTCCTCTCGCCGAAGAATGGTTACCTGTGGCCGGATCACGAAGGCGACCGATTGCTGTTCGATGCGGTCAGCCGCGCCGATTATGCGACCTGGCGCAAGCGCTCGCTGGCTGAGATGGAATTCGCCGGCCAGCACGAGATGCTCAATTGGATGTGCCTCATCGGCGCGATGGAGGCGCTCGACAGGAAGAAGCCGGTCATCCAGGACTACATGGAGACCTATATCCTCGCCTCGGATAAGTGCTTCCTGTCGTTCCCGGCATAACCCTCACCCGTCCATCGCTGCGCGATGGCCACCCTCTCCCGCTTGCGGGAGAGGGAGGGGCCCACGCGAGGCGTGGGAGGGTGGAGGGGCTACTTCCGAAGCTGATCCTTACTCCGCCGCCTGACCCTGGCTCGGCTCGCGGGTCAGTGCGGCCGCCGGGGTTGGGATGCCGTAGAGCCGGGCGCAATTGTCCCAGAGGATCTTGCGGCGTTGTTCGTTGTTGAGCGGCAGGCCGAGGAACTGCTCCATCGCTTCGGGGAAGGCGCCGTCGGAGTGCGGGTAGTCGCTCGACACGACGAAATAGTCCGAGCCGACCTGGTTGACGGTTTCGACCGCCGGCTCCTCGTCGACATCGAGCGCGATGTAGCATTGCCGCTTGAAATACTCGCTCGGCAGCATGCTGAGTTGCCGTTCGCAGCCGGGGCCGAACTTCTCCCACTGGTCGTCGAGCCGCCACAGCCACCAATGCAGCCAGCCGGCAGTTCCTTCGAGAAAAGCCGCACGGACCTTCGGGTGCCGCTCGAGTACGCCGCCGGTGGTCAGGCTGGCGATCGCGCCCATCAGCTCGACGGGGTTGCGGATCGCATGGGCGATCGGGTGGAAATTGGCGTGGCCGACATAGCGCCGCCCGGCATCGTCCTTTAGTGCGGTGTTGCCGGTCGGGTGGAAGCCGATCGGCACGTTGAGCTCTTCGAGCGCGTCCCATAACGGCTCGACCGCGTCGTCGTGGAGGTGCTGGCCGTTGACCGGGTTGGGTGTGCCGACCACCGCGACCGCACCCAGCTCGTTGACGCAACGCTTGGCTTCTTCGACCGCCAGCCCGATATCGTGCATGGCGATTTGCGCGGCGAATTTGAGCCGGGTCGGGTCTGTCTTGCAGTAGTCGGCGGCCCAATTGTTGTAGGCGCGGGCCAGCGCCGCCGCGTAATCGGGCTTGAGGTCATCGTGGCACAAGACCTGGCGGCCGCGGGTGCCGTACATCACCGCGACGTCAATCCCCTCGATATCCATCGCGGTCAGGGTCGAGGGCGCGTCGTAGGCGTTGGCCCGAGCGACGTTGAAATGCGGGTGCCGCGCGCGGCTGCGGCGGCGCAGTTCGCTGCTGGAGACGGTCGCGCCCTGCTGCATGCCGTGCGCCGGTATCGCCAGGCCCTGCACGTTCATCCCCATGATCGAATCGGTATTGGCCTTGTCTTCTTTGGTTTCCTTGAGCGGCGCCTGCTGGCCGCCAAAGAATTGCGGCGGGTTCTTGTCGAACGGCGGTTCGAGGTAGCGGGCCCAGAGGTCGCCCGGCTCCATCATGTGCAAATCGCTGTCGAGGATCAGATAGCCGTCGCGCGCCATGTCGCCCTCCCAGGTTGGTCAACCGACTATACGGCGCGAGCGAGGCTGGTGGAAGCCTGACTGCGATGTATCCTTTGCTCGCCGTCAGAACAGTTTTCGGCGCCGCTGGGCAGGGAGGCCACCGGGATCAAAGCCTAGCTTGGGGCTGAGCCCATAAAACTATACGACCACGTTTCGTTTCGCCTGAATTTGCTGGAAATTAACAGGCGCTGGCACTCCCGCTCGGGTGGTCGATCGATAGCGATTTTTGCGACTATGAGTCTGCGCGTGCCCTGCCTCTCCGGTTTGAATTGCTGAAATATGGCATGCGATTGCGTGTTGTCAAGAACATAACATGAACTGTTGGCCGGCACCTTGCTCGCGGCGAGTGACAATCAGCGGGTATCGGATTTAAGCTGGACAGAATGTCGCAGAGTTAATTCCCACTGGGCCAGGAGGACGCAGCATGGCGCGCATCAGG
>DATNJF010000060.1:0-3772 GCA_035604035.1 Allostellaceae bacterium | reverse complement strand
GCCCTCCACTCGTCTTTTCATGCCGGTCGTGCTGGCGTTCGACACCGCCGGCTCGGCTTGCTCTGTCGCGGTCGGGCGGGACGGCACCGTGCTCGGCTACGAGCGGCGCGAGATGCGTCACGGCCACGCCGAGGCGCTGCTGCCGATGATCGGCCGGGTGATGACAGTCGCTGGGCTTGCCGCGACCGAAATCGATTTCGTTGCGGTCTCAACCGGACCCGGTGGGTTCACCGGTATCCGCGCCGGGCTCGCCGGGGCGCAGGGTTTGGCGCTGGCGACCGGCGCGCAGCTCGTCGGGGTCAATAGCTTCGCGGCGGTCGCGGCACTGGTTCCGAAGGCCGATGCGCCATTGCTCGTCGCGCTCGACAGCCGCCGCGCCGATCCCTACGTGCAGCTTTTCAGCCCGAATGGCGAGGCCGAAGGCGAGCCGGCCGCAGTGCCCCTGGAACGACTTCGGGATTTTGTCGGCCTGGCAATCGATGCCAGTCTCCGGGTTGCCGGCGACGCGGCGGAGGCGGCCGCCATGGCATTGTCGGGATCGGTCTCCATCATCGAGATGCTGCCAGAAACCGCGCCTGACGCGCGCGGCGTGCTTGTGGCAGCCTTCCATCGACTCCCCGCGGCGGTCGAGAGTTCGGCACGCCCGCTTTACCTGCGCGCGCCCGACGTCAGCTTGCCGAAAGCGCGGCCGTGAGCCGCCGCATCGAGCCGTTGCCGGACGGCGCCGCGGAGCCGCTAGCGATCCTGCATGGCGCCTGTTTCCCTGACGACCAATGGGAAGCCGGCGCGCTGGCGCGGCTGATCGCGCTGACCGGCTCGTTCGGCTGGGTTGCCTGGGAAGTCGAAACTCCCGCCGGCTTCATCCTGGTGCGCGACCTCGGCAACGAGTGCGAAATCCTCTCCTTGGGCGTCGCGCCGCGCTGGCGCCGGCTCGGCTTCGCCCAGGATCTGCTGCGCGCCGCGATCGACGAAACGCGGCGGCGCTCCCGCTTTTCGCTAGTCCTTGAAGTCGCCGCCGACAACGATGCCGCGAGCGCGCTCTATGCCGGGTTTGGTTTCGTCGTGGTGGGCCGTCGCGCGCGCTACTACAAGCGGCCGGATGGCCGCGCCGACGCTTTCATTCTGCGACTGACCCTAGAGCCAGAGCCAACGAATCGCTGATCTAGCGGTTATTGCAACGCATCGGGAATTTTCTCGACAGATTCTTGCTAAGGGTGGTTGACAGCAGAGGATTGTGCAAATAGCGGATTGCGCGCCTCTGTCCCATTACTTATGCTTCTCGTGTGGGCGAGGGATAGGAAGAGCAAAGATGGATAGCAGTGAAAACACCGGGGATTTGTTGGCGCTGACGACGGAAATCGTAGCGGCCCACGTGTCAAACAATAGCGTTGCGGTCAGCGATTTAGGCCAACTGATAAATCAAGTGTATCAGTCGCTCGCCAATATCGGGACCGCGCCCGCAGCCCCCGTGGCGCGTCCGCAACCAGCGGTCAGCGTCAAGAAGTCGATCCAGCCCGATTTCCTTGTCTGTCTAGAAGATGGCAAGAAGCTGAAGATGCTCAAGCGTCATCTCATGACCGCCTACAACATGACGCCCGACGCCTATCGCGAGCGCTGGGGGCTGGGGTCGGATTATCCAATGGTCGCGCCGAATTACGCCCGCCAGCGCAGCCGGTTGGCCAAGGAGATCGGCCTCGGCACAAGGGCGCGGCGCGGGCGCGGCTGATAAGCCGGCGCCGTACCGCCCTTTCCGCTGGCGCCGTAGGCTCGACGGTCGCTTTCCGCTATACTGTCTCGGCTAGCTCTGCCGGGACCGCGGTGCGATGATTTCACGCCTCGAGCAGCTTTGCCTCGACAAAGGACTGAAGATGACCGAACAGCGCCGGGTCATCGCCCGGGTGCTGTCCGATTCGGACGATCATCCGGATGTCGAGCTGGTCTATCGCCGCGCCACAGAGATCGACCCGCATATAAGCATCGCCACGGTTTATCGCACCGTTCGGCTGTTTGAAGAGGCTAACATATTGGCACGTCACGATTTTGGTGATGGCCGATCGCGTTATGAGGAGATGCCCGGCACACACCACGACCACCTCATCGACCTGCAGAGCGGCCGTGTCATCGAGTTTCGCAATGATGAAATAGAAAAGTTGCAGCATTTCGTCGCCGAGCAGCTTGGCTACGATTTGGTTGGGCATCGGCTTGAACTTTACGCGGTGCCGCGCGGGCGCCAACGCAAGCCCGGCCCAAGTGACAAGGATGCATGACACCATTGCTTTTGATCGTCAGCAGCCACCGTCGGAAGTGGCCCGCGTGATTACCGGCAACCTCGCCGACTCTCAGACACTGTCCCTCGATCGGGTGTCGGAACTCGACGACAGGCCGCAGGGTCGCATCGTCGATATCGTCGCTGGACCGCTGCAGGTTCGCCTCGCCGAGAGCGCGGCGGACATCGACGCCGCGCAGGCGCTGCGCTACCGCATCTTTTACGAGACGATGGGGGCGCATCCGCTGCCGGGCATGGCGCGCCTGCACCGCGACAGCGACCCGTTCGACGAGATTTGCGATCATCTGCTGGTGCTCGACCACAGCCGCGGCGACGGCGCGGAGGCAATTGTCGGCACCTACCGGCTGATCCGGCGCGACGCGGCGCAGCGCTGCGGCCGGTTTTATTCGGCAGGTGAATACGATATCTCCCGGCTGATCTCCTATCGCGGCGAAATCCTTGAGCTGGGCCGCTCCTGCGTCGACCCGTCCTATCGCACGCGCCCCGCGATGTCGCTGCTGTGGAGCGGCATCGCCGCTTATGTCTTCCATTACGACGTCGCGCTGATGTTCGGCTGCGCCAGCCTGCCGGGAACCGATCCCGAAGCGCTGGCCGCGCCGCTCTCCTATCTCCACCACCATCACCTGGCGCCGTCGCGGTTGCGGCCTCGCGCGCTCGATGAGCGTTACGTCGAGATGAACCGCCTCCCGGCCGACGCGGTCGACCCGGTCCGCACGCTCGCTGTGCTGCCACCGCTCATAAAGGGCTATCTGCGGCTTGGCGGCTTTGTCGGCGAAGGCGCGGTGATCGACGAACAGTTCAACACGATCGACGTTTGCGTCGTGGTCAAGACCGATCTGGTTGCGGAGAAGTATTCACGGCATTACGAACGGCGCTCGAAGGACAATTGGGCCAAGGAAAATTGGGCAACTTAGAGCGCATGGGGTCGTCGCCGTTGCGGGTGTGGCGGGTGTCCGCCTACTTCACCTGGACCGTGGCGCTGATGCCGGTGCAAGCCTTGGGGCTCCTGTTGCGCTGCGGTTGGGTCGCGCGGTTTCCGTGCTTCTACCATCGCCAATGCTGCCGCATCCTCGGCCTTAGGGTGATGCAGATCGGCCAGCCGGCGGGGGCCGGGCCGGTGCTGTTCGCCGCCAACCACACCGGCTATCTCGACATCGCCGTCCTCGGCGCGCTGATCCCCGGTTCTTTCATTTCCAAGAGCGAGATCGCGCGATGGCCGTTGTTCGGCTGGTTGGCCAAGTTGCAGCGCTCGGTCTTTGTCGACCGGCAAGTGCGCAGCACCGCGCAGCAGCGCGACGCCATCGCCGAGCGGCTGGCCGCCAAGCACGCGCTGATCCTCTTTCCCGAAGGCACCAGCGGCGACGGAAATTTCGTGCTGCCGTTCAAGAGCGCGTTGTTCAGTACCGTCTTCAGCCATCGGGGCGATAGGGCGATCGTGGTGCAGCCGGTCTCGGTCGCCTACACGCGGCTCGATGGGTTGCCGAT
>DATNJF010000059.1:0-4893 GCA_035604035.1 Allostellaceae bacterium | reverse complement strand
TCTCCTTTGCTGCAGAGGCCTCGGTGCAGACGCTGTGCCCCGCCGATTTTGGCTTTCACAACGCGAAGCGGCGTCCCGACGGCGAGCTCGTGTTTATCGATTTCGACTATTTCGGCTGGGACGACCCGGTCAAGCTTACCGCCGATTTCCTGCTGCACCCGGGGATGAGCTTGAGCGATGCGCTGAAACGGCAATTCGCCGCCGAGGCGACAGGCATCTACGGTTCGGATCGAAGCTTCAGCCGCCGCCTTGCCTTGCTCTATCCGCTGTTCTCGCTCCGGTGGTGCACAATCTTGTTGAACGAGTTCCTGCCCGAGCGTTGGGCCAATCGTCTCGCCGCCGGCGAGGCGGCCGACTGGGCATCGGCGAAGCAGCGTCAACTTGATCGGGCGCGGGATTGGGCGCACTCTTTGCGGGTAAACTTCCGACGGTTTCCTTATGGCGAATGATGTCGCGCTCGGCGCGCAGCACGATGCTAGCCAGCGTCTCGACGCGCGCTCGATCGAGCTGCGGCGGCTGGTGGTGCGGGCGCTCGATGGCGGTGCGCGCGGGCATATCGGTTCGTCGATGTCGCTCATCGAGATCGTGCGCGTGCTTTACGACGACATTCTACGCTATCGCGCCGACGCGCCCGATTGGGAGGGACGCGACCGCTTCATCCTGAGCAAGGGGCATGGCTGCATCGCGCTATATGTGATGCTGGCGGAGAAGGGGTTCTTTCCGCTCGACGTGCTCGACACGTTCTGTCGCCGCGATTCGATCCTTGGCGGCCACCCCGAGGCCGGCAAGGTGCCGGGGGTAGAGGCGTCGACCGGCGCGCTTGGCCATGGGCTGCCGATCGGCGTCGGGCGCGCGATGGGACTACGCATCAAGAAGAACGACGCGCGCGTCTTCGTCGTCACTGGCGACGGCGAGATCAACGAGGGCTCGGTGTGGGAGGCGGCGCTGTCGGCGTCGAAACACGGCCTCGCGAACCTCACCTGGATGATCGATTACAACAAGGTGCAATCGGCCGGTCCGACGCAAGAAATCCTGCCGCTCGAGCCGCTGGCCGACAAGCTGCGCGCGTTCGGCTTCGCCGTCGCTGAGGTCGATGGACATGACATCGCGGCGCTGCGCCGGGTGCTGCGGTCGGTGCCGCTCGACCGGAAGCGGCCGAGCGCGATCATCTGCCACACGGTCAAGGGCAAGGGCATCGCCTTCGCCGAGAACGACGCCGCCTGGCACCATAAATCGAGCATAAACAAGGAGTTGGTGGGTCAGCTGTACGGCGCGCTGGGGGTGCGCTGATGCGCCCGGCCTGCGTCGACAAGGTGTTTGAGTTGGCCAAACGCGACGAGCGGGTGGCCTACATCGGCTCCGACCTCGATCCGCCGATCACCAAGCGGATGAAGGCCGAGATGCCAGGCCGAGCCTGGATGGAGGGGGTAAGCGAGCAGCACATTGTCGGCATGGCGGCGGGGCTGGCGATGGAGGGGTTCATCCCCTATGTCCACACCATCGCGACCTTCATCACGCGGCGCTGCTACGAGCAGGTCGCGGTTGATCTCTGCCTACACAATCTGCCGGTCAGGCTGATCGGTAATGGCGGTGGGCTCGTCTACGCACCGCTGGGGCCGACTCATCTGGCGATCGAGGACATCGCGATCATGCGGGCGCTGCCCAATATGACCGTGGTCTCGGTGTGCGATGCCGACGAGATGAAGCGGTTCATGGACCAGACGCTCGACTGGCCGGGGCCGATCTATATCCGCCTCGCGAAGGGCTACGACCCGATCGTCAGCCGCGGCGAGCTCGGCTTCAAGATTGGTAAGGCGATCGTCATGCGCGAGGCGGTGGGCGGCAAGAGTCGCATTTTACTGGTGACGACCGGGGTCGCGACGACGCGCGCGCTTGACGCCGCCGAAGCGCTCGAGGCGGACGGGATCGAGTGCACGCTGCTGCACATGCACACGGTGAAGCCGCTCGACACCGCGGCGCTCGTCGAGCACGCGCGCGGCTGCGATCTCGTCGTCACGGTTGAGGAGCACACGGTCGTCGGCGGACTGGGCAGCGCCGTCCTCGACACGTTGGTCGAACATCTGCCGGGCGCGATGCCGCCGGTGAAGCGGCTCGGCATCCCCGACGATTTCGCGCACAAATACGGCAACCAGGACCAGCTGATGGAGCTTTACGGGCTGCATCCGCAAGGGATCGTCGATACCGTGCGCGACGGGTTGCGCCGCCGCGCGGCGTAGCCGCCTCTGGCCATGTCCGGGAAAATCCTGATCGTCGGCGGCGACTCCGAGATCGCTGCCGCTGCTGCCGCGCATCTACGCCGGGTCGGCTTAAACGTCGCCGCGACGACGCGGCGACAGGAGCGGGTTGGCGGCGACCGGCCGTTTCTCGATATCGGCAAGCCTCTTGAAGATTGGCCGATACCGGACGGGGTCGGCGCCGCGTGCTTCTGCGCCGCGATCGCCCGCCTTGCCGATTGCGCCCGCGATCCTGTGAGTTCGGCGCGGGTCAATGTCAGCGGGACCGTTGCGCTTGCCGACCGGTTGCTGACGCGCGGCGTCCCGGTCCTGTTCCTGTCGACCGACAAAGTGTTCGACGGTAGCCGCCGGCTTGTGCCGGCCGACACGCCGCCCTGCCCGGTCAGCGAATATGGGAGGCAGAAGGCGGCGGCCGAGGCGGCGCTCGGCGAACGGATGCGTGAAGGCGCGCCGGCGGCGATCCTGCGGCTGGCCAAGGTCGTCTCGCCAGGGATGGAGCTATTGCGGCAATGGCTCACCAGCCTTCGCGCCGGCAAGCCGATCCGCGCCTTTCACGACATGATGATGGCGCCGACCCCGGTGGCGCTAGTGGCGCAGGCGATCCAGCGGCTGCTGGCGGAACCGAGCACCGGCATTTTTCAGCTCACCGGACCGCGCGACATCGCCTACAGCGAGGTCGCGCTGCATCTGGCGCGCCACGTCGGCGCCGACCCGGTGCTGGTCGACGCGGTCAGCGCCTATACCGCCGTGTTGCCCGAGGGCTCGACCGCCGCAAACACGACTCTCGACAGCAGCGCATTGCGCCGGCAATTCGGAATCGCGGCTCCCGATGCAATCGACGTGATTGATGAGCTGATCGAGACCTGCGGCTGACCCGGCTTGACACGGTCGGCGGGCGCGGCGATGAGTTCGCCAACGGGCGGGTTTATCGCCCGCTTCCAACCGCGTTTTCCGGGGAGACGGCATGGGCCGGTTGCTGAACATCGTCACCGCGCTGCACACCACGACCAAGCGCGAGTATCTGCCGCGCATGGTCGACGACAAGATCGCCTGCATGCTGAAGGCGAAGGAATACGAGGCCGATTATTGGGATGGCGACCGCCGCTACGGCTATGGCGGGTATCGCTATATCGAGGGGCGCTGGGCGCCGGTGGCGAAGGGGCTGATCGACCTGCACGGACTCAAGGGCAAGTGCCGCATCCTCGATGTCGGCTGCGGCAAGGGGTTTCTATTGAAGGAATTCCAGCGCCTGCTGCCGGAAGCCGAGCTGGTCGGGTTCGACATCTCAAAGCACGGGCTCGCCAACGCCCACCCCGACATCAAGGACAGACTGTTCCGCTACCGGGCGCAGGACGCCTATCCGTTTGGCGACAAGTCGTTCGACTTGGTGGTATCGCTCGGTTGCCTGCACAACCTCAAGATCTTCGAGCTGCAAAGCGCGCTCGGCGAGATCGAGCGCGTCGGCAAGGCCGGGTATGTGATGGTCGAGAGCTATCGCAACGAGGCCGAGCAGTTCAACATGCAGTGTTGGGCGCTGACCTGTGAAGCCTTCTTCGACACCGCGTCATGGATCTGGCTCTACAACCATTTCGGCTATACCGGCGACTACGAGTTCATCTATTTCGAATAGCGAGACGGCGATGAAGATCAAGCAAGGCCGCGCCGCGATTTTGGCGCAGTCGCGACAGAAGCTGGTGGTTGACGATATCGCGCTGCCCGAGGAGCTCGATGCCGGGCAGGTGTTGGTCAAGGTGCTCTACACGACGATCTGCGGCGCCCAGATCAACGAGATCGACGCCCTCAAAGGCGTCGACAAGTTCCTGCCGCACCTGCTTGGTCACGAAGCGTCGGCCGAGGTGATCGAGATCGGTCCCGGCGTCACCACTGTGAAGCCCGGCGACCCGGTGGTGCTGCACTGGCGGCCGAGCCGCGGCATTCAGAGCCGCACGCCTTCCTATTCCTGGCGCGGCGAGAAGCTCAACGCCGGGTGGGTGACGACGTTCAACCAATACGCGGTCGTCTCCGAGAACCGGATGACCCCGATCCCGGCCGATTTCGACCTCACGACCGCGCCGCTGCTCGGCTGCGCGGTAACGACCGCGGCGGGGGTGGTCAACAACGACGCACATCTGAAGGTCGGCGAGTCGGTGGCGATCTTCGGCGCCGGCGGGGTCGGGCTTAATCTGGTGCAGTTCGCCGCGCTCGCCGGCGGCTATCCGATCGTCGCGGTCGACCTGCTCGACAATAAGCTGGAGATGGCTCGCGCTCGCGGCGCTACCCACACGATCAACGGCGGCAAAATCGCCGATGTGGCCGGCGCGATCCGCGAGATCGTCGGCGCCGCCGGGCCCGACAAGGTGCTCGAGACGACCGGCGTCAAATCGGTGATCGAGACCGCCTATGAGCTGACCCACGCCGACGGTACTTGCGTCCTCGTCGGCGTGCCGCACGAAAAGGTGACGATCAACACGCTGCCGATCCACTTCAACAAGGTGCTGACCGGCTCGCATGGCGGCAGCGCGATGCCGCATATCGACATCCCGCGCATCATCCGGCTGGTCAAGGCGGGGCGGCTGTCGTTCGACGGCATCATCACCGACGAATTCGCCCTCGACGACATCAACCCGGCCTTCGACTT
>DATNJF010000058.1:0-6021 GCA_035604035.1 Allostellaceae bacterium | reverse complement strand
CCACAGACGCGCCGCCGCGTCGGCAGACCCCGGTTGCAGTAGGCGATAGAGAAAAGCGCGATCCATCAGCGCATTGTAATCGCTGCCGCCGCACCGCCCAGAATTTGTTGATATCGGCCGAGGCCAGTGCACCTGCTGGTTGTCGCGGTTTTCCGCGACTGGCGAAGTTTGCTATAGGGAGGCCGCGCTTTCAGGAACTCGCCGTGATTTTGCTGCCAGGCAACCGCCGCGCCGCCCTCGCCTTTCTGCACGATGTCGCGATGGCCGCGCTGTCCTTCGCGTTCTCCTTCTATCTGCGCATCGGCGGTGAGTTTCTCTCTTACGAGCCGCGCCTGACGTTGTTTTACGGCAGCGTCTTCACCGCGATCGCGGCGGCGGTGTTCCTCATGACCGGGCTTTATCGCGGCATCTGGCGTTACGCCTCACTGCCCGACCTCTTCAACATCACCCGGGCGGCGACCCTAACCGTGCTGATTTTCCTCCCGGTTATGTTCCTCATCACCCGGCTCGAGACGTACCCGCGCTCGACCTTGTTCATCAACTGGCTGGTGCTGATAGCACTCTTGGGTGGGCCGCGCCTCAGCTACCGCCTGTTCAAGGATCGCGGCCTCGACCATGTGCTCGAACAACGACTGGGGCCGCAGATCGTGCCGGTGCTGCTGATCAGCGCGCGCGAAGGCGCCGACACCTTTATCCGCGAGACGATGCGCGACCCCAACGCGGTCTACCGCGTCGTCGGCATGCTCGCCGACACGCAAGCACGGGTCGGGCGGCAGATTTATGGCGTGCGCGTGCTGGGCACGATCGACGAGCTCGAATCGGTAGTGCGGATGCTCGACCGCCGCGGCCGGCGCCCGCAAAAGCTGATCCTCACCCCGCAGGGACTCGACGGCGCGGCGATCCGCGACTTGCTCGACCGCGCCGACGCGCTGGCGATCCCACTCGCCCGGTTGCCGCGTGTCACCGAGTTGCGCGAGGGCCTCGCCGAGACCGAGCGGATCGAGCCGATCGCCATCGAGGATTTGCTCGGCCGGCCGCAAGCTGTGCTCGACCGCGAGGCGATGGCGCGTCTGATCCGCGGACGGCGCATCCTGGTCACCGGGGCGGGTGGCACGATCGGTTCCGAATTGGCGCGCCAGCTCGCCGCCTACGAACCGGCCCGGCTGATCCTGGTCGATAACGGCGAATACCTGCTCTACACGACCGATACCGAGCTGCGAGAGCGTTTTCCCGCACTAGCGGTGCGTCCGCTGCTGGGCGATGTGCGCGACCGCCACCGGGTCGACGAGGTGCTCGCCGCTGAGCGCCCGGAGATCATCTTCCACGCCGCGGCGCTGAAGCATGTGCCGATGGTCGAGCAGAACCCGGTCGAGGGGGTGCTGACCAATGTCGTGGGCAGCCGCAACGTCGCCGAGGCGGCGCGCGCGCACGGCGTCGAACTGGTCGTCCAGATCTCGACTGACAAGGCGGTCAACCCAACGAGCGTGATGGGCGCGACCAAGCGCATCGCCGAAGCTTTCTGTCAGGCGCTCGACCTCGACGAGACGCGGCGCGGCCGGCGCGGTCGCAGCGGCACCCGCTTTGTCACCGTGCGTTTCGGCAATGTCCTCGGATCAACGGGGTCGGTGGTGCCGCTGTTCGCGCGCCAGCTCGCCGCTGGCGGGCCGCTGACCGTGACCGACCCCGAGGTCAGCCGCTTTTTCATGACCGTGCGCGAGGCGGTCGAGCTGGTGCTCGAAGCCTCGGCCACGGTGGGCCTCGCCGACGAAAACGAGTCGCGCGGCAAGATCTTCGTGCTCGACATGGGCGAGCCGGTGCGGATCGTCGACCTGGCGCGGCAGATGATCCGCCTCGCCGGGCTGGTCCCGGAACAGGATGTCGGGATCGAGTTTATCGGGTTGCGGCCCGGCGAGAAGCTGCACGAGGAGCTGTTCCACGATTCCGAGGCAGCGGTGCCGACCGCGAACCCGGCGCTGCGCCTTGCCGCGCCGCGCACCGCCGACTACGCGGTGCTCGCCCGCTCGATCGACGAATTGGAAGAACAAGCGCGCTCCGCGAACGAGGCTAGGGTCCTCGACCTGTTGCGGCTTCTCGTGCCTGAATACCGCCGAGACCCGGCGCCGTCACCAAGAAGGACGCCGCGCCGCGCGCGCTAAAGCTGCCGTTTGGCGAGCTGGCAGAGATAGACCCGGCCGATCACGTTCAGCTCCAAGGTCACGCGGTCGAGCCGATAGGGGTTGTGCGCAACCTCCCAGTCGATTTCCGCGTCGGTCACATGCACCGAGACGTCGCGGTCGCGGAACAAGATTGTGTCGCCGATCCCCGAAGAGCTGACCAGCCGCTTTCTCGCCAGATCGAACACCAAGGTCGCGCCGACGCTGGGGTCCTCGCGATCGCGACAGGTGATTGTCGTTAAGCCATCGGCCATAGCGATGCGGCACGACAACGCCAGTAGCGAAATAGCCATTACCACCGTCCAGAAAGGCCGCATCGCCGCTCCGGTGCATTCTCAGGGGCGGTAGCCTATCATAACGAGGGAGGTAGCTCTGCTCACGCGCCAACCAATGCGGGAAATGATGCGATGACCGAAACGGCGACTAATCCCCATTGGGGTTCGACACTCGACGATTTCCTCGACGACGAAGGCATCCGCGAAGAGGCGACCACCGCCGCGATCAAGCGGGTGATCGCCTGGCAGCTCGCCAAGGAGATGCGGCGCAAGAGCATCACCAAGAAGCACCTCGCCGATTTGATGCACACCAGCCGGGCCCAGATCGACCGCATCCTCGACCCCGATAAGGGCAACGTGACGATCGAAACGCTGCAACGCGCGGCGGCGCTGTTGGGGCGGCAATTGAGGCTGGAGTTAGTTTAGAGCGTTTGATCCGAAAAGATTCGGATATCTATGCTGGATTTCTAGCCATAAAATCACGAACAGCATCAATCATAAGTGATACTTGCTCAATGGTATATTTCGCATAATTTCCATGGGCGGCTTCGTTCCGTAGACCAAGCCATGACGTCACATTTTTTTGATCTAATTTACTATAAATATTAGCTCCCGATAAATCTGAATTCAGTTGCTCTGCTCTTTTTATTTTTTCGTTAATTTCAGTGTTGATCGCATTTTTAATGCATAATTCACGAAGATGTTGTTCCAATATGCTCCCTATGAGTACAGCCGCTGGATCTTTAAATTTTTGATCCAGAAGGTATTCTGCCATCTCCATAAAGCTTGCGAACATTTCTGCGTGGACCAACTCCTGAAACGTTTCGACATGTCCAAGTTCGTACTCACGTTTTAAAGCCAGCAATGCACCGGCAAGCATTGGCGATGTAAATCCGACATAGCCTCCTTTTTTCAGAATATCCTGTAGACTTCTTTCGTGAAAACTCCCTCTCGGGCTTAGCCTATGCAAGGTGCTGGCTAGACGCGAGGCTACCATTTGCCTCACGCTCTCTGGTTTGTCGGAGCAATCGTCGTATTGTGCTCCTGCTTTAAGCTCATCCCATTCCCGCAGAGCTTCGTCTATCTGCGCTACTGCGGCAGCAACGATCACCACCATCGGCCTACTCTCTCGCTCATAACTCGGATGCGGTGCTATCCCAATTCCGCCATCCTCGGCAGCACCTCTTTCGAGAACAAGGTCAGATTATCGACCGTGTCCTCGTGGCTGATATGGCCGCCCTGACCCATCATCAAGAGGTGCCCGAACCCGCCGACATGGTCGTAGAACGATTTCAGCTGGTCCCAGACATCGTCCGGGGTGCCGGCGAAGACAAGCCCGGCGCCGATCGCGTCCTCGACCCCGACGGTGCGCGGGTTGATCGGCTTGCCGTCGCGGGTCTGGAGCCGGGTGGCGCGGGCGGTGGTGCCGCTACCCTTGATCGCCTGCGCCGCCATCGCCGGCGCGACGTAGCCGGGCGGGTTAGCGAATTGCGGCGACACGACCCCCGAGGTGCGGCTGTAGTCGAGAATCTGGTCGGCGCGGCGCCAGCCTTCCTCGCGCGTGCGTCCGACCCCGATCAGCGCCATATAGGCGAGATGATGCGGCGTCGCCTCGCGCCCGCATTTGGCCGCCGTCTCTCGGTAGGCGTCGAAGATGCCGGGGGTCACGGCCCAGCCGGTGTTGAGCACGCCGATGGTGATGCCGCGCGCGGCGGCTTCCCTCGCGCTGCCCTGGCTGCCGACCGGCATCCACACCGGCGGATGCGGCTGCTGGTAGGGGCGCGGCCAGATATTGACCGAGCGATAGTGGAAATGCGTGCCCTCCCACGAGAACGGGCCGTCATGCGAGGTCATCGCCTTCAAGATCAGGTCGTGCGCCTCCCAGAACCGCTCCATCAGATCGGCGGGATTGCTGTTCGCCGGCGAAATCTCAAACGGCACGCCTTTGACGAACCCCATCTCGATACGGCCGCGCGAGATCACGTCGAGCATCGAATATTCCTCGGCGACGCGGATCGGGTTCTCGCGGTTGGCGATTGGCATGCCGAGCGCCAAGAGCCGTACCTTCTTGGTCTCGCGCGCGAGGATCGCCATTGGGATCGTGCACACCGAGTCGGCGCAGGTCGCGGTCGCGTGGTGCTCGTTGGTCATGATGTTGATGCCGAGCTCGTCGCACAGCGCCCACTCGTCGAGATAGCGGTGGTAGAGGTCGGCGCCGATCTTCGGGTCGTAGAGCCGGTTCGGGATGATCACCCGGTAGGTGTCGTTGAGATGCGCCCAGGCCGGGTGATAGGCCATCTCGCTGAAGTGCCAAGTGTGCATCATCGGCCGTTCTCCCGCGCAAAACTCTCGATCGCCGCCGCGACCGCTTCCGGCTGCTCGACCTGGGGGTAGTGCCCGGCATTGACGATCGGGACGAAGCGACCGTATTGGAATTTCTGCACCAGATGCGCCCCATAAGCCGGGGTAACGATCCTGTCCGCCTCGCCCCAAACGACGAGCGTTGGAAGCTTGATGCGATGCAGCCAATGCCGAAGGGTGGGGTTGTGCATGAACGGCCGCCAGCCGTAGAGCACGGCCGCCTCGCGGTCGCGCGCCACCTCCTCAACCACGGCGTCATCGAGACTGTCATAATCGGGCGCCTTTGCCGGGTCGGCGAAGGTGCGGCGCACCACCTCTTCCGCCTGCAACGCATAGATATCGGCGATCTCGACCTCGTCGCGCCCGCCGAACTTGACCCCCAGCGTGTCGATCAGCACCAGCCCGCCGAGCCGCGCGGTCGAACGCGCCGCCAGTTCCATCGCGACCCAGCCGCCGAACGAAGCCCCGACCAGCAGCACATCGTCGAGCGCCAAGCGGTCGAGCAGATCGAGGTAGAGATAGGCGATGTCGCCGACGCCGCGCATCCATGGTGGGCGCGGGCTGGCGCCAAAACCGGGATGGCGCGGCGCGATGACCCGGAATTGCCGCGCCAGCCGGTCAAGGAACGGCTTGTGCTGGGCGAAATAGTCGAGGCCGTGCAGAAACAGCAGCGGCGGCCCTTTGCCGGCGATCAGCGCCTCGATCGTGGTTTCGCCGATATCGATGCGTTCCATCCCTCACCCTCCCGAACGCGGCGATCCTAGCAGGAAAACCGCCGTCCGCAGCGAGGGCAAGATGTCGCTTGATAAAGAGTACTCTGTATAATAGAGTTATCTGCATTGAATAGGAGACGCCAATGACCCTTTCCCCCGATGAGGCGGCCGACACGCTACGCGACATCGCCGCCGTCGAAGACCGCAGCGCCCGCGCCTATGGCTATCAGCGCGGCAGCCCGTATTTGATCCTATGGGGAATTTTGTGGGCCGTCGGCTATGGGCTGATCGCGGCCTGGCCGCAGCGCGGCAATGCGGTGTGGATCGCGATAGATGCGATCGGCGTGGCGGCGACACTCGCGATCGGCTTCCGCAACCATGCTGGAATCGACGTGCCGGCCCGGCGCCGCTGGATGTTCCCCGGCATTGCCCTCATCGCCTTTGTGTTCATCGGCTCGACCCTGGCGGTGATGGCGCCGGTTTCTCCCAAGCAGATTG
>DATNJF010000057.1:0-21765 GCA_035604035.1 Allostellaceae bacterium | reverse complement strand
GAACGGCGAAGGCTCGCATGTCTACAAGGTCGTGTGCACCGCCGCGCTCGACGCGTACACCCACCCGGCCAATTACGCGACCCTCAACGAGGATGAGCAGCAGACCGCCGATTTGGCGGCGCATCAGAACGACTACGCGATGATCCTCGTCGATAGCGACAGCCTCACCGGCACCATGGCCTGGCAGGCCGACTGGAAGGGGAAATGGCTTGGTGCGACCCGCATCGGCTATCCCGGCGACATCCTCAATGGTGAGATTGTCCAGCAGGCGCACGGCATCGTCTTTTTCGCCGACGCCATCCCGATCTTCACCAACAAGGGCACGGCCCAGTCGTTCCCCAACCTCGTCGTCCACTGGCAGCGCAACACCAAGATTACCCAGGGTTCGAGCGGCGGCGCCTGGATTGTGAACTTCGACCCTACCGAGGCACAGGGAAGCAACATCGCGATCAGCGTCAGCTCGTTCCTGATGACCGATCTCGCCGGCGCGATGTTCGGCCCCTATCTGACGGCGGCGAATATGAACGCGCTGCTTCAATTCACCCAGAACGGGTGCAAGAGCTGAGAAAAAGTCGCCAGTCGGGCGCACGAATGCCGTAAATCGGCCATTTTCGAGGATGATTTTCAATCGCAACGCGGACGGCTCGTCGTTGTTCCTGTCGCTGGAGATACCTTCCATGGCGTGGTTTCTCGCTCCCCTCGCCTTCGCCGCAACGATCGCGGCGACCGGCGCTCTCGCACAAACGCCGGCTCCGGCTTACAAAGCCACGGTCGGTGATGTGAAGGTCAGCGGCGCGATCGCGACCAATGCCAATACCGGCGCCGCGGCCGGTAGCCTCGACAGCGCTACCAACCTGCTCGATAAGTTCTCCGACGTCCGGCCGGCGATTCCGGCGCTGACCCCGCCGGGCAACTCGCCACAACCGGGCGCCAGCAAGGATTGCGTCGCGCCTAGCTGCTGAAGGCCGGTATGACCTCTTTGGCGAACAGCTCGGTCGAGCGCAGCGCATCCTCATGGCTGATCGTGCCGAAGGCAAAATCGCAGACATAGTAATTGATGCCGGTCTCGGCGATTTCGTGAGCGATGAACTTGCGCACGGTGTCCGGCGTTCCCGCGACCGCATCGCCGCGGTCGAGCACGGTCGCAAAATCGGGCGGCAACGCGGCTTCGAGCGGAAACGGTACGTTATATTCGTGCCACAGCGCGCCCATGTGATGGCGCCACGCCGGGTAGGCGCGGCAGGCGATATCGCGCGCTTGGCCATCCGTATCGGCGACGATGATGTGACGGTTCACCCCCATCAGCGGCAAATCGGCCTCCGAGCGGCCGAGCTTCTTCCACTCGGCGCGATAGGAATCGACGACCGCGCGCACCGCCGGGATCGGCCGGCGGGCAACGATGTGCGCGCCGCGCTCGGCCGCCCAGGGGATGCTCTCGGCCCGACCGATCCCGTACCACAGCTCAGGATAGGGCTTTTGCATTGGCTTCATCGGGACCGGCACATTGTCGAAATCATAGAACTTGCCGTGGAAGGTCAGCCGGTCCTCGGTGAAGCCGATGCGGGTGACCTCGAAACATTCACGGAACTGTTCGGCGCCGGTGGCGAAATCGATGCCGTAGAAACCGACCTCGATCGGCGAGATGCCGCGGCCGACACCGTAGAGGAAGCGGCCGTTCGACATCTGGTCGAGCATGCAGACTTCGTCGATCAGCCGCAGCGGATGATAGAGCGGCAGCAGGTACACCATCGGCCCGAACTTGAGTTTCTTGGTGCGCTGCGCCACCGCCGAGAGGAACACGCTCGGCGACGGCGCGTAGCCGAGCGGCGTGTTGTGATGCTCGGCCAGGTGATAGGCGTAGAACCCGGCGCGGTCATAGGCCTCGATCAACTGCAGACGCTGCTCGAAATGGCGGTTGAGCGGCTGCCCGCTATCGTCGAGATGATCAAAAATGCCAAAGCGCATGGGGTTCCTCCGCGTCTCGGGCAATCCTAACGGTCAACGAGACGAGGCGCAAAAGCGATAGAAGGCGAGCCGCAACGCAGGCAAGATCGCCGCGCTCACCGCGAGGCGATCTAACCATGTCGACCAAAGAGGTCCCGCGCCCGGCGCCGCCGGTCGGAGCCATCATCGTGCTGGTGGTCGCGGCGCTGTTCTACCTCGGCATGATGGTCACGCTTTCAAACGTCCAGAACGCCGATACCGATGCCGTGGGACGCGCGATGGCGGAAGCATTCGGCATCTTCTTCGGGATAGGGCTATGGATGGCGCTCGCGGCCCTGCTGCTGATCGGCGGCGTCAAAGGCGAGATGCCGGTCTGGTCGGCGGTCGTGGCCGCGCTTCTACTGCCGATCTCGGGTTTCGCCGCCGTCGTCGCGGTCGGCCTGCTCGATCGCGGCGCCAGCGCGCGCTATATCCTGGTGCCGGGGTTGATCGCCCCGCTGATCGCCGGCTACGCCATCTGGGCGCGCCTGCCGGGCTTGCATCGGATCATGCCGTCTCTACCGACGAGCCTCGCTGTCTGGGCGGCGATCGCGCTGCTGACGGCGGCGCCGCTGCCGCGTTTCATGGCGGACGAAGCGGTCAAGAACGCGGCGATCCAGCGGGAACAGGCTGAAGCGGCCGCGGCGGCCGCCAAAGCGCAAGAACAACATCGACAATGGGTCGAGCGCTTTCGGAATCTGACCGCTAGTTCGCCACTGTGGGACTGGGCGGCGTTTTTCGGCAAGGACAGCGAGTTCGACGAGAAGGCCATCGCCGGCGCCAACAAGCTGCCCCATCTTCAAGCCGACGCCGAGGAGGCGCTGCGCCGAGGCATGGGCTTTCCGCTCGTCGAATATCAGCGGCTCAATGTCGCCGCGACGCCGGCATACTGTGCCGCCGCCAGCGATTTCCTGATCAAGGACGCCGCCGCTCACCGAGCTCCCGACGGCGAAGCCGAGTACACCGACGAGGCCGCGCAACCCTATACCGAGCCCGACGATGTCGCCGTGATCGAATGGCTGACCGAGCACTGCGACATCGACGAGGCTGTCGCGCAAATCCGCGCCAGCGTCGGCAGCTACAAGCAATCGAGATCGCGCGATGCCTACCTTGGCGTCTTCGCCTGGCGGCGCGGCAATGGCTTCTTTCGCCGCGGCGACGACGACAGGGCGCTGGATGAATACAGCGAGGCGCTCCGCCTCTCGCCGGACAACGACCAATTCCACAACGACCGCGCGAGCCTCTACGCCGCCAAGGCCGACTATCCGCGCGCCTTCGCCGATTACGACGTGGCGATCCGCCTCAACAGCGGCTACAGCAGGGCGTTCAACGGCCGCGGTTTGGCTTATTATTTCAGCGGCGACGGCGCGCGCGCGCTGGACGACTTCAACGAGGCAATCCGCCTGAGCCCCGACTATGGCCAAGCCTTCAACAATCGCGGCAATGTCGAGATCCGCGAGGGCGCGATCGACCGCGCCATCGACGATTATGGCGAGGCCGCGCGGCTGCTGCCGAAATCCCATGTGCCGCTGGCCAATCGCGGCCAGGCGCGGCTCTACCAGGCAGCTAACAAACAGGCGGTGGACGATCTGGCCGCCGCGATGGCGATGAAGCCAAGCGATCCCTATCTGGCGCTTTGGCTCTACCTGGCGCGAGCGCGAAACGGTGAGGATGCTCGTGCGGCTCTGGCGGCCGACGCCGCCCGGTTCGACCGCGGCGGCTGGCCGTGGCCTCTCGTCGCCGTCTATCTCGGCCAAGGCGACACGAAGACGGTATTGGCCGATATCCGCCGCGACGCGAACCCCGACCGCAAGAGTCAGGAATGCGAAGCGAACTTCTATCTCGGCGCCAAAGCGGCGCTCGATAGCGAGACGGTGCTGGCTCGCGACCTGCTGCAGCAGGCAAGCACCGCGTGCCCGTACGATTACACCGAGAAGGACGGGGCGCGCTACGAGCTGGCGCGGCTGCCGTAGGGCCTAGGCCACCATCGCGTCGCTGATCTTCTCGGCGGTCATCAAGGTCGGGAAATTGGTGTTGGCGCAGGGCACCGCCGGGAACAGCGAGGCGTCGACCACGCGCAGCCCCGAGACGCCGCGCACCCGACCCTGATTGTCGGTGACTGCCATCGGATCCCCGTCGGCGCCCATGCGGCAGGTGCAAGTCGCGTGCCATACGCCGATCGTCGCCTTACGCACAAAAGCCTCAAGCGCATCATCGTCGGTCATCAGCTGATCGAAGCGGAAGCCCTCGACGATGAAGCGGTCGATCACCCAGCGCCGCAACCAGGCCGGGCCGTCGAGCAGTTTGGCGACGATGCTGGTGATCCGCCGGTTCTTGTCGTTGACGACGCCGATCTGGCGCACCTTGTCGCTGTAGGTGGCGGGGAACGGGTCGCTGGTCGCCTCTTTCAGCGCCGCGCTCATCTGCATCGCGCCCAGACGGCGAAACCCGTCCATCAGCCGCTCGAGGTCGCGCCGGTCGGAGAGGAGATTGAACTCGACCATCGGCTCGGCGCGCCAATCCCGCGAGACGAGCTTCACCTGCCCGGTTTCGGAATAGGTCTTGTAGACCGCGAGCAGCAGCGAGGCGATCTGCTCACCAACGGCGTGCCAGGCGGACTTGCTGACCCCGGCGACGAACATGTCGCCCAGCGGCGCGCCACCGATCTGTGACGAGTAGCGCAGCGCCAGGAGGATGTGGCGACGCGTCAAATTGTTGAGCCGCGCGTCGGGCTTGATGAACGAGGAGACCGAAACCGACGGGTGGTCCATCAGCCGCTGGCCAACCCCGGGCAGGTTGGCGCGCACCTCGATGCCGAGATCGCGCAACGCCCCGGCCGGACCGATACCGGCGCGCAGTAGGTGCGCGGGTGAATGGATCGCGCCCGAGGAGACGACGACCTCTTTCGCGCGGAATTCGGTTTCCTGACCTTTGACCAGCGCCTTCACCCCGACGCATTTCGTGCCCTCAAACAGCAGCGCCATGACCTGCGTCTCGGCTGAGATCGTCAGGTTCTTGCGCAGCCGCGTGCCGTTATCGAGATAACCGATCGCCGCCGAGACGCGCCGGTCGTAGAGGTTCGAGATGGTGATCGGAAAATACCCGTCCGGCTTGAACTCGCCGTTTTGGTCGTCGACGTAGGGATATCCGGCGGCCTCGAACGCGGCGGCGACCGCCTTGGCGTGGCCGTTCCACATATTGGGGAAGATCCGCCGGACAGGGATGCGGCCCTCCTTACCGTGGAAGGGCCCGTCAAAATCCATGTCGCGCTCGACCTTCTTGAAATAAGGCAGCACGTCCTTCCAGCTCCAGCCGGCAGCGCCTTTTTCCGCCCATTCTTCGTAATCCGACGGCGCGCCGCGATTGGCGAGCTGGCCGTTAATCGACGAGCCGCCGCCCAGCACCCGCGCCTGCTCGTATTTTCTCAGCGGCGGCCGCTCCTCTGGCCGGTTGTGCGAGACGATCTCGGTATGGACCTTGAGATCCTGCCAATGAAAGCGCGGGTCGAAATAGGCGGTGCCGGGATAGGAATCGAGGATTTCGGGCGGCACTTGGCCGTCGGGTGTGTCTTGCCCGGCCTCGCACAGCAGCACGTTGTTGCTGCTCTTCGCCGATAGCCGGTTGGCCATGACCGATCCGGCCGAGCCGCCGCCGACAATGATGTAGTCGTATTCCATCCCCTGCCCCATTTCTTCGCGTTCAAGCCCGAGCGATGTTATCGGCTCATTCTCGGACGGGGCAAGACGGAGGCGCCCCGCGGCACGCCAAATCAAGGGAGCATTTCGCGTCGGCGTGTGGGAAAAGGCGCGACGCGGCCCCCGCGATCGGAGTTCCGCCGATGCGATGCCTCTTCTGCGCTCTGTGCCTGGTTGCTGCGTCAGCCTTGCCGGTGCGAGGCGACCAAAACTCGCCTCCTGGTCTGCTCTACAATCAGACGTTCGTATCGATCGCCTTGCCCGACGGCGGCCAAGCGAAGCTGGAGGCGCTGGTCGTCCGCCCGAACGTTTCCGGCCGGTTCCCGCTGGTGATTCTGGTTCACGGCACGCCGCGCGGTACCGGAGCCGAGTTCCGCACCAGGATCGCCCGATGTCGCCGGCGTTCTTCGTCGGGCCGGCCGAGGCCTTCGCCGCGCGCGGCTATGCCGCGGTGGTGATCATGCGCCGCGGCTTCGGCCATTCTAACGGTCCTTACGCCGAGGACTCTTCGGGCGAGTGCAACAATCGCGACTATCTCCGGATCGGCTGGATTTCGGCCGAAGACGTGCTCGGCGCAGCCGTCGCCTTGCGCGCCGAGCCGTGGGCCGCCCCCGACCGGGTCGTGCTGCTCGGGCAATCGACCGGCGGACTGGCGGTCACCGCCGCCGCTGCGACAAACCCGCCCGGCGTCGTCGGCATCCTCAACTTTGCCGGCGGCCGCGGCTCGGACGCGCCCGACCATGTGTGCAGCGACGATCGGCTGGTCGAAGCGTTCGGGACGTTCGGCCAGACCGCTCGCATCCCCGCGCTGTGGGTGTTTTCCAAGAACGACCACTTCTTTGGCCCGGCCCTGGCGCGGCGCATGTTCGAGGCCTACACGGCAGGTGGCGCGCCGGCTCAGTTGGAGATGTTGCCGCCGGTCGGTACCGACGGTCACACGGCGCTCGAGCTGGCGCCGCGCGAACTGATCTGGGGCCCCGTCGATGCGTTCCTGGCCTCGCTCAATCTGCCGACGCAGCTCGTCATAGGACGCTAGAAGGCCGCCGCCATTAGCCGAGGCATCAGCCGCCGCCGACAATGATGTAGTCGTATTCCATCCCCTGCCCCGCTCTTCGCGTTCAAGCCCGAGCGATGTTATCGGCTCGCTCGTCGCGGGGGCAAGGATGCGGAGCCGTTCGGCGCGGCTATTCGACCGCGATCGTCACCACGTCGTGGACATCACGCGCGCCGTGCTTGTCGCCGGGCACGACGATGCGGAAATTGTCGAGCGGCTTGCCGTCCCGCTCATAGGCGACGAGCGCGCGATCGTTCCCCAAATCTGGCGAAATCTCGCCGGTGGAGAGGATGACGACATAATTGTCGGTGGCGGTGATGCGGATCGTGTGGCGCGCAACCGCATTCCGTGTCGTGTCGTCGATTCCACCGGCCTGCTCGATCAACGACCACAGCAAGATTCCGGTATAGCTCGCGGTCACTGGCCCGCGCTCGGTCTGGTACGAGACATCGGCGTGCTCGGCCTGCATCTTCTTGAGATCGTCGAGCGACCAATGCTGCGGCTGCTTGACCTTGCCTTCGAGCGACAAGGCCGGGGCCGGCGATTGCGCCGCCGCCGGCGCGATCAACAGCAAGCCGGTCAGGATCGCCGCGGCGGCTCGCGGAAGAATCGCCATCGCGCTACTTCGCGACCATCACGTCCGAGGCTTTGATCACCGCGATCGCCTCGTCGCCGATCTTGAGGGCGAGGTCGTCGACCGCCTCGTTGGTGATCGACGAGGTGATAATGACGCCATTGCCGATATCGATCCGCACATGCGCCGTCGTCTGGCCCTTTTGCACCGCGACGATCTTGCCCTTCAGCTGGTTGCGCGCGCTCAGCTTTATCATCGGTTCCACCCGCTAGTTCTGGCCAAACATAGCGATTGAACGTCGCGGCGAGAAGCCTGGCTCTTGAGCGCCCGCTAAAATTGGTTTCGGTCAGCCGCCGCCGATTTTCGGGATCAGCACGATCTCGCTGTCGGGCTTCAGTTCTTCGAGATAGGCGTCCTGGAAAATCTCGCCGTCGATCGCAACCGCCATGCCTTCGTCGATCTGCTTGCCGAGGCCGGGGTAGCGCTGGTCGAGCTCGGCGATCATCCGGCGCACCGTGTTCGCCTCGATGTCGAACTCGGTCTGCCCGCCGGTGAGCCGGCGGGCAGCGATCCCGGTCATGATGACGTGCGGCACCGCCGCCCGCCGAGTGCTACTCGGCGGCCATCCGCGGCGGGTCCTGCTCGTCGAGCATCGCGCGCAGCTTGGGTGGCGACATCGGAAGGTCGCGCATGCGTGCGCCGACGGCATCGGCGATCGCGTTGGCGACCGCCGCCATCGGCGGCACGATCGGCACCTCGCCCACGCCACGCGCACCGAACGGATGGCGCGGGTTCGGCACCTCGACCATCACCGCGTCGATCATCGGCATGTCGGAGGCGACCGGGATGCGATAATCGAGGAAGCCCGGGTTCTCGAGGCAACCATTCTTGTCGTAGATGTATTCCTCGTTGAGCGCCCAGCCGACGCCCTGGGTCACGCCGCCCTGGATCTGGCCCTCGACATACGAGGGATGGATCGCGCGGCCGACATCCTGCACCGCCGTATAGCGCAGGATTTTCACGTGGCCGGTCTCGGGGTCGACCTCGACATCGCACACATGGGTCGCGAAGCCGGGGCCAGCCCCCTGCGCGTTGATCGACACCTCGGCGCTGATCGGCCCGCCGGTGCGGCCCGATTTGATCGCGATATCGGCGAGCGACAGCGGCTCGAAGCTGCCGGCATTGGCGCCGGCCGGGAAGGCCTTGCCGTCCTTCCACTCGACCGCCTCGGCGCTGATGTCCCAGATCGCCGCGGCGCGCGATTTCAGCTGCTCGACGACCTTTTCCGCCGCCTGCGTCACCGCCATCCCGGTGGCGAAGGTGACGCGGCTGCCGCCGGTGAGGAAGGTGAAGCCGATCGAGCCGGTATCGGCGACGATCGCGCGGACCCGGTCATAGGGGATGCCGAGCACCTCGGCCGCCATCATCGCCATCGAGGCGCGCGAACCGCCGATATCCGGGTTGCCCTCAATGACACTGGCGGTGCCGTCTTCGTTGATGTGCACGGCCGCGCTCGACTCGCCGCCGATATTGAACCAGAAGCCCGAGGCGACGCCCCGGCCCTGGTTCTTGCCGAGCTTGATCTTGAGGTTCGGGTGGTTACGCGCGGCCTCGAGGGTCGGAATATAGCCGACATTGACCAAGGTCGGTCCATACGGGGTCTTGGTGCCCTCGCGCGCCGCGTTCATCTCGCGCAGCGCCAGCGGGTCGATCTTGAGCTCGCGGGCCAGCTCGTCGACGCAGCTTTCGACCCCGAACGACGAGATCGGCGCGCCCGGCGCCCGATAGGCGGCCACTTTCGGCCGGTTCGACACGACGTCGTAGCCGGTGATGTGGACGTTATCGAGGTCATACATCGCGAACGCGCACATGCACCCCGGGCCGACCGGCGAGCCGGCGAAAGCGCCGGCCTGGTACTTCAGCACCAGCTCGGCGGCGACGATGCGCCCCGACTTCTTGGCGCCGAGCTTGACCTCGATCGTCCCGCCCGAAGTCGGGCCGGTGCCGCGGAACACTTCCTCGCGGTTCATTACGATCTTGACCGGGCGCCCGGTCTTCTTCGACAGAGCCAGCGCCACCGGCTCGAGGTAAACGAGCGTCTTGCCGCCGAAGCCGCCGCCGATCTCCGCCGGCACCGCGCGGATATTGGCGATATCGATGTTCAAGAGCTTGGCGCAATAGGCGCGGACCATGAACTGGCCCTGGCTCGAGCTCCAGATCGTCGCCTGCCCGTCGGCGCCGATGGCGACGACGCAGGCATGCGGCTCGATATAGGCCTGATGCACTGGCTTCGTGGTGTATTTGCGCTCGATCACCACTTCGGCTTCGGCGAAGCCCTTGGCGATATCGCCCTTGGTGAAGGTGATCTTCTTGGCGATGTTCGAGGGCTTGGTCGGCTTCGGCTCAACGCCCTGCGTAAACATATCATCGTGGAGGATCGGCGCGTTCGGCGCCATCGCCGCCTCGACGTCGATCACGTGCGGAAGCACCTCGTATTCGACCTCGATGAGGTCGATCGCTTCTTCCGCCGCCGCCTGGCTGGTCGCGGCGACCGCGGCCACGGCATGTCCGTCATAGAGTGCCTTGTCGCGTGCCATGCAGTTACGCGACAAGTCGCGGAAGTTCATCGGGCCTTCGCCGACAAAGGCTTCCTCATTCGGGATATCGGGGAAATCAGCCGCAGTGACGATGGCGTGAACGCCCGGCACCTTCAGCGCCTTGTCGATATTGATCTTCTTGATCCGCGCGTGCGCGTGCGGGCTGCGCTTGACCTTACCCCACAGCATTCCAGGCATGGTGTGGTCGGCGCCGAACGTGGCGCGACCGATGACCTTGTCGACGCCGTCGGGGCGGATCGGACGGGTGCCGACAACCTTCAGAGTTGCCTTGTCGAGATAAGACATCTGCTACTCCATCAGAGGGATTTCGGGGCGCGCAAGCTCACTCGGCAGCAAGCCGAAGCGCCTGTTCGTCAAGCGCTGCGCGCAATTTCGGCGGCGACATGGGCAGATCGCGCAGGCGGATGCCGGTCGCGGCACAGATCGCATTGGCGACCGCCGCCATCGGCGGTACGAGCGGCACCTCGCCAACCCCGCGCGCCCCAAACGGATGGCGCGGGTTCGGCACCTCGACCATGACCGTATCGATCATCGGCATGTCGGAGGCGACCGGGATGCGGTAATCGAGAAAGCCGGGGTTTTCCATGCGCCCGTCCTTGTCGTAGATGTATTCTTCACTAAGCGCCCAGCCGATGCCTTGGGTCACGCCGCCCTGCATCTGGCCTTCAACATAGCTTGGGTGGATCGCCCGCCCGACATCCTGGATCGCGGTGTAGCGCAGGATCTTGACATGGCCGGTTTCGCGGTCGACCTCGACATCACAGATATGCGTAGCGAAACCCGGCCCTTGGCCTTGCGCGTTGACCTGCACCTCGGCGCTGATCGGCCCACCGGTGCGCGCGGACCGGTTGCCGATCGTCGCCAGATCGAGCGGCTCGAAGCTGCCGGCGTTGGCGCCGGCAGGAAAGGCCTTGCCGTCCCGCCACTCGACTGCGTCCGGACTGATGTCCCAGATCACCGCCGCACGCTGCTTCAACACCTCGACAACTTTCTGGGCCGCCTGGGTGACCGCGATGCCGCCAGCGAAGGTGACCCGGCTGCCACCGGTCGAGGCGCTAAAGCCGATCGAGGCCGTGTCGCCGACCACCGGCCGGACGTTCTCGAAGGGTACGCCCAGCACTTCAGCCACCATCATCGCCATCGAGGCGCGCGAGCCGCCGATATCGGGATGACCCTCGGTGACCGTGACCGTACCATCCTCGTTGACATGCACAGCAGCACTCGACTCGCCGCCGGCGTTGTGCCAATAGCCCGAGGCGATGCCGCGCCCCTGATTGGGGCCGAGCGGCGCCTTGAGGTGCGCGGTCGCCCTAGCGGCCTCCAGGGTCTTTTGATACCCGATGTTGACCCAGGTCACGCCGTGCGCCGCCTTGGTGCCGTCTTTCGCGCCGTTAATCTCGCGCAGCTTCAGTGGCTCGATGTTCAGCGCGTCGGCGAGTTCATCCATGCAGCTTTCGACGCCAAACGAACCGATCGGTGCGCCCGGCGCGCGGTATGCGGCAACCTTGGGACGGTTGCACAGGACGTCATAGCCAATGGTCAGCGCGTTCGGAAAATCGTAAACGGCGAGGCCGCAGATGCAGCCCTGCTGGACCGGCGAGCCCTGGAACGCCCCCGCTTGGTATTTAAGTATGCTTTGCGCGGCGGTGATATGACCGTCCTTCTTGGCGCCGAGCTTGACTTCGACGATCGCGCCGGGCGCCGGGCCAGTGGCGCGGAACACCTCCTCGCGGGTCATCACCATCTTGACCGGTCGGCCCGATTTCTTTGACAGCATGTAGGCGAGCGGCTCGAGATAGACGATCGTCTTGCCGCCGAACCCGCCTCCGATCTCGGCCGGAATCGCCCGGATATTGGCGATATCGGCGCCAACGATGCGCGAGGTGTAAGCGCGTACCATGAACTGGCCCTGGCTCGAGCTCCAGATCGTGCATTGCCCGTCGGCCGAGACCGAAACCAGGCAGGCATGCGGCTCGATATAGCCCTGATGCACGGGCTTGGTCGTGTAGCGTCGCTCGATGACGATGTCCGCCTCTCGGAACCCCGCCTCGATGTCGCCCTTGGCGAAGCGCACCACCTTCGAGACGTTTGACGGCTTGGTCGGCCTCGGCTCGATGCCGGTAGTGAAGATGTCGTCGTGCAAGAGCGGCGCCCCGTCCGCCATCGCCGCCTCGATCTCCATCACATGCGGCAGCACCTGGTACTCGACCTCGATCAGGTCGAGCGCCTGTTCTGCGACTGCTTGCGAGGTGGCCGCGACCGCCGCCACCGCGTGGCCCTCATAGAGCGCCTTGTCCCTGGCGATGACGTTGCGCGACAGATCGCGCAGATTGGCCGGCGCCGCACCGACATGAGCGTGCTCGGCCGTCACGATCGGGAAGTCGGCGCCAGTGATCACCGCCCTCACCCCGGGAAGGGCCAGCGCCTTCGCGGTATTGATGCCGAGAACGCGGGCATGAGCATGCGGGCTGCGCTTGATCTTGCCCCACAGCATACCGGGCATCACCGTGTCGGCGCCGAAATTGGCGCGCCCGGTGACCTTGTCGACGCCGTCCGGACGGATCGGGCGGGTGCCGACTACCTTGAGAGCAGCCTTGTCTAGATAACTCATCGACCCGCCGCTGCGCGCATCACCGCGGCGGCGTCCATCACCGCGCGCAGCACCTTGTCGTACCCCGTGCAGCGGCAGAGGTTGCCGGCGAGCCAATAACGCGCCTCTTCCTCGGTCGGGTTGAGGTTGTTGTCAAGCAGCGCCTTCGCCGCGACGATGAGGCCCGGCGTGCAGAAGCCGCATTGCAGCGCCGCGTGCTCGAGGAATTTCTGCTGCACCGGATGCAGAGTGTCGCCGTTGGCGATGCCTTCGATGCTGGTGATCGTGCGCCCTTCGGCCTCGACCCCAAGCATCAGGCACGAACAGACGATATTGCCATCGACGATGATCGTGCAGGCGCCGCAATCGCCTGAGCTGCAGCCTTCCTTGCTGCCAGTGAGGCCCAGTTCGTCGCGTAGTACGTCGAGCATCGTCTGCTGGCCTTCGCAGAGATACTCCATCGGCTCGCCGTTGATGGTGGTGGTGACGTGATGCTTACTCATCTTGGGGGTTCTCCTAATCAGCGCGCCGCGGCGCGCTCGAATGCGATGGCGGCCGTGCGGCGCGCGAGGACGCCGGCGATTTTGGTGCGGTATTCGATCGTGCCGCGCTTGTCGGTGATCGGCTTGCAGGCCTTCTGCGCCGCGGCGTCGAGCGCGGCGAGGGTCGGCGCGTCGAGCTTATGACCGATCAGCGCCTTGGCCGCATCCTCGACGATGACCGTCGTCGGTGCGACCGCGCCGAGCACGACCCGCGCGTCGGTGCAGGTGCCGCCGGCGTCGAGCGTGACGTTGACGCCGCAGCCGACGACCGCGATGTCCATCTCGGTGCGCGGGATGAAGCGCAGATAGGCATCGCACTGGTGCGGCTTTGGTTTCGGGATCTTGAACTCGACGATGAACTCGCCCTTGGCGAGCGAGGTGCGGCCCGGCCCGGTGCAGATGCTTTCGGCCAGCGCCTCGCGCCGCCCGGCGGGGCCGGCGATGACGACCGTGGTCCGCGCCGCGATTACCGCTGGGACGCTGTCCGCGGCAGGCGACGCGTTGCACAGATTGCCGGCCAGCGAGGCGCGGCCCTGGATCTGGGTCGAGCCGATCAAATCGGCGCCCTCGACGATGCCCGGCCAGGCATGCTCGAGCGCCACGTTGCTGCTCAGCATCACGCCGGGCGTCGCCGCGCCGACGATGAAGAAGCCGCCTTCCTCGCGAATGCCGATAAGACCGGGGATCCGCTTGGTATCGACGATCAGGTCGGGCTTGATCCGGCCGCTGCGCAGTTGCACAAGAAGATCGGTTCCCCCCGACAGCACCTTCGCCAAGCCACTGGCTCCCGCCAGAACCTTGACCGCCTCATCGACGCTGGTCGGCGCCTCGTAATTGACCCTCGGCATGTTCGCTCCTCGAAATGCGCTCGCGCCTCCGCCCGCCTTGGCCAAGCGGAGGGCTCACCTTGGCTTACACTACCAGAACCAGCCCCGTGAAGTGGTATTCTCGGATGGCGGGGCGGCTCCTATGCGTACTCTAACCATCTATTCCCGAGAGCGCCAAAAATGATCGCGATCAATGACCATTTGGCGCTCGACGAACGGGAAATCTCCGAAACCTTCATCCGCGCCTCAGGTCCGGGCGGGCAGAACGTCAACAAAGTAGCCAGCGCGGTTCAGCTGCGCTTCGACATCGGCGCATCGCCGTCCTTGCCGGAGCCGTTGAAGCCGCGGCTTGCGCGGCTCGCCGGCAAGCGGCTGACCCAGGACGGGGTCATCGTCATCACCGCGCAGCGCTTCCGCTCGCAGGAGCGCAATCGCGACGACGCCCGCGAGCGGCTGGTCACGCTGATCCGCCGCGCCGCCGAACCGCCCAAACCACGTCGCAAGACGCGGCCCAGCGCCAGGCAGCGCGAGAACCGGCTCGTCGCCAAGGCACGCCGCTCAACGGTCAAGCGCCGCCGTCGGACACCGCCAGATGATGCACCGTGAACCCGTGCCGCTCGGCGAGGATGTCGGCGATGCGGCTGCGGTGACAAATATGCCAATCGGCCTCGTAGCATAGGAGACAGCTCGGGCTTCCGGCGGCGATCGTTTCGGCTTCGTGCAGCGCATGCTCGGCCTCGGCGGTGGCGAGCTTGTCGTCGACGATCCGCCAGAAGCGCTCCCAATCGCGCTTGTGATTGGCCTCGCGGCCTTCGGGCGGCGTGCCGAGCGCTTTCAGGCCGACATAGCGGATGCCGGCCGCTTCCAACCCGGCTGCGAGCTGGTTCTTGGAGAACCCGGGCCGCCGCGAAATCGGCCGGTCGCGCACGTCGATCAGAGTTTCGACACCCGCAGCTTTCAGCGTCGCGACAACATCGGCCAGCCGTGCCTTCTCGTAGCCGATGGAGAAGAGGGCTTTCGCCACTACCCCACCCGGTAACGGTCGAGCGCGCCGCGGTCGAGTTCGATACCAAGGCCGGGTCGCTCCGGTAATTTCACAGTGCTGTCGCTCTCGAGCTTCCAGTCGTGCTTCAAGAGCTCGGTGCGCAGGCCGTTGGGGTTCTGGTCCCATTCCAGCACCAGCCCGTTGGGGATCGACGCGGCGTAGTGCAGCGACGCCATCAACAGCACGCCGCTGCCGAACGCGTGCGGCGCGACCATCCGATGATGCGCCTGGGCGAAGGCGGCGATGCGCTTGCCCTCGGAGAACCCGCCGGTCCAGGCGATGTCGGGCTGGACGATGTCGACCGCGCCCCGCGCGATCAGCTCGCGAAAGCCGGCGAGGCTCAATTCGGTCTCGTAGCCGGCGATCGCGGTGTCGAGCGCATCGGCCACCCGCGCGCTGCCGTCAATGTCGTCGGTGTGCACCGGCTCCTCGATCCAATAGAGTTTATAGGGCGCCATCTCGCGGCCCATCTCGATCGCGAAAGCCGGGCTCCAGGCACAATTGACATCGACCATCAGCTTGGCCTGCGGCCCCAGCGCCTTGCGCGCCGCGGCGATGCGAGCGAGGTCTTCCGACGGATCGACCTCGCAGAACTCCGCCTGGCCGGTCACCTGGCGCAGATGCGTGCCGGTCGAGGGGTTACGACCGATCTTCATCTTCATGCCCTTGAAGCCGCGCGCGCGATAGCCCTCGGCCTCGGCGGCGATACCGTCGACGCCCTTCCCGTCCTGGTAGAACCCGCCGCTGGCATAGGCCTCGACCCGGTCGCGGCAGGCGCCGAGCAGCTTGTAGACCGGCAGCTTGGCGACCTTGCCGGCGATGTCCCAGAGCGCGATATCGATGCCGCTGATCGCGTTCATGACGATGCCGCGCCGCCCATACTGCCGGGTACGCACTGCCATTTTCTGCCACAGTCCCTCGATCATCAGCGGGTCTTCGCCGAGGAGCAGCGGCTTCAAATCCTTCTCGATGCAGGTCGCGGTGACGCCGCCGCCGGGCCCGGCCTCGCCGATGCCGACAATGCCGTCATCGGTCTCGACCTCGACCAGCAGCGCGCCGCGCCGCGCCTGCACCCCCGAGGCGCTGGCATAAGGCGGCTCGCATTTGTAGGCGAGCGCGATGGTGCGGACGTCTTTGATACGCATTGAAACCTCTCCCTCAATCGGGCTCGACCGCTATTCGATAGGGAAGATTCACTGGCGCGCTTAATTTGGCACCCGAAACCCTCTCCACACAAATCTCGTTTGCGGATCACATACGAGCCGATCCGGATCCGTCCAATGCAAAATTGGCTGCATCCCTTCGGCTCTAACTACTGATATATTTTTGGCCAGACGGGCAATGAGGTATGGGTTATGCCCACAAAACATCAATGTATCCACAGGGACTCCGGTATTTGTTCTATTATATTCAGCTTTATATGGATTCCATGGCTTGTTGTACCTTGCGCTGGCAAGATGATCATCGACATCATATCGGAGCAATGCATAAAGGAACTCAACATGGTCCTTCATTTTTCTCCCACTGTTTCTGGCCGATAAAATTGCAATCACCTCTGTTGGATGACGCGTTCCCTCTTGCGTGATGATCCACGCGCTACCCATTTTTGTGGGTCTTTGCCTTAACAAGATAATTAGTCTCCCATCACCGCCATCAGGTCGCACTGGATCTGCATCGGCGGGGCGAAGTCACCGCTGGCGATCGTGTGACGCGCCGGGCGCGAGTGCGGGTCGGGGAACATCTCGACCCAATGCTTGTTCATGATCGGCCGCAGCGCCCGATCGGTGATCCACACATTCATCTTGATAATGTCATCGGGCGTGCCGCCGGCGGCTTCGATGACCCGGCGCACATTGGCGAACATCGCCGCGCATTGCGCGTCGAGGTCTTCCGGCACTGCGCCGGTCGCCGGATCGGCGCCGGAAATCGCGCCCGAGACGACAAAGGGCCCGCGCCGGCTGGCGCTCGGGATCGGGTTGACGTGCCGCGCCCCGGCGACATCGATGCTGCGCCGCTTTTCCATCATCGCCTCCTCCCGGCCAACTCGCCGGGATGATAAGGACGCGGCACCAGGCGGGCAACTCAGGGAGGGCAAAGCTACGGCGTAATCGTGATGTCGCCGACCATCCCGGCCCAATCGTGGTCCGAACAGATGAGCTTGTACGTGCCCGGCTGTTGCGCGATGAAATAGAGGTCTTTCTGCTCGCCCGGCTGAATGACGATCTCGGTCAGGTCGGCGTTGATAACTTTCGGATCGCGGATGCCGATCGCCTTGAAGAACTCAGGCGCGGTGAACTCGTGCATCTTCTTGCCCTGATTATCGATGTGCAGGCGGTAGGCGACGCCCCTCTTAAAGCTGAGGCTGCTCGGCTCGAAGGTGTATTCGGCGGCAACGACGGTGACCGTCTGAGCTTCCGACCAGTCGTCGGCATGGGTAACGGCCGGCGCGAGCGCGACGAGCAAAACCGCGGCGATCGCCGCCCGCAGATACACCGCCAATCCCGATCTGCCCATATCCGGGCAGATACAAGAAAGGGCGGCGCGCACCAAGTACCGATTGCGTGAATAGAAACAGCGCGGCCCGAGGGCCGCCCTGTCTGGTTTGGACTACGAGATATCGCTTACGGCTTGACGATCTCGACGCGGCGGTTCTGCGGCTCGCGCACGCCGTCCGCCGTCGGCACCCGGTTGTCGTTCTCGCCGCGGCCGGTGACCACCATCGAGGCCGGCGGCACGCCCAAAGCCGCCAGGGCCTTGGCGACCCGGTTCGCACGCCGCTCGGAAAGCCGCTGGTTGTAGCCCGGCGAACCCGAGCGATCGGTGTAACCGGTCACCTGGATCTGCACCGGAGCGCCCGACTTATAGGCATCGGCCGCCTGCTGCACGATCCCCATGCCCTCTCGCGTGATCGTGTCCTTGTCCCAATCAAAGAACACAATGAACACCACCGGAGCCGCCGGCGGCGGTGCCGGCGCCGCCATCGGAGCCGGAGGCATCGGAGCCGGCGCGCCAAAGTGATAGTTCAAGCCAACGCGGATCACGTTGGCGTTGTTCGAGAACTTGGTCGTCTGGGTGAAGGTCGGGAAGGCCGGGTTGAACTGATGCACGGTCACGCTGGGCAGGTCGACATAGAGATATTCACCCTTCACCGACCAAGCCGGCGAAATCGAATACTCCAACCCGCCACCGGCAACCCAACTCGCCATGTCGCTGCTGGTCGCCTTGCCCGCCTGGGTCGAACCGGTCGCGCTGAAGAAGACCGATTGCTTGGCCGTCATCTCGGACAGCGACACACCGCCAGTCGCGTAGAGCAGCCAGTTGTTGACCGCGTAGCCAATACGCGGCCGGACCGTGGCCAGCCAGCTCGAGTGAATCGACGTGTTCGACGTCAGCGTCGTTCCCGGGGCCAACGGATCGCCCGGGCCTAGACGACCGGCGACACCCTGGGAAAAGCCCCAGCCGCTCATGTCGCCTTCAAGGCCAAACACGAAACTGCCCGACTGGAAGTTACAGCCGATCTCGCCACCCCCGATCGCACCGGCCGGATGCAGATGCCCGGTCGTGATCGCGCTCAGGTTGGGAATGACCGTCGGTTCGAGAAGCGGGAAAGCACCGTTGGGCGTGCCCTTAACAGCCGAATCGCCCCAGTCGCCTCCAAACGTCGGACCGAGATAACACCCCGCCCAATTGGCAACCATCGGCGGCGACTGCGCCAACGCAGGCGCTACCGCGACCGCGGTGCCAGCCAACACGCTAAAGGTCGCGCCAGCGAGAAGAAGTCTCTTCATCATCAAGTTCCCCCGTTACTCGATAGGGAAGTTTAGCCTATTCAACCGGCAAAGTCTGTTGCAGTTCTGCAACACTCGTCAATTTTGACGCGCCGACATCGCCATTGCGATCAGGGTGATGCCGCCAAATACCAGATCGATCCCGACCAGGAGCCCCAGCGCCCAGGCCAGCGTGCCCGGCAGCCCGGCGATGATGATGCCGGCGAGGATCAGGTCCATCACCCCGCCGAGCATCATCCATTCCCAGCGGCCGCTGAGCTCGCGGCGGTGCTCGAACGCCAGCACGATGATGAGCAACCCGTCGATCAGGAAGAACGCGATCAGCACATAGGTCAGCGTCACGACCCCGACGGCCGGGTTCGCCAGCAGGAAGCCGCCGGCCAAAACGGCGACGGCAGCCGAGAGCAGCGCCCACCAGAAGCCGGGCGCGTTCCTTTGGCCGAAGGTCGCGATCAGCCCGACAACGCCGCTCAGGAGGAATAGCCAGCCGAGCACCAGGGCCGTCGCCAGCCCGGCGAGCGGCGGCAGGGCGATCGCTGCCAGGCCGAGGATCAAGAGGATGATTCCTTCGATGAGGTACATCCGCCAGTGCTCGCGAATCGATTTTCTGATAGTTGCGTTGATATCCGGTTGGTTCAGCGACATGCGTTCTCTCCGCTTGAAGGCTCATCGTCTCCCGGAAACGCCCAGCGTTTCTATGATCCGGATCAAAAGCCGAAAAACATTTTGCCACGCCCCGACGAGAGCGCGTGACCAGGCCCGTCCGGGCGCCCCGACAACCGGGAGAGACCCGTTCGCAAACGAAGACGCCCCCGCCACCTGGGGGGAGGGCGTCTATGGGTGGCCGGTGCGGCCTACCGGTGGTTCGCCTGATACCGCGAGTTGCGGAGCACGCGGCCGGGCAAATTGCCGGTGTGCTCGCCTTCCTTCATCAGCATGCGGCCGTTGACGAAGGTGGCGTAGATGCCCGCCGCCGGCTCCTTGAAGCGCCAGCCGCCGGCCGGGAAGTCGTGGACGATGAACTCGGGCAGCGGCTTCACCGTGTCGGGGTCGAACACGGTGATGTCGGCGGTCATGCCTGGCCGTAGCAGTCCGCGGTCGTAGAGCCCGAAGGTCGAGGCCGAATCGAAGGTCAGCCGCCGCACTGCGTTCTCCAAGGTCATCACCTGCTTCTCGCGCACCCATTCGCCGAGCAGTCGGGTCGAGAACCCGTAGCCGCCGTGGAACTGCACGTGCGCGCCGCCGTCCGACAGACCGATCAGCGCGTTCGGGTAGTTGAGAATTTCCTTCATCGCCGCGACGTCGACATTGTTTTCGGCCTGCATGAAGGTGGTTCCGAGCTTCTCCTCGACAACGAGATCGAGGAACGAGTCGATGATGCGCTTGCCCTCTTTCTGGGCGATCTGGTTGAGGGTCATGTCGACCATCCACTTGTTCTTTTCGAGCTTCGGCTCCTCGACCCAGATGTAGTTGTACCACTCGCGCGAGATCGTGTTGCCGGAGATCTCGACCTTCCACTCGACCATTTCCTCGTGCAGCTTGGCGCGCACCGCTGGGTCGGCATAGGCGTGCAGCTTGTCGGCGTCCGACATCAACAGGATCGGGTGCCAGGTCGGCGAGCCGCGGAACACCTGGGTGTTCGACATGTTGAAGGTCTGCGTCGTCGTGTTGGGCGAGGCCAGCGGATAGGCGCGGATGCCCTTGGATGAGGTCTCGTCGACCCGCTCCATGTGCTTCTTCCACTCGCCCGGCCGGCGCACCGATTGGCCGAGATTGTTGTAGACGACCGGCCTTCCGGTGGCCTCGGAGAGCCGGGCCATCAGCCCGTTCTTCATCTCGGCGTCGCGGCCGCCGCCCGACTGGATGATGCCGGTGCCCATCTCGCGCAGCACGTCGGCGAGCGCGAAAATCTCCTTCTCGTCCGCCCACAGCGCCGGAATGTGCATGCCCTGCGGGTCGTAATGGCCCTGGTTGCGCGAGACCGAGAGGCCGAGCGCGCCGCCCTCCATGCCGTCGCGCACGACGGCCTGCATTTCCGTGAGCTCGGCATCGTTCGCGGTGCGCGTCTGGCACGCGTCGCCCATCACGTAGTAGCGCACCGCGGTGTGGCCGATCAGCGTGCCGACATTGACGCCCAAGTTTTTGTCGAGCTTGTCCATGTATTGCGGGAAGGTTTCCCAATCGACTTCGATGGTGTTGAGCACCTCCATCGGGATCGCTTCGACATAGCTGAGGAACTCGGCCATGCGCTGGGCCTTGCCCTTCTTCACCGGCGCCAAGGACAGCGAGCAATTGCCGATAACGACGCTGGTCGCGCCGTGGTCACAGGAGAACGAGCACATCGGGTCCCAGGTGACCTGGGCGTCATAATGGCAGTGGTTGTCGATAAAGCCCGGGGCGATGACCTGGCCGCCGACATCGACGATCTGATCGGCCGCGCCCGAAAGCTTGCCGATCTCGGCGATCTTGCCGTCCTTGACCGCGACATCGCCGGCGAAGGCAGGCATCCCGGAGCCGTCGATCACGCGGCCGTTCTTGATCAAGACGTCATATGCCATCGGGAATCCTCCTGCGGTCTGGATGCGGTTCAACCGATTGTTGTGCGGAACTATAGCATCGCCAAGCCGCGTTAGAGCGGGAATCTCGGCATGGCGAACGCCTCAGCTATGCGCTAGACGGTTCGATCATGTCTCACCGCTACGACGCCGTACTGTTCGATCTTTTGACCGCGCTCGTCGATAGCTGGTCGCTGTGGAACGATGTCTCCGGTGGGGAGGCGGATGGCCGACGCTGGCGGGCGGCGTATTTGCGGCGAACGTAGGGAGCCGGCGCGTACGGGCCCTATGAGAAGCTGGTCGCCGAAGCAGCGGTGGAAGTTGGTCTCGACCCTCGGCTGGCGGACGATCTGGCGGCGCGCTACGCCAAGCTGCGCCCGTGGCCGGGGGTAACGGGCGCGCTGGCGCGGTTGGCCGATGCGGGGGTTAGGCTGGGCGTCGCGACCAATTGCTCCGAGGCGCTGGGGCGGGTCGCCGCGGGCTGTGTCGGCGTC
>DATNJF010000056.1:0-19174 GCA_035604035.1 Allostellaceae bacterium | reverse complement strand
GCCAATCCGGTCAACATCGCCAAAGCCGCCGTGCTCGTCCCCAGCGCCGCGATGGTGCCGATCTTCTGCTTGATGCTCATTGGTCCCCCAATCTCAAGTTGCCGTATGCCACAACGAGGGCACCGGTCCCTCTTGCGCTATGATATTGTGCAATGATGTTGCGCACCAGGGGATTTAAACGCGGTTTGCGCGAAAAGTGGCGTTTTCACCGCAGAGTGGCTTTGCTGCAACAGGCCAGCCTATCTAACTGGAATCCTGCATATTATCGATGAAAGCCGACTTATATATGGGCAACAGCCTGACCCCGGCGGGGCGCAACCGAGCCTATCGCATTACGCGAAACGGTCAGAATTTGAAGCCGACGCGCCCGCCGGCGCTGGTGATCCCAGCGTTGTGCTGCCCGAGATTGGCGTTGGAGATGTGATCGAGGATCGCCGAGATGCTGATCATCGGCGTTACCTGGTAGCCAATCTCCAGGCTTTCGCGGAACAGGATCGGCGAGCCGAGCGCTTTGCGTCCTACCGGATGGCTATCGATATAGCCATCTTGGTAGGCCAGACCTAGGCTGCCCTCGGCAAAGACATAGTCACCGGGCCGGAACAGGTTCTGGATTGCCGTGATGCCCCAAGTCAGACCGCCATAGCCATCGCTGGTTTCGCCCGCCGTATTGATGTCTGCGCCAAGATGCGGGCGGGGCGACCCGATGATCGCCAGCAGATCGGGCGAGGTGAACAGCATCTCGACGTTGACGTCCGGCCCGTGTTCGATGTTGTCGCCAAGAAACCCGACATCGTGCCCCAGCAGGCCGGTTTTGAACTCATCGAAGATCTGGCCGGGCGCCGCGGTTTTCGGCAGCGGCGTGAAACCGAATGTCGGCCCCGATTGCGCCAGGGCCAGACCCGGAGCGAGCCACAACACCGCCACCGTCGCGACGGCAGCTGCAACGAGACGCCCTCGCCTGAATCGTGGATTTCGCTCTCTCATGCCGTTCTTATCGTCGCACCAAGTCGCCCTTGAGGTTATAGATCGTCAGCGCCTTTGCCAACCGCTATGAGGCACGGCGCAGGGGATTCAGCCCCTTGAGCCGCGCCGACCAGCGGTGGCGGCCAATTTCGCGGCGCACGACGCGGGAATCGGTCACCCAATTGAGCTGTATGGAGCGGCGCTTGCCGACATGAGCATGGTGGCCATGAAAAGACTGCGAGCTGCGGCGAAACGCCACCATTGTGCCCGCAAGCGGAGGAACCTCGGCAGCATAGTCAGATAGGTCGTTAGGTCCTCGCAGCAGCCGAAGCCGCCCAGCCGCCTCGTGCCATTGCGGATTCATGTAGATGAGCACGGTGATAATCTTGGTCGCTGAATCGGTGTGAATCATCCCGTCCTTGCCGTCACTGTAGCCGCGCAAAGTGATCATCGTCGGTCGCCCGTCGAGGTCGACGGCGAACTTATCTTCGATCGCTCGGCGCATCGCCTCACCCTGAAGCTCCTCGGTCAAACGTGCGAACAGCGGGTTGCACGCCACCATCTCCAGCGGGTAACTGCCATGGCCTGACACCTGCGGAAACGCCTCGACAAGCGCCGGCAGTTTGTCGCCGCGCAGAAAATTCTCGACAACGACAAACTCGAACGGCTCGCGCTGGAGCGGGCTCTCCCGGAGCCGCGCTAGATCGAGAAACGCCATGGCCAGCATCATCGCGGTTTTGCGGTCTGACGCAATCCCGTCACGCGACAGCGGCACGATGCAATTCGCCGCTCGCGGCCGCCAAAGCTCTGAGCTAGAGGTAGCGCCGCCACCGCAACCGCATCGATGAGAGGACATGGAACAGCGTTGGGGCCTGCCCCTCGTCGCCTGGCCATCGCGGCTGCGCCCAAATTACTGGGATCTGGTGGCGCTGCCGCTGGTGCTGGGACTGCTCGCGCTGATTGCCTGGGGCGGCATGGCGATGGGCGCGCATTACCAAATCGGCGAGGCGCTGCCGATCAGCCTCGACCCTTGGCGCCTGCCCGAATACGCATTGCGCACGGTGCTGCGCATGGCCGCCGCGCTCGTCGCCTCGCTGGTCTTCAGCCTCGCCTATGCGGCGCTGGCGGCAAAGAGCCGCACCGCCGAAAAAATCCTGATCCCCGTGCTCGATATTCTGCAATCGGTACCGATCCTCGGCTTCCTGTCGATCACTGTCACCGGGTTCATCGCGCTCTTTCCGGGTCGGCTCCTCGGGGTCGAGTGCGCCGCGATCTTCGCGATCTTCACCTCGCAGGCTTGGAACATGACGTTCAGCCTCTACCAGTCGTTGCGCACCGTGCCCACCGAGCTGATCGAGGCGGCGCGGATGTATCACCTCTCGCCCTGGCAGCGGTTCTGGCGGCTCGAAGTACCGCACGGCATCCCGGCGCTCGTGTGGAACATGATGATGTCGGTATCGGGCGGCTGGTTCTTCGTCGTTGCCTCCGAGGCCATCACCGTTTCGGGCCAGTCGATCATGCTGCCCGGCATCGGCTCCTATATCGCCACCGCGATCGGCGAGCGGAACCTGGGCGCGATCGGGTATGCCGTCCTGATCATGCTCGTCGTTATCATCCTCTACGACCAGCTGCTGTTCCGCCCGCTGCTCGCGTGGTCGCAGAAGTTCAAGGGCGACCCCGGCGATGCCGACAATGTCCGCCCGTGGTTCCTCATCGTGATGCAGCGCGCGCAGTTCTTCGATCTCGTGCAATCGGCCGGTTTGACGGTCAACCGCGGTGTTGACAGCCTGTTGACGTTGGCCGGACGGCGCTGGGACTCGCGCAGTTGGCGGGCGCGGCGCGAAGTCGCGCCGTCGGTTTGGTTCGAGCGCGCCTTCGATATCGCCCTCTTGCTGGCGACGTTGGCCGCGCTCGCCTGGATAGCGCACTTCATCCGCGAGACCGTGCCGCTCAGCGAGATCGGCTGGACCTTCGTCTTGGGCGCGATCACCGCGGTTCGGGTACTAATCCTCATTGCGGTCGCCTCACTGATCTGGGTCCCGATTGGGGTGTGGATCGGGCTGCGCCCGCAGATCGCCGACCGCGTCCAGCCGATCGTGCAGTTCCTAGCTGCGTTTCCCGCCAATCTGTTTTTTCCGGCGGCGGTGGTGCTGATCCTGGCGTTTAAGCTCAATCCTGAAATCTGGCTGAGCCCGCTGATGATCCTCGGAACGCAGTGGTACATCCTGTTCAATGTCATCGGCGGGACGATCTCACTGCCGGCGGAGCTGCGGCTGGCGGCCAGCAATCTCGGCGTGCGGCGATGGTTGTGGTGGCGGCGGGTGATGCTGCCGGCGATCTTTCCGGCTTATGTCACAGGCGCTGTCACCGCAGCGGGCGGATCGTGGAACGCCAGCATTGTCTCCGAGGTCGTGCAATGGGGCGATACGACACTGACCGCGACCGGCCTTGGCGCCTATATCGCGGAATGGACCACCAAAGGCGAGGCCGCGCACATCACCTTGGGGATCGGCGTGCTGTGCCTCTATGTATTGGCCTTCAATCGGCTCCTATGGCGGCGGCTCTACAATCTCGCCGCCGAGCGGTTGCGGCTGGATTGATGATGGCGACGGCTTGCGGCAAGGTGCGCCGATAATGACCGAGACCGCCCCTCTGCTGCGCGCCGCGTCGGTGTGCAAGACCTATCAAACCCCCGACCATATCGGCCGGCTGGTTCTCGACCATCTCGATTTTACGCTGCGCGAGGGCGAGATCGTCGCAGTGCTGGGCAAATCGGGCTCGGGAAAATCAACCTTCCTGCGCATCCTCGCCGGATTGATCCCCGCTTCGGACGGTACGGTGGAGTATCGCGGCGCGTCGGTGACCGGACCAGCGCACGGTGTCGCGATGGTGTTTCAGAGCTTCGCGCTGTTCCCCTGGCTGACCGTGCTCGGCAATGTCGAGCTGGGGCTCGAAGCGCAGGGCATCAGTGCCGTCGAGCGACGGCGCCGCGCCGTCGAGGCGATCGACGTCATCGGTCTCGACGGGTTCGAGAATGCCTATCCCAAGGAATTGTCCGGCGGCATGCGACAGCGGGTCGGCTTCGCCCGCGCTCTCGTTGTCAACCCCGACATATTGCTGCTCGACGAGCCGTTCTCGGCGCTTGACGTGCTGACCGCCGAGACCCTGCGCAACGACCTTCTCGATCTGTGGAACGAGAGCCGCATCCCCACCAAGGGGATATTGATGGTCTCGCACAATATCGAGGAGGCGGTCGAGATGGCCGACCGCATCCTCATCTTCGGCAGCGATCCCGGGCGCATCAATGCCGAGATCCCGGTGCCGATGGCGCATCCGCGCGCTTGGGAGGGCCCGCAATTCCGCCAGATCGTTGATCAGGTCTATACGCTGCTGACGACGGTGCCGGGCGGCGGAAGGCGCGGCGCCAAGCCCGAACCGATCGGGCTCGGCCATCGCCTCCCCGATGCGTCGGTTCAGCAGTTTACTGGCCTTGTCGACACCCTGACCGAGGCACCGTTCCACGGCCATGCCGACCTGCCGCATCTCGCCGATGAGCTGACCCTTAGCGACGACGAGTTGTTCCCGCTACTCGAGGCGTTGCAGCTTCTCGGTTTCGCCCAAGTCAGCGGCGGCGATATCGATCTTACCGCCGCCGGACGGCTCTATGCCGACGCCGACATGCTCAGCCGCAAGCAAATCTTCGCTGACGCGGTGCTAAAGCACATTCCGCTGGCCGCGCATATTCGCCGGGTGCTCGACGAGCGGCCGGGGCACCGGGCGCCGGCAGCGCGGTTCCTGCGCGAGCTTGAGGACCACCTCTCCGAAGAAGAAGCCGGGCGCGTGCTCGACACGCTTATCAACTGGGGCCGGCACGCCGAGATCTTCGCCTACGATTACGACGACGAAGTGCTCAGCCTGGAAAACTTCTGAGCCGGAGTTTCAACCCCTACAAGGGGCGCGTCAGACAGACGGCGGACCCTGACAACGGGGGCCAATCTGTTGTAACCTCGGGTGTTGTCCTGACCGCGATCGAGACCCTGGATGCGTTATCTGTTGCCACTTGCCGTCTTTGTGTTGACTGCCTGCGCCGGCAACGACGCCCAGATGACCCGGATCGACGCCCGTACCTTCAAGATCGAGAGCCCGGAAATCCCTGGCGGTTCAGCCGCGCCAAACCGGCGCCTGGCGCAGCAGCTGTGCCCGAACGGCTATCGGTTGCTCAATGAAGACGCTCACAAGGGCGGTCCGGATAGAGCGTTCTACGATGAGCAGAACATCACGACCGTCTGGCTCGTGCGCTGCCTTTAGGGTGTAGTGGCCGCGCTTAGCGCGGCCGCATCGTCGGAAAGGCGATGACGTCGCGGATCGATGGGCTGTCGGTAAGCAGCATGACCAGCCGGTCGAGGCCGAGGCCGAGGCCGCCGCAGGGCGGCAATCCGTATTCGAGCGCGGCGACGAAATCCTCGTCCAAGGGCTGCGCTTCCTCGTCGCCGGCAGCACGCGCCTGCATCTGCGCCTCGAAACGGCGCCGCTGGTCAATCGGATCGTTGAGCTCGGAGAACGCATTAGCGATCTCCCAACCATAGACATAGGTCTCAAACCGCTCGACGAGCCGCGGGTCGTTGCGGTCGGCTTTGGCAAGCGGTGAGATGTCGCGCGGGAAGCCGGTGACATGTGTCGGCTGGATCAGCCGGTCCTCGACCTTAAGCGCGAAGGCGGTTTCGAGCGCATGGCCCCAGCCGGCATCGCCGCTGAGCTCGCCGCCAAGCTTGTTCGCCGCCGCCCGCGCCGCCGCCGCGTCGAGCACGAGAAAATCGATCCCGGTCGCCTCCTGCACCAGCTCGGCCATGCTGCGCCGGGGCCAGGGTGGGGTGAGGTTGATCTCGGTACCGCCATAGCTGATCTTGGTGCCGCCGCAGACCCGCTCGGCGGCGCGGCCAACTAGTGTTTCCGTCAGGCTCATCATGGCGGTGTAGTCGACATAGGCGACGTAGATTTCGAGCGTGGTGAATTCCGGGTTATGGCGCGGCGACAGGCCTTCGTTGCGAAAACATCGATTAATCTCAAAGACCCCGTCGGCGAGCCCGCCGACCAGCAGCCGCTTCAGGTGAAGTTCCGGCGCGATGCGGAGATAGAGCTCCATGTCGAGCGCATTGTGATGGGTGACAAACGGCTTAGCCGACGCGCCGCCCTGGATCGTGTGCAGCATCGGCGTCTCGACTTCGAGATAGCCGCGCTCCGCGAGGTAGGCGCGCATCTCGCTGATGACCCGGCTGCGCCGCCGCAAGGTCTCGCGGCTTTGCGGGTTCATGATGAGGTCGACATAGCGCTGGCGGTAGCGCAGCTCGATATCGGAAAGCCCGTGAAATTTTTCGGGCAGGGGTCGCAGCGCCTTGGCAAGCACGGTGATCGCCGTAGCGTTGATAGTCAGCTCGCCGCGCGGCGTGCGCCGGACCTTGCCCTCAACTCCGATCAAGTCGCCGATATCAAGCAGCTTCAGCGTCGCCAGCCCGACCTCGTCGAGATAGTCCTTGTGGCTGAACACCTGGATCTTGCCGCTGGCATCGTGCAGGTCGATGAACATTCCGCTGTTGCGGATCGCACGGATACGGCCGGCAACCCGACCCGTGGCACCGGTCTCGCCGCCCGCCGGTAGGTCGGCATAGCGCGCTTCCAGCGCTGCCGCCTCGTCACTGCGGTCGAAGGCAACCGGGTAGGGCTCGACGCCGAGCTCGCGTAGCGCGTCGAGCTTCGCCAGGCGGACGGAGCGCAGCGGATCGTCGTCATCATTCATGCCGAATGCCGCCTACTTTGCTGCCGCCGTCATCTTCGGGGTGAGATCAACCACCGCCTCGTGGAATTGCTTCAGCGAGCGGTGATGGCCGACGCTGACGATTGTCGGGTGCCAATCGGCGTCGCGCAGCATGCGATAGAGCACCAATTCCGCCGCCTCGTCGAGCGCCGAGGTCGCTTCGTCGAGGAAGACGATGTCCGGGCGCTCCAGCAGCACGCGGGCAAAACCAAGGCGCTGCTGCTCGCCGCCGGACAGACGCTGCGCCCAATTGCCGTCGACGTCGAGCTGATCGACAAGGTGCGGCAGCCCAACCGTGCGCAACGCCGTCGCCATTTCCTCGCGGCTTGGTGCCGTGCCGGTGCCGGGGTAGTCGAGCGCCTCGGCGAGGGTGCCAAGCGGCAAATAAGGCCGCTGCGGCAGGAACAGCACCGAGCCCTCGGTGAGGCGGATGCGGCCGCGGCCGAAGGGCCACAGCCCGGCGATCGCCCGCAATAGCGTGCTCTTGCCCGAGCCGGTCGGACCGGTGATCAGCACCGGCGCCCCCGCGCCGCCCTTGAGCGCGATATCGCGCTGCAAGGCCATACCGCCGGGCAGGTCAAGATCGAGCGAGCCGACCTCGATGCCGGCGCCGGCGCGATCAATGGCGATCGGGTGCTCCTCGTGCTGAGTCGTCGCAATCGCCGCAAGGCGGCCCTGGAACCCGGCCAAGCGTTCGACGACTGCCTGGTACTGAGCGATCGAGGCGTAACTGCCGACGATGAAGGAGAGTGCTTCCTGGACCTGACGGAAGGCCGAGATCACCTGCATCAACCCGCCAAGCTGGATCGTCTTGGCGAAATACGATGGTGCCGCGACCATAAACGGAAAGATGATCGCCACCTGCGCATAGCTCGTGGTGAACCAGTTTAGCCGCTTGCGTCGACGGATGATGTCCCACCAATTTCCCACGACCCGAGTAAACCGTCGGTTGAACACGCCGTATTCGTGGCTTTCGCCTCGGTAAAAGGCGACGCTTTCGGCATGCTCGCGCAGCCGAACCAGGCTGAAGCGGAAATCAGCCTCGAGGCGCTGCTGGTTGAACATCAGGCTGGCCAACGGGCGACCGATCCACTGGGTAAGCCACGTGCCCGCTATGGCGTAAATGATCGCGGCAAACAACAGATAGCCGGGAACGGTGACCGAGGCGCCGCCCCAAAGCGGGATCGTCAGCGGCCCCGACAGATTCCACAAAATGAACAGGAAGGAAAACAGCGTCACCACCGAATTGAGTAGCCCCACCGACAGCGACAAGCTCAGCGAGGCAAAGCTGTCCAGATCGTCGGCGATGCGCTGGTCAGGGTTGTCGGTCGTCGACTGGTCGATCTGTATGCGGTAATAGGCTTGGTTGCTGAGCCAGCCTTTCAGCGACCGCTCGGTCAACCACCGGCGCCAGCGGATATGCAAGATCTGGCTGAGGTAGAGCTGGTAGACTCCAACCGACACCCACAGGGCGGCTAAAAAGCAGAACACGCCGAATTGCCACCAGAACCGTGGCCAATCGTACTCTTGCAGCGCGTCGTAGAAATCCCGATTCCACAAATTGAACCGCACGTTTAGCCAAACTTCGCCGAGATTGAACGCGACGACCGTGGCAAGCAGGCCCGTCGCGGCCCATTTTTCCTCCGATCGCCAATACGGCCAGGCGAGCTTCCACGCCTCGCGCAGAAAACTCGCTTTCGACAACATTCTCTCCGACCTCATGCCGTCTTGCCTCATTCTTTAGCCGCACCATGACCAACGATCCCGGCGGCCGTACCGACGCCATCCCGGCCAGCGAAACCCTCGCGGCGGCGTTTCTCGCCCGAGGCGTTTGCCGCGCGCTTGAGCAACTCGGCTACGCCAGCCTGCTCGAATTCCCGCTCGCTAACGGGCGCCGCGCGGACATTCTCGCCCTGGGCCGTGGCGGCGATTTGATTATCGTCGAGATCAAGAGCTCGGTCGCCGATTTCCGTGCCGATCGCAAATGGCCCGATTATCGCGAATTTGCCGATCGTTTCTATTTTGCCGTGCCAAGCGGTTTTCCCGTAACGCTCATCCCCGAGGAATGTGGCCTCATAGTGGCGGACGCGTTCGCCGCTGCCCTGATCCGCGACGGCGCGGGGGGCGCACTGGCGCCCGGGCGGCGCAAGGCGCTCACCTTACGCTTCGCTCTGGCGGCGGCGGCGCGCCTGCGGCGCCATCTCGACCCGCAAGGCGGCCCCGGTCTCCTCTGAGCGCGCTGCGCTGGCCAGCGCAGCGGAAAGTTCGCCGGCAGAAGCAACCGCGGTGCCGCTCTTCGCTCCGGCGATGCCAGCCGCGAGAGCCGCGAGCTGCGCCGTCGTTGCAAGCGGCAGCCCGGTGCCGAGCCCAGCGGCGAGGACGGCGAGCGCGGCGTCTTCCACCCCGCCTGGGTCGTAGCTGTCGCCACCCGGAGCAGAGCCGATTGCCGTGACATCCTGCGGCTCGACCAGCACCGCCCCATCGCGGCCGAGCAGCACGAACACTGCGCCAAAGCCGCAGCGCTCGATCAGCGAGCGGGCCGCGGCGGTGACTTCGGCAGCGGTCGTCACCGGCAATCCGGTCGCCTGCGCCAGCTCTCGCCGACTCGGCATCAGCACGTCGGCGCCGCGATAGCGGATGTGGTCTCCGCCCTTCGGCTCGACGACGACTTTCGCCCCAGCCTCCTGCGCCGTCTTGATGATTTCGAGCGCCACTCCGTCGGCCAGCACGCCCTTGGCGTAGTCAGAGATGGCGACGACGTTGTGGCTGGTGACCAGCTCGCGCACCAGGCGGATCAAATCGTCGCGAATATAGGGGCCGAGCGGCGCGGCGTTTTCTCGATCGGCGCGCAGCAGATGCTGGTTTACCGCGATAAACCGGGTTTTGACCGTCGTCACCCGTTGCGGCTGGACCAGCACATGGATCTCTGCGCCATCGAGCTCAGCCAGGAGGTTCTGTACTTCGCGCCCGGCGGCATCGTTGCCGACGACCGAGACGAACGACATCCCTGCTCCCAGCGCGGCGAGATTACGCAGCACGTTGCCAGCGCCGCCGAGGTTATGGGTCTCGCTATCGATCGCCAACACCGGAACGGGAGCCTCGGGCGACAGCCGGTCCGACTGGCCGTAGACGTAATGGTCGAGCATCACGTCGCCGACGCACAGCACCCGCGCGGCGCGCAGCCGATCGATCGAGGCGAGCATCTCGCCGTCCTGAGGCATCACCGATCCGGAATTGTCGCGTTGCGGCGCAGCATAACGTAAAGCGCCCCGGCGCCGCCATCCCGCGGCTGCGCCGTCGCGATCGCCAGCAAATGCGGGCGGAACTCGGCCTCGTCGAGCCAGCGCGGTACCGCGGCCTTCAGCACTCCGCCGCCGATACGCCCACGACCGGTGATGACGAGAACACAGCGCTTCCCAGCGGTGCGCGCCGCGCGAATGAAGCCGAGAAGTGCCCGATGCGCCTCATCCTGGGTCATCCCATGCAGGTCGAGCCGCGCCTCGACCTTCTGCTGTCCGCGCTTCAGACGCTCGGCGCTGGCGCGGTCGACGCCGGCGAAGCGGTCGAGCGTAATCGGATGCGATGGCGCTGCCGTCGCGGGTTGTGGACGTGGGGTGGGCGGCGCCCGCGGCGGGGGCGTTGCGGGTGGCGGGCGCGTCGCCATCGGCTTGACGTCGCGCATCGCTCGCTGCCACAGGGTGGCATCCCTACTTGCGCTGGCTCGCCTTGGCATCGTCGATCAAAATGACGTGAAGCCGACGCGGGCCGTGCGCGCCCAACTCGATCTTCTGCTCGATATCGCCGGTGCGCGACGGACCGGTGATGAAATTGACCACGCGTGGCAGTCTTTGCGGGCCGTTGCCCGGGCGCCGGCGCAGTAAATCCCAACCATCCTCATAGCCGGCGACCACCTGGCTCGCCCGCAGCACGACGATATGCGTGTCCGGCAGGAAGTTGAGGGTTGTCGGGGTCGCCTCGCCGGAAACCAGCATCAGCGTCCCAGTTTCGGCGATCGCCGCGAGGCATGGCGTCAGCGACACCGCATCGCTGGGCTCGGCCTTGCCGTGCCGGATGTTCAATAGTGGACGCGCGCTCCACGGGATTGTGTCGAGGTTCGGATCGGGAGCCATTCTGAACTCGGCCGGCAGGTTCTCCGCGGTGAGATAGCGTGCCACCTCACCGGGAATATCGCCATCTTCCGCTACGCGTGACACGGTCGTCTGCACCGCCTCGGCCATGGCGACAAAGAGGTCGGCCTGCCCGGCGGAGTCGAGCGAGGTGGCGCGTGCCGGGGTCAGGTTGCGGCGATGCTCGGCGACGCGGGCGCTGATTTCGGCCGCCGCCTCACCCGCCAGCGCGCCGCGCCCGAGCCCGCGCCGGATACCGGCGAGGATGTCGTCGCGCGCGCTCATCGGTTCCGCTCCCGCTCGGCCCAGAGCGTGTGGAAGCTGCGGCCCTCGGGCGCCGGCATGTCGCGATTTTGCGTCCAGCCGCCGGCCAACGGCAGCGCGCGGAATCGCCCGCGTGTCTTGCCGAGCCAGCCGAGCAGGCGCGCCTCAATCTCAACGATCGTGTGATACAGTTTCGGGCGCTGCGCGACCCAGGCCCATAATTTGAGGCCGTTCCGATAGGCCGGCGCGACTTGGCGCTGAGAAAATTGCCGCTCGCGCCAATGCCGCATCATCTTTGGCAGCGGTATTTTGACCGGGCAGACGCTCTCGCAGCGCCCGCAAAAGCTCGACGCATTGGGCAGGTGGCCCGCCTCGGCGACACCGATGAGCGCCGGGGTCAACACCGCGCCCATCGGGCCCGGATAAACCCAGCCATAAGCGTGGCCGCCGATCGCTGTATAGACCGGGCAATGGTTGAGGCAGGCGGCGCAGCGCAGGCAGCGGAGCATCTCCTGGAACTCGCCGCCGATCATCGCACTGCGGCCGTTATCGACGAGCACGACGTGATACTGCTCCGGCCCGTCGAGATCGCCTGGACGGCGCGGCCCGGTCGACATCGTCGTATAGGAGGAGAATTCCTGCCCGGTCGCCGAGCGCGCCAAGAGGCGCAGTAGCGTCGCCGCGTCCTCCAGCGTCGGCACGATTTTTTCCAGGCTGGCGACGACGATATGGACCCTGGGCAAGGTCTGGGTGAGATCGCCATTGCCCTCGTTGGTGACGATGATGCTGGAGCCGGTTTCGGCGACAAGGAAATTGGCACCGGTGATGCCGACATCGGCGGCGAGGAATTGCGGGCGCAACATCGCCCGCGCCTCGGCGCAAAGCTGCGGCGCCTCGGCGATGACCCGCGCCGGGTCGAGATCGCTGTGCGCGGCGCGAAAGGCCTCCTCGACCTGCTCCTTCATCAAGTGGATGGCCGGCGCAATGATGTGGCTCGGCGGCTCGTGGCGGAGCTGGATAATGTATTCGCCGAGATCGGTCTCGACCGGGGTGATGCCGTTTTTCTCAAGGTGATCGTTGAGCGCGATCTCCTCGGCGACCATCGACTTGCCCTTGGTGACGATCTTTGCATCGACCGAGCGGCAGATCTCGAGCACCGCCGCGCGCGCCTCCGTCGCGTCGCGCGCCCAGTGCACCGCGCCGCCAGTCTTCGTTACATTCTTCTCGTAGAGCTCGAGATAGTAGTCGAGATGGGCAATCGTGTGGTCCTTGATCGCCTTCCCCTCGTCGCGCAGCGCCTCGAATTCAGGCAACCGCGCGATGGCCTCGGCACGGCGCGCCGGAAACCCCGTGCCGGCGATGCCGAGCGCCCGCCGCAGCACCGGATTTGCCAACCCGGCATGGGCGTTTTCGAGAAAGGCGCGGCTGGTCGGGTCCATCAATCTTTGCGCGACGCGCCGATCGGCGGCACACTTTCGGTGATGCCCGCGAGCACCTCAGCGACATGGCGGGTTTCAACGACGACGACGGCTCGTGACAGCCGGCCAGCGATCTGAAGCAGGCAGCCTAGGTCGCCGGCGAGAGCGCAATCCGCGCCCGTCGCGGCGATGTCGGCGATTTTGTCGCTTGCCATCTTGCCGGAGATTTCCGGGTATTTGACCGCGAAGGTGCCGCCGAAGCCGCAGCAGATTTCTGCGCCCGGCAATTCCTTGAGGGTGAGACCCTCGACCGAGGCGAGCAGCACGCGTGGCTGCGACTTGACCCCGAGTTCGCGCAGCCCCGAGCAGGAATCGTGATAGGTCACCGATTGCGCGCAGGCCGCTGGCACACTCTTCACCCCGCGCACATCGACGAGAAACGCCACGAGCTCCCAGGTTCGCGCTGCCAGCTCCTCCGCCTTCTCGCGCATCGGCGGCTCGTCGGCGAACAGTTCGGGGTAATGCACCTTGACCATCCCAGCGCACGAACCCGACGGCGCGACGACGTAGTCGTAGCCGGCAAAAGCTTCGATGACCTGACGGGCGATCGCCTTGGCGTCGTCCTTGTCGCCCGAATTATAGGCCGGCTGGCCGCAACACGTCTGGGCGCGCGGCACGGTCACAACGCAGCCCGCAGCTTCCAGCAGCTTCACCGCGGCAAAGCCGATGCTCGGCCGGAATAGGTCAACGAGGCACGTCACCAACAGCGCGACCCGCACCTGCTCAGACATTATGAAAGGGACTGCTCAGCCGCTGCCGGTGGCGACCAGCAGCCAGTTCGGGTCGGGTGACTTCGTGTCGCGCGAGAACGTCCAAAAATCTGTCTTCTCAACCGGGTTCTGCGGGTCGCCATCGACCACACTGCCATCATGCGCGCGGAGCACATGAATCTGCTCGGACACCAGCTTGACCGTGACCCGCGCGGCGCCGTCCTCAACGCTAGCCTCTATGATATCGATATCGCCGAGCTTGTTGATCCGGGTTTCCAGCGTTTCTCCGGCCGCTTCGCGCTCGTCGATCGCCTCGGCAAAGGGTTTGTAGACGTCGTCGCTCAACAGCGCACGAAGCTTCGTCTTCTCGCCGGCAGCGAAGGCGCCAAGGATCCATTCGAACGCGGCGCGGGCGCCATCGATGAATTGTTTCGCGTCGAATCCCGGGTCGGCGGCGGCAATCTGCGCCAAACCGCCGGCGACGGTGCCCGCGGGCGCGGGGCCAGGTGCGGCACCCGGGGCTGCCGCGGGAGCTGGCCGCTGGCCGAGCGTCACCACCTTCTCACCCGTGGTCGCCGGCCCGCGCAGGAGCTCGCGCCGGCGCTCATTGCCGGTGCGGCGGCCGAGCACGCTTCGTAGCCGCAGTACAAGGAATGCCGCGACCATCGCGAACAGGATAATGTCGAAATAATGCGGCAAGTCGCCCATCGCCTCCGCCGTCATTTTGCGAGCGCCGGCGCCACGCCGCATTGCCCGTTATCACTAGATAAGGGTTTGGCGGCTCGCCGACAAGCTTGCGGGGTATCTAGGCGGTCGAAGCTATCGTTGAAGCGCGGCTACGATCCGTGTAAGCCGGGCGGCGCGACGGCGACCCGCGGGGCAAGACATGGCTCAGACGACAAACGGCAACGGCCAACAGACCCCGTCGCCGACAACACCCCCGCCGGGCGGGCAGCAGCTTTTCGTCAACGCGCAGTACATCAAGGACCTGTCATTCGAGAACCCGCGCGCGCCGCATAGCCTGACGCAGCAAGGGACAGCCCCGGCGGTCGAGATCAATGTCGACGTCAAGGCGCAGAACCTCAATCCGGAAACCTACGAGGTCGTGCTAACCGTCAATGCGAATGCCAAGATCGGCAACGACTCGCTATTCATCGTCGAGCTTGCCTACGGCGCAGTGGTAACGGCGCGCAACCTGCCGCAAGAGATGCTGCCGGCGGCATTGCTGGTTGAAATACCGCGCCTGATGTTCCCATTCGCCCGCAACATCATCGCCGACGCGACGCGCGACGGCGGCTATCCGCCGCTGATGATCAACCCGATCGACTTTACCGAGCTGCTGCGCCGCAACCAAGGCCAGCTGCCACCGGAGCCACCGGCCGGCGTGTCGGCCTAAGGTTCAGCCTTCGCTCAACCAGAGCGGGTTAGCGATCGTCTGCAACAGTGCGGCATGCGCGATCCGTTCTTCGGCCGAGGCGGCATGCGGGCGCGGTTCGCGCATTGGCAGGTTCGCCGCCACGGCGCCTAGCGCCGCAGCAGCCGGCGCCACGACGAAGTCGAGCCCCGGCTGGCGCCCGCCCAACAATTCGACATAGACCTCCGCCAACAGGCCGCAATCGACCTCCGCACCATGCTTGTCGCGCGCCGACAGGTCGATCGAGAAGCGCCGGCACAGCGCATCGAGGCTGGCCGGAGATCCGGGAAACCGGCGCCGCGCCAAAGACAAGGTGTCCACCGAGGGGGATGCCAGCGACGGGCGGCCGATCCGGGTCAGTTCGGCGTTGAGGAAGGCAAGGTCGAACTCCGCATTGTGAATGACGAGTGGGTCCCCGGCGACAAATGCCAGGAACTCGTCTACCGCGGCGGCGAACGGCGGATGGCTCGCGAGGAATTCGGCGGTCAGGCCGTGGACTGCATAGGCATCGTCCGGCATGTCACGTTCGGGGTCGATGTAGCAATGAAATTTCCGCCCTGTTGGGACATGGTGGACCAGCTCCATCGCGGCGATTTCCACGATCCGATGACCCGAATGCGGGTCGAGACCGGTAGTCTCTGTGTCGATCACGATTTCCCGCATGCCACCCTCCCCCTCAGACGCCGCAGTCGCACGCTGCGCCGCCACTTCCCCCGGCGAATTCGCCTGACGAGCGCCGCGATCTGACGAGCCCCGGCCGCCCGGTTCAGCGCGGTGTAGACGACAAAATCAGCCCGCCGCCGCTTTTCGCGATCCGGCAACTGCGAATTGAGGATGGCGGCGAGGCGGTCTGCCGTCATACCCTTGCGGCGCAGCACCCGCTCGCGCTGCAGACGGGCCGGCGCCGAGACGACGATGACACCATCGACCCGGTCGATGCGGTCGGTCTCGAACAGCAGCGGGATGTCGAGAACGGCCAGCTTGACCCCGCGACCGCGTTGCTGCGCCACCCAGCGCCGCTCGACCAAGCGCACCATCGGGTGCAGGATGTGCTCGAGCCGCCGCAATTCATCCGGCCTGCCAAAAACGCGCTGCCCCAGTCGCGCCCGGTTAACTCCGCCATTCTCGGCGCAGACGCCGGGAAACGCGGCCTCGACCTTCGCTACCGCCCCGCCGCCCGGGCCCAGCATCTTGTGGATTTCAGCATCGGCATCGTAGAGCGGCACGCGCAGCCGGCGCAGCACCGTCGCCGCGGTGCTCTTGCCCATGCCGATCGAGCCGGTGAGCCCGAGGACGATCATCGCGGCACAAAGGTCCGGAGCATGGCCGCGCGCAGTGCCGGGGTGACGGTTACGGCGGTGCCGAACCAGGCCTCGAACCCCGGCCGGCCCTGGTGCAGGAGCATACCAAGGCCGTCGACGACGGGGTGGCCCCGCCTCCGTGCCGTCGCGAGCAGCCCGGTCTCGAGCGGCACATAGACGATGTCGACAACCACCGCCGACACCGGCAACGCCGCGAGATCGATGTCGAGCGGTGGCTCCTTGTCCATCCCCAGGCTGGTCGTGTTGACGATAATACCAGCGTCGTGCAGCGCCGCGTTTCGCGTTTCCCAGGGACGGATCGCAATCCGGGTTTCCGGCTGTGCCAGATCACGTCCCAGTGCCTCGGCACGAGCCGCGGTTCGGTTGACGAGGCGGATCTCGGACACTCCCGCCGCGATCAGCGCGGCGACGACCGCCCGGGCGCTACCGCCGGCGCCGAGAACCACCGCCGGCCCAGCCTTCGCGGCCCAGCCTGGCGCCTGATCACGCAAATTCTCGCCAAAGCCGAAGACGTCGGTGTTGCTGCCTTCGAGGCTGCCATCGGCGGCAACGACCACCGTGTTCATCGCGCCGATCCGGCGGGCAAAGGGGTCGACCCGGTCCATCACCGCGAGCGCCGCCTGCTTGTGCGGGATCGTCAGGTTGCAACCGCGAAACCCGAGCGCGGGCAATGCGCGCAGCGCCTGCTCGAGCCGCCCGGGCACGACCGCAAGCGGCACATAGGCACCATCGATACGGTGCTCGGCCAACCAATATCCATGCAACGCGGGCGAGCGCGAGTGGGCAACCGGCCATCCCATGATGCCGGCCAAGCGCGCCGCTCCGGTGATCGGCATGGCTTGCTCTTACTCCCCAAACAACCCGCGTCCGCGCAGAAAGCCGAGCAGCTCAATAAGCGGCAGGCCGAGGACCGCGAAATGGTCGCCCTCTATCCGCGAAAAGAGCTGCACCCCCCGTCCCTCGATCCGGTACGCGCCGACCGAGCCGAGCACGACTTCCCCCTCGGCCTCAATATACTCGGCGAGAAAACTTTCCCCAATCCGCCGCATCGTCAATTTCGGCACCGCCATTGCGGTCCATAGGCAAGCATCGCGGGTTACCGCACAGGCGGCGGTTGCCAGAATATGACTCCGGCCGGAGAGCCGGCGAAGCTGTGCCGCCGCCTCAGTAAGATCGGCCGGCTTGTCAAACCATTCATCGTCGGCGACCAGAATTTGGTCGGCGCCGATGACGATAGCATCAGGATGATTCGCCGCGACCGCGTGGGCCTTCGCCTGAGCCAGCGCCATCGCGCAGGACGCCGCAGTCTCGCCCCCATCACGAAACCGCCGTTTGATTGCGTCCTCATCGATCGACGCGGGGATCACGGTGAATTCAACCCCGGCAACGCGTAGTATTGCGGCCCGCGCGGTGCTGGCCGAGGCAAGAATTAGCCGCGAGTCAATTCCCCTAGGCGTCGAGGCCATGTCGGCGTGCGAGCAGCTTGTATATCGCCGCCGCTGTCTCCTCGATCGAGCGACGGGTCACGTCGATCACCGGCCAGTGCTGGTCGGCGAAAATCCGACGAGCCTCGCGCACCTCGCTTTTCACCGCCTCAAGGTCGGTGTAGTCGGTCTCGCCGTTGTGATCGAGCATCGACAAGCGGTTGCGGCGCAGCTGTATGAGTCGCTCGGGATCGTTGGTCAGGCCGACGATCAGCGGCTTCTTCGCAGCCAAGAGCTCGGGCGGCAGCGGCACGCCGGGGACGAATGGCACATTCGCTGCCTTGATACCGCGGTTAGCGAGATAAAGGCTGGTTGGCGTCTTTGAAGTCCGCGACACGCCGACGAGGCAGACATCCGAATCGTCGATGCCCCAGCTCGACTGACCGTCATCGTGGTTGATCGCGAAGGTCATCGCGTCGATCCGCGCGAAATACTCGTTGTCGAGTAGGTGCTGCTTGCCAGGCAGGCCACGGCTCTCGCGCCCGAGATATGACGCCATCGATGCCAAAACGGGATCAAGGATCGGGATCGCCGTCACTCCGAGCCGGCGACAGCCCTCCTGTAGTGCCTGCCGCAGCGCATCGTTGACAAGCGTATAGAGAACAATGCCGGGATTTGCCTCGACCCCGGCGATGACCCGGTCGAGCTGGCTTTGCGTACGCACCATGCTCCAGACATGTTCGATCGCCTGGGCCTCGTCGAATTGGACGAGGCAGGCGCGAGCCACCGAATGAACCGTGTCGCCGGTTGAATCGGAAACCAGGTGCGGGTGAAACCGCGTCAGCACCAATTTATTCCATCCGAGCTGTGTATGGTCTTTGGCGACACGCTACCATTTCCACCGGTGGCGCTAACAACCGGCCATCGATCCCCGTTGACTGCCAATTTATCCCGCCGGTTCGCGCCTGGGGAAGAGACGATTCCCAACCAAAAAATGCAGGGGAGAAGTCAAAACCGGACCTAGTTATCCATTTTCTTTATATTTTGTACTATGGCTGTAACTAAGGCGGTTTTGCCCTTTTAAATGGGTTTTCCCACCGGCTGGCCAAGAGCGTCAGCGTTTGACGCAGCTGTGGACGGTAATCGGGATATCGCTTAATCCCCGTTTTGCCTATCGCCCACTACCCTCTTCATAAGAGAGTCCTTTATGAATGAGGAAGAAGGAGCGAGGCACGATGCTGGGGAAAACCGCAGAACGGCCGACGAAGAAGCTGTTGCGGGTTCTCGCTGGCGAGACTCTGGAACGCCCGCCATGGTGGCTAATGCGTCAGGCGGGACGCTATCTACCTGAATACCGGGCGTTACGTGAGAAAGCCGGCGATTTTATAACCTTATGCCTGACGCCGGAATTGGCAGCAGAGGTTACGTTACAACCGGTACACCGCTTCGGGATGAATGCAGCGATCTTGTTTTCCGACATTCTGCTGGTGCCGAGAGCCTTAGGGCAGCGCTTGTCGTTTGAGAATGACGGGCCGAAGCTGGAATCTTTATCGGAAGTTGGCAAGCTGAGCCCGCTCGATCTCGCCATGCTGGCGCCGGTCGGCGAGGCCGCGAATCGTGTGCGCACGGCGCTGCCCGAGGAAACAGCGCTGATCGGATT
>DATNJF010000055.1:0-8723 GCA_035604035.1 Allostellaceae bacterium | reverse complement strand
CAGGTCCGCGGCGAGCGAAAATGCCGCGGCGTTGGCGGTGTCTTGGCCGCGATAGATCTGCAGACTTTCGAGGACGCGCTGGGTGTAGAGACGGGTCTCGTTGAACGGGATCGCCTCGATCCAATCGACCATGTCGATCTCGCGACCGCGCGGGTCGCCGTAATCGTGCAGCCACTGGCGGATGCGCCCGGGTCCGGCATTGTAGGAGGCGATCGCCAGCGGATACGAGCCGCCGAAATCCTCGATCAGCTTTTCGATATAGGCGCGGCCGAGCGTCAAATTGTAGACGCCGTCGCTGGTCAGGCGATCGATCGAATAGGGGAGTTGGTTCTGCTTCGCGATCAGCGACGCGGTTCCCGGCATCAGCTGCATCAGGCCGCGCGCCCCGGCGCCACTGACGGCTTCCTGGTCGAAGGCGCTTTCGGTGCGCACGATCGCGAACAGCAGCGCGTGTTCCGGCCCGGTGCCGTCCGGCAGCGTCGTCACCGGATAGCCGTGGATCATCAGCGGCATTCCGGCGTCGATCGCGCGACGGGCGACAGTAATGGCGACATCGACCCGCCCGTGCTGCTCGGCAAATGAAGCGATCATCGCGAAATCGGTCGGCTTTTTGGCGAGATCGGCCTGCTGCAGCAGGAACACCTTGACGTGGTCGCGGTCGTCGGCGGCGGCGAACAACCCGGCCGCCTTGACCAGTTCGCGGGTGTCGAACTCGACGAGCTCGGTGGCAGTGGGACGAGGCTCCGGCTGCGGCGGTGGCGGCGCGTCGTTCCCCAACTGATGCGCGGCGAGCTGGCCATAGAAGGTGATCATGTGCTCAGCGCCGACGGCGTACCACTTGGCCGCAAGATCGGACTTGCCCTGGGCGGCGGCGGCGCGGCCGCTCCAATAGGCGGCACGCGCCTTGCCCGCCGGCGTCGTCACCCGCGCCAGCACCTTGGAGAAATGATCGAAGGCCAGCGTCGGGTTCTTTAGGAACCGCAGGGCGATGTAGCCGGAGAGGAATTCGGCCTCGGCGTACGCGTTGCCATCGTTTAGCGAATTTTGCTGCACGACCTTGTAGGCAAGATCGGCATTGCCAGCGGCGAGCAGGCGGCGCGCAACGATCTGGCGCTCGCCGGCCCAGGCCGCCGGACGCACGGGATTGTCCGGATGAGCGAGGAGCAGCTGTGCCGCCGCATCGTTCTGGTCATTGTGGCGCTCCCAATGCATGATGTCGAAGATCAGACCCGGGTCCGACTTCCGCGCGTCGGGTACACGCGCGAGCAGGGTATTGGCGTTGCCGGCGCGGCTGACCAGCGCGAGCCGCGCTTCCGCCTCGGCGCGATAGTCCGGCGGCACCGCGGGCAACATCCGCTGCGCCGCGTCACCTGCGCGGTCCCAGAGCAGGCGATCGAGCCGTTGGGTATTGTCCTCAATCCGGATGTTGGCGCTGTACCGAGTCCAGAAATCGCGTTCATCGCCCGGGGTGAAATCGCCGTCGATCCACGCCTGCCGCAGGGCGGCGAGCCCGGCATCGGTCTGGCCGTGTGACATGGTGATCGCCGCCATGCGCGCTTTACCCAGCGGGCTGACCGGCGGAAATTTCGTGAACCAGGCTGAGGCAACATCGTCGCCCTCGGTCGCCAGCGCTAACTCGGCCTGGCGGCGCAGGATCTTCTGTCCCGGCCAGTCCGGGTTTTGCTCGATGAAGAAGGAGATATCGGAAAAACGGCCGGTGGCGCTGGAGCGCGTGAAGTCGAGCCAACGGACAATCTTGGCGGGCAGCGGGTTGGTGCTGCCAGCCGCCGCAGCATAGGCTTGGGGCCAGTTGCCGCTCTTCGCAGCGGTGATTGCGGTAACAGCAGCTGTCTTATCGGCGTCGGATAAATCTTGGGCACGGGCCGCCGGCAGAGCAGCAAGCGCGGCGGCGACCAGCAACAACAGACGAAATATCGGAGCCAACGCCCGCCGCTCCTGTCCTATCGAGGATGGGGCGTTACTGTTTACGGATTTTTCTCCACCTCGCAAGGCGAAGAGGGGATTTATCCTTCGCCGCACGGTGTTGTTGATGAGAGGGTCGCTGAAGACTATCGTGAGCCGCGAGTCGCGGTATTGACCGGGAGGGCACCATGTTCAAGGGATCGCTGGTCGCGCTGATCACCCCGTTCCGCGACGGCAAGGTCGACGAAACCGCCTTTCAGGAACACGTCGCCTGGCAGCTCGGACAAGGCACGCACGGGCTGATCCCGTGCGGCACGACAGGCGAATCGCCGGCCCTGCACGACGACGAGCATCAGCGGGTCATCGCGCTATGCGTCGAGGTGGCCCAGGGCCGCGCCCCAGTCATCGCCGGCACCGGCACCAATTCGACCGACCACACGATCGAATTGACCCGGCACGCCAAAGAAGCCGGCGCCGACGCCGCGCTGATCGTCTGCCCCTACTACAACAAGCCGACCCAGGAAGGGCTCTACCAGCACTTCAAAGCTGTGCACGATGCGGTCGATCTGCCGATCGTCATCTACAACATTCCCGGCCGCACCTCGGTCGACATGTCGAACGCGACGCTGGCGCGGCTGGCGAAATTGCCCAACATCGTCGGCGTCAAGGACTCGACCAACGATCTGTCGCGGGTGACCAAATTACGCATCGAGGTCGGCGAGGAGTTCTCGATGCTATCGGGCGAGGACGGCACCGCCGTTGGCTTCCTGGCGCAGAGCGGCGACGGCTGCATCTCAGTGACCGCCAATGTCGCCCCGGCCTTGCTGTCGGAAATGCATACCGCGTGGCAGAAGGGCGATGTCGCCACGGTGCGGCGCATCAATGAGCGGCTGATGCCGCTGCACGAGGCTCTGTTCGTTGAGACCAGCCCGGCGCCGGTCAAGTACGCTGCCTCGCTGCTCGGCCGCTGCACCGCCGAAGTGCGCTTGCCGCTGTGGGAGACCACTGCAGCGACGCAGGAGAAGGTGCGCGGCGCGATGCGCGGCACCGGTCTGATCAACTGACGCTGCCCATCGACTGACCGGTAGGGATTGATGCGCGCCGGCGATCGCTACGCCGCGCAGAACCGGCGCGCGCGCCACGATTATCTGATTGAAGAAAAACTCGAGGCCGGCCTTGTTCTGCAGGGCAGCGAGGTGAAGGTGCTGCGCCAGGGCCAGGCCAGCATCAACGAAGCCTATGCCGGCGAGACCGGTGGTGAACTGTTCCTTGTCAACGCCAACATCCCGGAATACGCCGCCGCGAAGAACTTCAGCCATGAGCCGCGCCGGCCGCGTAAGCTATTGCTGCATCGCAAGGAAATGACCCGACTCTTGGGCGCGATCCGCCGCGAGGGTGTGACCATCGTGCCTCTGTCGATCTATTTCAACGAGCGCGGCCGCGCCAAGGTCGAGCTTGGCCTCGCTCGCGGCAAGAAGATGGCCGACAAGCGCCAGGCCGAGAAGGACCGCGACTGGCAACGCGACAAGGCCCGCATCATGCGGGCACGCGGCTGAGCCGCTCGCGCAAGGTCGCGAACACTGCTTCGAACATCGCCGGGGTCAGGGTACCGGTATTCGTGTTGAGCCGGGAGCAGTGATAGCTGTCAGCAAGCAGCGTCCCGTCGGGCAATTCGTGCAGTGCCGCGTGGACGAACGGGTAAGCGGCGCGCCGTAACCCCTTGGCGGCGAGCAAGGCGTTGTGGGCGATCGCGCCCAGCGCGAGGATCGCTCGTACATCAGACGCCGCGGCAAGCTCGGCAGCGAGAAACTGCCCACAAGCGGCGATTTCGCGCGGCTCGGGCCGGTTCTGCGGCGGGACGCAGCGCACCGCGTTGGTGATCCGGACGCCGTGCAGCGCGAACCCGTCGTCACGATAGCCGGCGTATTTGCCCGTGGCGAACCCGAACTTGGCGAGCGTCGCGTAGAGAAGATCGCCGGCATAATCGCCGGTGAAGGGGCGGCCGGTGCGGTTGGCACCCCGTAGGCCCGGCGCCAGCCCGACGATTAGCAATGCCGCAACAGGGTCGCCAAAGGGCGGCACCGGCGCGTTGTGCCAATCAGGATGCGCCGCGCGCTGGGTCTCGCGGAACCCGGCGAGTCGCGGGCAGAGCGGACAGTCGTGGCCCGGCAGCGGAAAGTGCGCGGCGGCGCTCACTCTTCGTCGTCGACCGGTTCGGGCCGCATTCGTGCCATGTCGTCGCGGGGGGCGTGGGCGCGCGAGATGCTCGGTGCCAATTCCTGTAGCTCGACGAAGCTGTCGGCCTGGCGTCGCAGGTCGTCCGAGGCCATTGGCGGGCTGGAACGGATCGTCGAAACCACCGACACGCGTACGCCGCGCCGCTGCACCGCCTCCACCAGTCGGCGGAAATCTCCGTCGCCGGAGAACAGCACCGCGTGGTCGATGTACTGGGCCATTTCGAGCATGTCGATTGCGAGCTCAATATCCATGTTTCCTTTGATCCGACGCCGGCCCATGGCGTCGGTGAACTCTTTTGCCGGCTTGGTTACCATGGTGTAGCCGTTGTAATCGAGCCAATCGACGAGCGGCCTGATCGGCGAATACTCTTGATCCTCCATCAGGGCCGTATAATAAAAGGCGCGGATCAATCTTCCTTTTGATCGGAACAGGTCGAGCAAGCGTTTATAGTCGATATCGAAACCAAGCCCTCGCGCGGCGGAGTAGAGATTAGCGCCGTCAATGAATATGGCGATGCGCTCTTGTGGATAAAAAATCATTGTCAACTCCGGAAATCTTGGAAAAGAACACGTAAGTGTCATCTGCCAGTAAAATCGCGTCAAGGTAAGTCTGTGCGGGGTAAACACCCGTGATCCTGATCGGCATCGGCAGCAATCTCGCTCATCCGCCGGCCGCGTCGCCGCGCGAGACGGTAACGGCGGCGGTTGCGGCACTGCCTAGCATCGGCGTTTGCGTCGTTGCGCAATCCAGCTGGTATGCGTCGGAGCCGGTTCCCGCATCCGCTCAGTCATGGTTCGTGAACGGTGTTGCGATGGTGGAAACCGCCATGGATCCCCGGGCGCTGCTAGGTCGAATGCTTACCCTCGAGACCGAGTTCGGCCGCGTCCGCGGTGCGCCCAACGCCGCGCGCACCATCGATCTCGATTTGCTGGACTACGATTCGCGACTCATCGACACAACGACACTGATTTTGCCGCATCCGCGACTGCATCTGCGCCGCTTTGTGCTCGAGCCGCTGCGCGAGGTCGCGCCTGGCTGGCGGCACCCACGTCTCGGCCTATCTGCTGCCGAGTTGATCGACCTCTTGTCGTCGGGCCAACCGGTTATTCGGCTTGAGAGGTGAGTGAGACACGCTACCCAACCCGACGGGCAACGCGGCATCGGCCCGCAGGCAATTGTGATTGAAGAGCCGGGCCGATATAACCCCCTCGGCACCGGCGGCCCGCCGGCGGCCGTCTCCTCATTCGCGGTAAGGCGATGTCAGGCTACGAAGCAGCCCGCGTCAACATGATCGAAGGCCAGCTTCGGCCCAATACAGTGACCGACGAGCGGGTGACCAATGCCTTCGCCGCGTTGCGCCGAGAGCTGTTCGTACCCGAAAAGCTGCACGGCATCGCCTATGTGGACGAGGACTTGCCGCTCGGCGGCGGGCGTTATCTGATGGCGCCGATGGTCGCGGCCCGGCTGGTGCAAGCGCTGGAGGTCGGGCGCGGCGACGCCGCGCTAGTAGTCGGTGCGGGGGTCGGCTATGAGGCGGCCGTGATCGCCCAGCTCGCCCGTAGCGTCGTCGCGCTCGAGGACGATGCGGAGCTCGCCCGTTTGGGGCGCGCCGCGCTCGTCGAGCATCGCATCGCCACGGTCAAGTATGTCGAGGGCGCGGTCGGACCGGGAAGCCGGGCGCGGCCTGCTTACGACGCGATCCTGTTCGCTGGAGCGGTCACCGAGATCCCCGCGGAGTTCGCCGAGCAACTGGCCGAGGGTGGGCGCCTGGCGGCTGTCGTTCGACCGGGAGAGGGGATGGGCCGCGCAACCTTGGCAACGCGGACTGGCGGAATACTTGCGCATCGCGTTATCTTCGACGCGGCGACACCGCTGCTTCCGGGGTTTGTCCGCAAGCCGGCCTTTGTGTTTTGAGGGGTTGATGCGCGAGCCGACCCGACAGGTTTCGGCGATGCTGGTTCGACGAACCAGAGTGGTCCTGGCTGTCTTGGGGGCGATGGTGTGTGTCGGCGGCCCATCGGCGCTGGCGCAGACGCTGACTGAGGCGCTTTCGTACTCCTACAACAACAACCCCCAGCTTCTCGCGCAGCGCGCACTGTTGCGCTCGACCGACGAGCAAGTGCCCCAGGCGCTGTCGGGGTGGCGGCCGACCGTCAATTTCACTAGCCAGGCCGGGGAAGAGCGGGCCGGATTTAAAACAGTTGGTCCGACCCAGTTCTCCAGCTTTCAGACGCGACAGCTCGACCTGCGCATCACCCAGCAGGTCTACAACGGCGGCCGTACCGAGGCCCAGACCAAGCAGGCGGTTAACACCGTCGAGTCGACGCGTGCACAGACCCTCGCCGTCGAGACCACGGTGTTCCAGGCGGTCGTTCAGGCATTCTTCGATACCTACCGCGACCAGACTTTGGTCGAGGTCAACCGCAACAACGAGGCGGTGCTGAAAAAGCAGCTCGATGCGACGCGCGAGCGCTTTCGCGTCGGCGAGGTGACCCGCACCGATGTGGCCCAGGCCGAATCGTCGTTGGCGCAGGCAACCGCCACCCGTATTGCCGCCGAGGGCCAGCTCGAAATCAGCCGCGCCAATTTCGTCCGCGCAGTCGGCCATCCGCCGGGTCGGTTGGTGCTGCCGACCGAGCGACCGGCGCTGCCGGCATCGCGCGACGAAGCGCTGGCCCTAGCAGCAACCAACAATCCTAACGTCATTTCGGCCAATTTCGCCGAGGCGGCAGCGCGCGACAATGTTGACGTGGTGCGCGACCAGCTGCTGCCACAAATCTCGATCATCGGCGATCTCAACCGCAGCTTCGCGCCGTCCGTCACGCTGCGGACGGCGCGTCAGGATACGGCTTCGTTCGTTGCTCAGATGACCATGCCGCTCTACGAGGGCGGGGCGATCTACTCGCAGACGCGGGCCGCGGAGCAGACGGTGGGACAGCGCCGCAGCCAGGTGGATGATGCGCGCCGCGCCGCGGTGCAGCTGGCGACGCAAAGCTGGCAGACGCTGATGGCGGGGCGGGCTGCCGTCGCCTCGTTCGGGGCAGCGGTGAAGGCGGCGCAGATCGCACTTGCCGGGACCCAGCAGGAGGCGTTGGTCGGCTCGCGTACGGTGCTCGATGTGTTGATTTCAGAGCAGCAGCTCTTCACCACCCAGTCGCAGCTGGTCGGCGCGCAGCACGATGCGGCGGTGGCGGAGTTCAATCTGACCGCCGCGATCGGCCGGCTGATCGCTCCTGAGCTGAAATTGCCGGTGCAGCTCTACGACATGGGCCGGCATTACCGGTCGGTGAAGGACAAATGGTTCGGGTTTGACTACGGCCTCAAGGAATAGTGGCGCCCCACTTTCGGCCCGCGTAGCCTTGTTTTTGTATTTTGGCGCCCGCTGGAGTGCGCCCAGGTGGTCTCGATGTCTGAAAAAAAATCTACGGCGGAACCCTCGATGGAGGAGATCCTGCCCGTTGTCGGCCCAGCCATAATCGTCCATTACTTTCCGAATAAGTAGCGCCATCCTTGAACGTTTGGGCCGATCGTCCGCACAAAATAGTCCGACATCGTCCACTGCAATCCGGCAAAATCGCTGTTTTGATGGTGGGCAGAATGGCGGATAGAGGTTCTGAACCTCATGGTGGGCAAGACGGCGGGCTGACCCAGACGGGAGGGCAGGGATGGCAAAACAGGCGAAACCGCTTTCAGCGAGGCGTGTCGCAACAGAGCGCCGCCCCGGCATGTATGCAGACGGCGGCGGCCTTTACCTCCGGGTCGCCGAGGGCGGATCGCGGGGCTGGATCTATCGATACCAGCTTGCCGGCCAGCGGCGAGAAATGGGGCTCGGATCGGCGGCCACCTTTTCACTGGTTGAGGCGCGCGACCGCGCCCGATTCGCGCGTCAGCAGGTCGCTGACGGTCTGGATCCCGTGGATGAGCGGCGCGCCAAGGCGAGCGCAGTGGCGCTTGAACGCGCCTTGGCGATGACGTTTCGCCAATGCGCAGAGGGATACGTTCGGGCTCACGGCGCAGGCTGGAGCGCCAAGCATGCGGCACAGTTCGGCGGGTCGCTGGAGGCCTATGCCTTTCCCGTATTCGGCGATCTACCGGTGCAAGCCGTCGATGTCGGCTTGGTGATGAAGGCGGTCGAACCGGTTTGGACCGTGAAGCCGGAGACGGCGAGCCGAGTACGCGGTCGAATCGAAATGATCCTCGACTGGGCGACGGCCCGGGGCTATCGCCGGGGCGATAATCCGGCGCGCTGGCGCGGGCACCTCAACAAGCTGCTGCCCGACAAGGCGAAGGTCCGCACCGTCGAACACTTTGCGGCATTGCCGTTTGGCGAGATCAGCGGATTCATGGTCGACCTGCGACAGCTGGAGGGCGTCGCCGCACGCGCTTTAGAGTTCGCCATATTGACCGCAGCGCGCACCGGCGAGGTGCTTGGAGCCCGGTGGACAGAGATCAATTTGGAGGCTTGCCAGTGGACTGTTCCCGCCGCGCGCACGAAAACCAGTCGCGAGCATCGGGTGCCTCTCAATGCTGCCGCCGTGGCCGTTATCGAGCGGATGGCCGAT
>DATNJF010000054.1:0-4635 GCA_035604035.1 Allostellaceae bacterium | reverse complement strand
TCGCGGGTGGGATCGGGTTCGCCCGCAATGCGCTCGCCGGCGACTTCGAGGAAGACGTGGTTCTCGATCCCGCCCAGCCGCGTCAACACATTGGTGCGCCTCGCCGGATCGTCGATTTCGAGCATGATCGTCGCGATCAGTTCAGATCCCTGTGGGATTATCGGGTTGTAGGCTTGCAACTCATCGGCGATCTGCGCCTCGCCGCCCTTCTCGACATGCAGCATCTCGTGGACCTGCTGCCACATCGTCTCGTAATTCTCGAAAAAGAAGGTGGCGAACGGTCCAACTTCCAACCGCCGCCGCTTTTTCAACTCGGTAATGGCTTGACGGCGCTCGCGCCTTGTCGCGGCGTACTCCGCGGCGGGGAGGATGTCGGCGCGGGTCAGTGCGCGCTTGGCTTTGGACTGAAGAGTCATGGCTAGGCTCCTGACGCCGCGATGCCGTAAGCGCGGGCGAACAGCTCGATCGGGTGATGCGATTGGGTGGGTACTTGCCCATCCTTGGCTTGCAGCTCCATCCCCTGAAGGATGTGCAGGCCGGCAAGCGGACACTCCGAGGAGACGTAGCGCTTGTTCTCCTTCACCGCGTCGCGCGCGACCGGCCGGCCGATCTTGATCGCGGTCTCGAAATTGCCCTTCATCACCCCCCAAGAGCCGCCGTGCCCGGAGCAGCGCTCGATGACCTTGATCTCGGTATCGGGCAGAAGGCGCAGCATCTCGGCCGACTTCTGGCCGATATTCTGCGCCCGGGCATGACAAGCGATGTGCAGTGTCACGCCGCCTTCGAGCGCGCCGAGCCCGGGCGCCAGGCCTTCGCCCTTGGCGATGCCGACGATGTATTCGCTGATGTCGTAGGTAGCGGTCGCGAGCTTCTCGATCGCCACGTCGTTGGGGACGATCAGTGGCCATTCGAATTTGAGCATCAGCGCGCAGGACGGCACCAATGCGATGACGTCGTAGCCCCTGTCGATCCACAGGCCGAGCGTACCCGCGACGCTTTTCGCCGCCGCCGCGACCGCGGCGAGGTCGCCGCTTTCTAACTGCGGCATGCCGCAGCATTGCGGATAGACGATTTCGGTCTCGACCCCGTTCTTGGCCAGAACCGCTTGCGCCGCCTCGCCGATGCTGGGGTTGTTGTAGTTGACGAAGCAGGTCGCGTAGAGCACGGCTTTGCGCCCTGTTGCCGGGGCGCTGCGGTCGACCGCCGGCGGCGCATTCTTCGCACGCATCGCGAAGGTGCGGCCGTGATACTTGGGCAACGCGGCGTCGCGGTCGACACCGGTAACTTTTTCCATCAGCGGCCGGGTCAGCCGGTTGTGGCGGTCGCTGGCCCAATTGGCGAGCGGCGCGATCTTGCCGGCGAGCTTGCCGTTGCGGTCGGTTTTGGTCAGCTCGCGTTGCGACAGCGGGATCCCGCCTTCTTTATGCTCGACGGCGCGGTAGCGCAGCATCAGATGCGGGAAATCGACATTGAATTCGTGCGGCGGGACATAGGGGCACTTCGTCATGAAGCACATGTCGCAGAGCGTGCAGGCGTCGGCGACTTGCTTGTAGGCCGCCTTCGGCACGCCATCGAGCTCGCCAGTCGGCGCGGTGTCGATCAGATCGAAGAGGCGCGGGAAGGAGTCGCACAGATTGAAGCAGCGCCGGCAGGTGTGGCAGATGTCGAACACCCGCTCCATCTCCGCCTCGGTCTTTTCCCGATCGGCGAAGTCGGGGTCTTCCCAGCGAAGAACGTGGCGGGTCGGCGCCTCTAGGCTGCCTTCACGCATGGGTAGCCTCTTTTTTCTGGAACGTGACGTGCGAACGATAAGGGCGCGAAAGCTTGCGCCCCGCGCCCCACCGCTCGGTTAGCGGGAGATCGGCTTAAAGTTGGTCGAGCGCCCGCTGGAAGCGTCCGGCATGCGAACGCTCGGCCTTCGCCAGCGTCTCGAACCAGTCCGCGATCTCGTCGAAGCCTTCCTCGCGGGCGGTGCGCGCCATACCGGGATACATGTCGGTGTACTCGTGCGTCTCGCCGGCGACGGCGGCCTTCAAATTGTTCGAGGTCTCGCCGATCGGCAGACCGGTCGCCGGGTCGCCGGTTTCCTCGAGATATTCGAGATGACCGTGCGCATGGCCGGTCTCGCCCTCGGCGGTCGAGCGGAACACGGCGGAGACGTCGTTGTAGCCCTCGACGTCAGCCTTTTGCGCGAAATACAAATAGCGCCGGTTCGCCTGGCTTTCGCCGGCGAAAGCGGCCTTCAAATTGTCTTCGGTTCTCGAACCCTTCAGGGAAGCCATACGACCCTCCGTCATTCACTTGTCTGGGGAAAATGATCCATGTGCCGACCCACCTTTTATGGGTCGAGGCGCATCCCGAGTCAAGGACCGTTTTAGAATTATTCTAATAAATCACAGGGTGCGCGCAGGGCCCTGACGGCGGACGCGAATGATGACATCAACGCGGCTGATCTCGGTGCCCGGCGGGGCGCCGGGCAGCTGGCTCACCATCACCGCCGCGCCGGGGATGTCTTGCAACATTCCGGTGGTCTCGCAGAAGAAATGATGGTGGTCGTCGACATTGGTGTCGAAGTAGGAGCGGCCGGGTTCGACCACGACTTCGCGCAACAGGCCGGCGGTGGTGAACTGATGCAGGGTGTTATAGACCGTCGCCAGCGACACGCGGACAGCCGCCGAGGTCGCCTCGCCGTGAAGCTGCTCGGCGGTCACGTGACGGTCGCCACCGTGGAACAGCAATCGCGCCAGAGCCACACGTTGCCGTGTCGGCCGCAGTCCGCAGGCGCGCAAACGCGGGAAGATAGTCGCAGCGGAAGCGTGGTCCATCAACGACATATAGGGGTGGTGTTCAGGGCGGTCAATCGCCGGTCACCAGACGCTCGATCAGCTCACGCACCGTCGGGATGTAGCCGTTGGCGTAGAACGGGTCAGACGCGAACTTATAGGCGTTGTGTCCAGCGAACATCAGCTCGGTCTCGATATCGTCCGAATGACAGATCTGCTGCAGCGTCTTCTGGATGCAGTAGCTGCGCGGATCGGCCTTCTTGCCGGTGGTGCCTTGCTCGTTCTGCGCCCAGTTGGAGAATTGGCACGCGCTGAGACAGCCCATACAGTTGATCTGATCGGTGCGGATATCAAAGGCCTGTGGGGGGGTGACAAGGATCAGCGTCGAATCCGGGGTGCGCAGCGCTTCGGTGAACCCCTCCGCGACCCAGCGCTGCGCCGACTCACGATCGTGCGGGGTCAGGTAGACCGAGCGCCCGCGCGCGCCGACATGGAATTCCGCCACGTGCTCGCCGACCGGCTCGACGGTGTAAGCGACCTGGTGTTCGGCGCGTTGCTGCAATTCGTCGAGAAAGCGATTGCGCACCGCCGACGAGTAGAACCCGGTCGGGCTGTAGCGATTGAGGAAGACATCGCCCTCCTTCAGCCTCAGGAGCTTTCGTTTCCAGGCGTCGGAGATGGGGCTTTCCTGGGTCAAGAGTGGCCTGGTGCCGAACTGGAACGCGACCGGCGCGACCTCGGGGTCGTCGATCCAATGCGCCCAGTCGCGCAGATACCACACGCCTCCGGCCATGAAGATCGGTGTCGATCCGACGCCGAATTCGGTCATCATGGTGCGCAAGTCACGCACGCGTGGATAGGCCGGCTCGGGCTTGTCCGGGTCTTCCACGTTGGAAAGCCCGTTATGGCCGCCGGCGAGCCACGGGTCCTCGTAGACGACGCCGCCAAGCCATTCGCTGAATTTGTGATAGGCACGTTTCCAGAGAGCGCGGAAGGCGCGTGCCGACGACACGATCGGGTAGTAGTAGACGCCATAGCGCGCACAGATTTCCGCGATCTTGTAGGGCATGCCGGCGCCGCAGGTGACACCGTGGATAAGGCCACGCGCGCCTTCGAGAACGCCGTGCAGCACCTGCTCGGCGGCGGCCATCTCCCACAGCACATTCATGTGGATGCGGCCCTGACCATTCGACCGCTCATGCGCAACTCGCGCCTGGTGGATGCCGCCGGCGATCGCGTAGGCGATCAGCTCCTCATGCCGCTCGCGCCTTGTGCGGCCATGATAGATCTGCGGGATCGGCTGGCCTTCGCCATCAAAGCTGTCGGCGTTGACGCCGGAAAACGTGCCGACTGCCCCTGAGGCTGCCCAAGCGCCGGAACTCTCGCCGTTCGAGACCGAGATGCCCTTGCCGCCCTCGACCAGAGGTAATACCTCGCGCCCCGATATCACCAGGGGAATGAGCGATCTCAAACCATTGCTCCCCGCCACGCGTCATCCCCGATTTGAGGCGCCGCTTCAGCCAGCATTATATCGGGTGCGTCGGAGAAAACGGAAGTGACGCCCCAGCCGAACAATTGCCGTGCCCTGGCCGCGTCATTGACAGTGTAGGCGAGGGCTGGATAGCCGGCCGCGCTGACGTTCGTGATAACCCTTTCGGAAAGATAGCGCTGATCGGCGTTGATCGCCGCGCAGCCGAGTTCCCCGGCGATCTCAGTCCAGTTGCCCGGCAGCTTGCGGAACAACATGGCGCGCGGGACGGTCGGCATGCGCTTTGCGGCTTCGGCGACCGCGTCTTCGAGGAAGCTGGATATCAGTACCGGCGGCGGCTTACCGGCGATCCGGTCGAGGCTC
>DATNJF010000053.1:0-3025 GCA_035604035.1 Allostellaceae bacterium | reverse complement strand
GGCGGACCGCAAGAAGCTCGCCGAGGCGACCGAGGAAAGTGCCCGCATCGGCCTTACCGTCGAAAACTTGGCGTTCGCGATCAGCGCGGCGCGCGAGGAAGTCGCGGCTGCAACCCGGGCCGTAACGCTCGAGGCGCGCCGCGGCCAGGTCGCCGAGGTGCAGGAGAAAATCCCGACCCTTCGCCTGGCTGCCCGGACATGTTCGGAGGCTTTGGCGGCGTTCGTTTCGAGCTATAGCGAGCTCTACGCGGCCAGCGCCGATATGCGCCGGTGCGGATTTCGATGGCCGCGCGATGAAGTTTTTGCGGTTAACCTTCGGAATTCTTTACAGTTTGCCTTGTGGTCGGCGCCTGGCCATTTGAACACCCAAGCGTTGCCGCCACCGTCGCAGCGCCTCGATGTTGGCGACGTGATGGAGCGGTTCATCAATGAGCTCGAGCTCAGCTTGCAGCGCGAGCTCGACGAGCCGGTCCCGAGGCGTGCCCAGGACGATTACGGGCGCCCACCACCGCTCCCGCGCATCCCCGGCGAAGAGTTTCTAGTCGATGAGCCGGCGGCGGCGGAGTAGTGGCGATGGCGAAGAGAATTAAGCGTCTCACGAAATTGCGTATCGACGAGGTCTCGGTTTGCGATTCCGGCGCCGGCCGCGGGGTGGAAGTCGTTCTGATGAAGCGCAATGTCGGGTTCAACGACGCCGACGAGTTGACGATCGATGGCGTGCCGCGCTGGCGGCGGAAAAAGGGCGGCGCTGTCGCCAAGGCCGACAGCCTCGAGCGGGCGTTGCAGGAAATCGAGGAAACCCGGCGGCTGCGGAAGTCGCTCGCCGTGGAGAAGGAGGACACCACCATGCAGACCGACATTGTCACCGCCATGTCAAAGCGGCTTGGCGAAATCCGCGCAGTGCACCCGCATATCAGCGAAGGCGCGGCAATGCTGAAGCTGGCCGAGAGCCGCAACCCCGACGACCAAGCGCTCTGGCGCCAGTTCAAGGGCGAAGCGGTCCCGGCATACACGGTCGGCAAGGCCGTCAACTCCGAAAAGGCCGTTCGCAAGATGGCGAAGCGGTGCGACCAGCTGATGCGGTCCGACCCGACCATCCAGAGCCGCGAAAGTGCGATCGCCAAGATCGCGACGTCCAGAGACCCTGACGACTTGCGGCTTTGGACCCGGTACCGGCAAGCCGGCCAGGTCGCCGATGTTGCGCAGCTTCCGCATTCGAGCCCGGAGCCGGTCGGCAAGGCGGTGAAAGACGTGGCGCTCCAGAACATGATCAGGGCGATCGGCGATGCGTATCCGCACTTATCGGCTGCGCAGGTTCGGCAATGGGCCGACGCGGTCATGCGCGGCGCGCCACCGGAGGCGATGTTGCACAACACGCACACTGCGCACACGAGGTAACGAAATCCGGTCGAGGTCCGACCGAGTAGCTCTCTTGCCGGGGAAGGACTCCCTTCAGAGGCCCAGGCAATGACGGGCGCCGAGTAATCGAGCGTTGGCGTATTCCCCGCCTGGGTCGCTCGAGCTCGAAGGGGAAAGCAGGCCAAAGTAGCGGATCCCTGCGGCCTGCCGACCCGCTGCTCCGCGCGATCGCAGAAGCGACGATCGGCCGCTTTCGACCCCTCAACGGTCATTTGTGATGGCCGATACGGGCGGCTGGTCATGCCCCTGACCGGACCTTAGCTGCCTCGCCAAGGGGTCGTAGGGCAGTCATAGAAATGGACCTGCGCGCTTCAGTAAACAGCGAGGAACGTCGGCGCTAGGACATCACCGGTCTTTACCGCTCTCCGACAAGGTGAACGCTTCAGTGAGGAAAATGGGGATAAGTGCTGTTTTCAGGGGGTAACTTCGGAAGGCCCCAATTCCATGGTTGCCCTGCTGTGACACGACCGTACTACGGTGTGGTATGGGCAGCGGCCTACTGCGACATCTGACGAGGCTCAATGGAGCCTTCAGTCCGTGCGACCGGCGCGGCCGCGACAAGGTTGCCGCGCTCGTAAAGCGTCCCAGCGTCGGCGCTTTTGTTGCGTGCTCATGGGGCCGTCGAGACCGTCGATCCCGGAGTGCTCGTCGAAAGCGCTCCGGTCATGGCTGACCGTTGGGACAATAATCTCGACGGAACGAACCAACATCTGCGCGTTAACCACGTGTTGACCACGTTAGCGAGTCCTTAGTCATGACTTCCAGCGCCGTTATACGAAAGACCTCTTTCGCGGGGCGAAAGACCTCTTTTGGGGGACGAGAGACCTCTTTCGCGGGACGAAGAACCTCTTCCGCGGGCGCAACCGCAATTCGTCCCGCAGGCAACGATCCCCAAGAAATCGCAGAATCCCTGCTAGCTCTGGCAGGAGCTGGCGTTCTTGGATACGTGCGCCCGCTCGTGGAGATGTTTCGAAGCGAAGGCTATACAGAGGCCGCGGCGAGATGGGACGCCATTGCGACGATCATGGGCTCGATCACAACGGAGGAGCCTGTCGGGGAGAGACCCGACCAGCCATCGGTGTCGCACTTGTTGTCGAGCCCGACGCGCGCCTGATCCAGGCGCTCATCGAACCCCGGGCGGGATCGCTCTCCTGTCCATCGAAGAGGAGAGCCCGACCCCGACCGGCCGTTCCGCAAGCGCACTTTTAGCAATTATATTTTGACGCATCGTCCGTCGGACAGGATCTCTTCACCATCTCGGCGACGCGGTCCCAGTTCGCCGCGGCAACTAAATGCCCCGCCTCTCGAAGCCGCTCGGCCAACTGCTGGACGATTTTGGGGGCCCGTGGCCCTCCGATAGCGGCTAGAATCTCTATCACCTCGTTAATATTAACATTCGAAGGATCCTGTTCGCCGGGAATAGTATGCAGAGGGAACTGCTCGTCTGTCGCCATCCCGATTTTCCCTCATTTAGCGTGAGGAGCCGGAATTATACCGACTGATTGATTTCAGCTGGGAAATCGGAGGAATACTGCGCGTTTGGACATGCGAGCAGGCGAGAATCGGCTACATTCCCCACTCGATCAAGATATCCGCTAAGTGCCTA
>DATNJF010000052.1:0-6801 GCA_035604035.1 Allostellaceae bacterium | reverse complement strand
CTCGCCGACTCGCCCGACGCCGTCAGGAGCGATTTTCTGAAAACCCCCACCGAATTCCAGCAATGCACGCTGAAATGCCCGACCAAGCTGCCGACTCAACCGCCGTTCAGCTACATTTGGAGCGGGCTGAGCGCGCCGGCCGGCTGGCGGGACTACCTCCCGCTGCCGCGTTAACTGCGCCAAAGCCGTGATGAGCCAGCGACGCCGTTCTTGATCAGCGTGAGCGATTGCGCTGCAATCGCTCAAACCAGCAGGGCCGAGCTCCGCCGATGATCAGCGACCCGATCGAATTCGAATTGTTCAAGAACGCGCTCTTCGGGGTCGCCGACGAGATGGCGCTGACCGTCTTTCGCACGACCTATTCGGGCGTGCTCAAGGACAACATGGATTATTCGACCGCGATGTTCGACGGCGCCGGGGTGCTGGTGGCGCAAGGCCTGACCCTTCCCGGCCATCTCGGCTCGATGCCGACCGCGATGGCATCGCTCCAGGAGAGCTTCGCCGGCAATATCCAACCGGGCGACGTCTTCATCTTCAACGACCCGTTTCGCGGCGGAATGCACCTGCCTGACGTGTTCGTATTCCAGCCGATTTTTCGCCCAGGGGAACAAGACGAGGCGCTGATCGCCTGGGCGGGCGCGGTGTGCCACCACACCGATGTCGGCGGCCGGGTGCCGGGTTCGAACGCGTCGGACTCGACTGAGATCTATCAGGAGGGGCTGCGCATTCCGCCCCTAAAGCTCTATGAGCGCGGCCGACGCAACGAGACTTTGTTTGCGCTGATCGAGACCAATGTACGGGTGCCGGTCAAGGTGTTCGGCGATCTGCGCGCCCAGCTCGCCGCCTGCCACATCGCCGAGGCGGCGCTCATTGAGATGGCGGCGCGCTACGGCAACGACAAGCTGCAGGCCTACATGACCGAGTTGGTCGATTACGCCGAACGGATGACCCGCGCCGCGCTCAGGGAGCTGCCCGACGGGGTTTACGACTTCCTCGATCATATCGACGATGACGGCATCGATGTCGGGGTGCCGATCCCCTTAAAGGTCACGATCACCAAAAAGGGCGACACCATTCACGCCGACTGGACCGGCACCGCAAAGCAGGTCAAGGGCGCGATCAACAAAACGCTCAGCTACACCAAATCGGCGACCTATTGCGGCATCCGCTCGATCCTGCCGCAGAACATCCCGACCAACGAGGGCGTGTTCCGCGCGATCAGTGTCGAGGCGCCGCAGGGCACGATCGCCAACATGGTGTTGCCCGGCGCCTGCGCCGCGCGCGGCCTCACCGGTTTCAGGATGGTCGATTGCATGTTCGGCGCACTGGCGAAGATGCTGCCCGACCGCGTCTTCGCCGCGTCGGATGGCGGTAATACCGGCGTGTCGATCGGCGGCTACCATGCCGACCGCAGCCCGTTCATCTATGTCGATTTCACCTGCTGCGCCTGGGGCGGGCGGCCTGATTCCGACGGGCTCGACGGCAATTCCAACATCTACGCCAACATGGCCTCGCAGCCGATCGAGGTGACCGAGACCGAGCAGCCACTGCAGATCACCGCCTATGAGTTCATCCAGGACGCGATGGGCCCTGGAAAGTTCCGTGGTGGCGCGCCGTTTCGCCGCGAATACAAACTCCTGGCCGAAGAGGCGATCCTCCAGGTGCGCTCCGACCGGCGCGATTTTCGCCCTTACGGGCTCTACGGCGGCGGGCCCGGAAAGCCGTCAATGAACTACCTGAACCCCGACCGGAACCCCGAGCCGCTCCCCTCGAAGCTGACGATGAATATGAAGAAGGGCGACCTGTTCCGCCACGAGGTCGCCGGTGCCGGCGGCTGGGGCGATCCGCTCGACCGCGACCCCGCGCTGGTGCTGAAGGATGTGCGCAACGATTTCGTCAGCGCGGGCGCGGCGCGCGAGGATTACGGCGTGGTGATCACCGGCGGTGCGGTCGACGAGATAGAGACGACTGCGCTGCGCCAGCAGATGCGCGATGCCCGCAACTGGAACGAGCCGCCGACGTACAGTTGGGGCCCGGCGGCGAAATAGTGATGAAGAGCTTTCGCGCCGGTGTCGATATCGGTGGCACCTTCACCGATATCGTGCTGCTCGGCGACGGCGGCGAGCGGCACACCAAGAAGGTCTCCTCGACGGTCGACGACTATGCCCGCGCTATCGTCGACGGCCTCTCCACGCTGCTCACGGAAGTGGGCGGCGGGCGGATCGTCGAGCTGCTGCACGGGACCACGGTCGCCTCCAACGCTATCCTCGAGCACAAGGGCGCCAAGACAGGGCTGATCACCACCCGTGGCTTCCGCGACGTGCTCGAAATCCGCAACCTGCGGATGCCGCGGCTCTACGACATGACATGGACCAAGCCGCCGCCGCTGGTCGAGCGGCGCTGGCGGGTCGAGGTCGACGAGCGGGTCAACGCGCAGGGCGAGATCGATAAGCCGCTCGATGAGGCGAGCGTCGAGCGCGCTGCCGAATTTCTGGTCGCCGAGGGAGTTGAGGCGATTGCCGTGTGCATGCTGCACTCCTACCTCAATCCGGCGCACGAGGAGCGGGTCAAGACCATTGTCGCTCGCCTCGCACCCGCCACGACGCTTTGCATCAGCGCCGAGGTGCTGCCGCTCATCAACGAATACGAGCGCAGCTCGACCACGGTCATCAACGCCTACGTTCGCCCGATCGTCGAGCGCTACCTGTCGCGCCTGATCGGCGAGGTGAAGCGCATCGGCATCGACGTGTCGCTGCTCCTGATGCAGTCGAATGGCGGGCTCACCACGGCCAAGGCCGCCGCGGTGACGCCGATGCACATCATCGAGTCGGGGCCGGCCGCCGGGGTGGTCGGCGTCCAGGCGCTGATGCGGCGCATCGGCGTCGCCAACGCGATCTCGTTCGACATGGGCGGCACCACCGCGAAGGCGTCGCTGATCGAGAATGGCGAGGTGACCCGCGCCGCCGAATACCAGGTCGGCGCTGGCATCGTGCTCGGCTCGCGGCTGCTGTCGGGCGCCGGTTACACGCTGAAGGTACCGGCGATCGACCTTGCCGAGATCGGCGCCGGCGGCGGCTCGACCTTGTGGATCGACGCGGGTGGCGCATTGCAGGTCGGGCCGATGAGCGCCGGCGCCTCGCCCGGACCGGTCGCCTACGACCAGGGCGGGACCGAGCCGACCGTCACCGACGCCAATCTGGTGCTCGGCTATCTCAACCCCCGCCATCTCGTTGGCGGCGCGCTCAAGCTCAATGCGGACAAGGCCCGCGCGGTTCTTGCTGAGAAGATCGCGCAGCCCCTCGGGATGAGCGTCGAGAACGCCGCGCATGGCGCGCATCTGATCGCGGCCTCGAACATGATCCGCGCGCTCAAGGCCGTGTCGAGCGAGCGCGGCCGCGATCCGCGCGAATATGCGTTGGTCGCCTTTGGGGGCAACGGTCCGATCTTCGCCGCCGGCATGGCGCAGGACATCGGCATCAAGCGGGTGCTGATCCCGCCTTCGGCCGGGGTGTTCTCGTCGTTCGGGCTGCTCTACGCCGAGGTCGAATATTACTTCACCCGCACCCGCAAACGGCTGTTGCGCGGCTCGACACCGGCGGAGTTGCAGGCGGTGCTCGACGGGCTCGAAGGCGAGGCGCGCGCGCGGCTTTCCGACGACGGTTTTGGCCCTGACCGGATCGAAATCCGCCGCTTCGCCAGCCTGCATTACCAGGGTCAGTCGTTCGAGCTGCGGGTGCCAGTGGCGGCGGGGAGGCTTGACGCGGCAGCGTTGGCGGAGATCGAGGAGGCCTTTGGGGTCGAGCACGAACGCACCTACGGCCACCGCGCCGGGGTCGACGAGCCGGTCGAGCTAGTCAGCCTCGAAGTCATCGGCCGCGGCATCCCGGACACGCCCCGCGCCGCCTCTGCCGCCGCCGCGAGCCTGGCGCCTGATATCGCCATCGCGTCGCCGAGCCGCCGCGCCTATTTCGGCCCGCGGCAGGGCTGGCAGGAGGCGAGCGTCGTCAACCGCAGTGCGCTCGCGACGCTGCACTCGGGCCCGTGCATCGTCGAGGAATACGACGCGACCTGCCTTGTGCCGCCTGGCTGGACTGCGCGGCTCGACGGGTTCGGCAATATCGAGATGACGCCAGTCATAAACTAGACCCCGGCTTTCGCCGGGGTGGCTGCTTAGCAAGCGTGCTTGCTAAGCAGCCACCTTGACCAGCTTGTGGATCACCCGGCGCTTGGCCGGGGCGTCGCCGGTCGCGAAGCGCGACCACGAGCGGCCGCTAAGCTCGCCGACATAGATGTTGCCCTGGCTGTCAACGGCGATCCCGTGCGGCGCGGTAAACTGGCCGGGGGCGATGCCGGCGTGCATCTTGCCGAGCCGCGCCATCACCTGATGGTCCTTGGTGGTGTGGATGCTGACGCGCGGGCCGATATTGGGCCACTCGCGGTTGATCTCGCCCGATGGGCCACCTTCGCCGATATAGCAAAGCGGGCTATGGCCGCGCGCTAGGCACATCCCGTTGGGCCGGTGCAGGTAGTTCCACTGCGTTTCCCATTTGCCGTCGCCATTGAAGATCTGGACGCGATGGTTCTCGCGGTCGGCGACGTATATCCAGCCGTCCGGATCGCAGCAGATGTTGTGCGGGATGTTGAACTGGCCGGGATCGGTGCCGGGTTCGCCCCAGGATGAGAGCAACTTGCCGCCGGGCGTGTATTTGTGGATGCGGGCGTTGCCGTAGCCGTCGGAGATGTAGAGGAAGTCGCCCTGCGGCGACAGCGCGGTATGGGTGCAGCGGTGGAACGGCTCGCCGGACATATAGGGGCTCGGCTTGCCGGGGATGCCGAGGGTCAGCAGCACCCTCCCGTCGAGCGTGCAGTGGCGAACCGTGTGGTCGGCGTCGTCGGTCAGCCAGATCGTGTCGTCGGGCGCGACATGGACACCGTGGGGCCGGGGGAACAACCCCTCGCCCCAGGTGCGCAGCAGATTGCCGTCCTTGTCAAACACCGCGACCGGGTGGTCGCCGCGATTGAAGGCGTAGACATTGTCCTTGCTGTCGACGCCGACCGCGGCGCAGTCGCCGAGCACGATCTCGTCGGGGATTTTGGCCCAGTTCTCGTTGACCTCGAAAGTGTAGTCACCGCCGCCGAGCCGAACCGCCATCCTATCCTCCCGCTGATTCTAAGCCGCCTTCGCCGCTTCCTTGGCCTGGCGGCGCACCAGCACCACCTTCTCGGCGACGCGGCCGAAGAAATGATAGCCCGACCCGCCCTCGGCGAGGAGGTCGAGGAATTCGTCGGGATGGGTGATTTTGACGCCGCCGAGGATATCGGCGCCGCGCTTCAAGAACGCATCGGGCAGAAGGCCGACGGTCGGCCCGACCACCGTCACGCGCGCATCGGGCCGGGCCCAGGACAAGAGATCTTCAAGCGTGTCGTTGAGCAGGGTCGTGCCGGTAATCAGCAGCACATCGGCCTGCGGCACGATTTCGCGCGCCATTTCGGCCGGGCGGTAGAACGGCATCTCCTCGGGCTTGAGCGTATCCGGGTCTTTTTCGAGCACGAGAAACGGCTGCTTGCGGCGCTTTAGCTCCTTCAAGAACGGCACAAAGGCGCCGACGACGACGGTTTGGTCAACGGGGTGGAAGGTGTTGGCGTCGAACGCGTCGATACCGCGCCGCAACTCGACCAGCGGGTGCGGGCGGCGCTCCCAGCACAATTCGGCGAGCGCGTTGACCGCGGCAATGCCGACGCCGCGGCGGATGCCGTGATCGGAGAACGCCTCCCTGATCGCGTCGCGCGCGGGCTTGCCCTTTATCTTACCGGGGAACGGCATCGCCATCGCCGAGGAGGGACAACACACCGCCTCGGGGATCGATTTGATCGGCGTGGCGCAGGCGCCGGCATGACCGGTGGAGAGTTTGACCCCGGTGAAGAACAACCCGATCACCGCGCGCTCGACCGCGATGTCGTCGAGCTCGCGCCCGAGAATGTCGGTGACGGCGGCAATGGTCTCGGCCAAAATGGGGCTATTCATCACATCGATCCCGTTCCTCAGAGGCGGTGTTTGTAGCACAGCACCGCCCGTTCCCCGGAGCATTGATCCATGCCAGCCCTTCCCAGCGGCCTCATCTACACCGATACCGTTGTCGGCACCGGCGCCGAAGCCACCTCCGGCAAGAGCGTCTCGGTGCATTACACCGGCTGGCTGCAGGAGCCGGGCGGGCAGAAGGGCAAGAAGTTCGACAGCTCGGTCAATCGCGGGCAGCCGTTCGGTTTCCGTCTCGGCGGCGGCCAAGTGATCAAGGGCTGGGACGAAGGCGTCGCCGGGATGAAGGTCGGCGGCAAGCGTACGCTGATCATCCCCTCCGAACTCGGCTATGGCGCGCGCGGCGCCGGCGGGGTCATCCCGCCCAACGCGATCCTGATTTTTGATGTCGAGCTGATCGGGGTGTAGGCCGCGACGTCTGGTTGAGTCGCCGAAACCGGGTTTGCTGCTGATACTGCTAATCAACAGCAGAATTTCGCGCAGTGGTTGCGACGCCGCGAGACGCTGGACCCAGGATGCGATCGAGCGGATGATGCTCGGCATCGAGAACAAATAGGGAACAATTCGGCGCAGTCAAGATGGGTAGTGCCACAGTTCGAACTTCTGCTCACGACCCTGAGCGGTCAATCGGTACCGGGGCCGACATCGCTCGCTCGTGATCGAGAGCGAGTTTTGCCCGCCTGCTAACGCCATGGCGGGCTTGGCGTGCAGAACCGCCTACTTCCATGCTCGCTTTCACATTTAAGGTATCTTATTGCTCCGCT
>DATNJF010000051.1:0-11011 GCA_035604035.1 Allostellaceae bacterium | reverse complement strand
CGCAGCACGATTACCCCGAGCCGGTGGCGACCCTGCTCGGCGAGGCGATCACCCTCGCCGTACTGCTCGCCGGGGCGCTCAAATATGACGGGGTTTTCACCTTGCAGACCAAGGGCGACGGGCCAGTGCGCCTGCTCGTCGCCGACGTCAAGACAGACGGCGCGGTACGCGGTTACGCGCAATACGACGCCGAGCGGCTAGGTGAAGTCACCTCGCGCGGCGACAATCCGTCGGTGCCGAAGCTGCTCGGCGCCGGCTACATCGCCTTCACCGTGGACCAGGGCGACGACACCGAGCGTTATCAGGGCATCGTCGAGATCATAGGCGCCACGCTTGCCGAATGCGCGCAGCATTATTTCCGCCAGTCCGAGCAGCTTCAGGCCGGGCTCAAGCTGGCGGTGGCGCGCTCGGGCGAGGGCAGCGCCTGGCGCGCTGGCGGGCTAATGCTGCAGCGCGTCCCGCCCGAAGGCGGCAACGCACGGATTGCCGATGATGTCGAAGATGCCTGGCGCCGGGTCATGGTGCTGATGAGCTCGGCTACCGCGGCCGAGCTGGTCGCGCCCGATCTGCCGCCGCGACGCCTGCTGTGGCGCCTGTTCCACGATGATGGAGTGCGGGTCTATCAGACCCTCCCGGTCGAGGCGCGCTGCCGCTGCTCGCGCGAGCGCATCGCCGGCATCCTGCGCGCGTTCCCGGCCGACGAGATCGAGGACATGCGCAAGGACCCGGTCACCACCGTCACCTGCGAGTTCTGCAACACTCGCTACGAATTCGCTGCCGACGATTTGGAGCGGCCGGCGGGGGCGTAAACCCTGCCTAGCCCTTTGCGCGAGTGTTGGCGATCAGCTGCTTCAGCTCTTCGAGCGAGATCGCACCGGGGACGATGGTGGTGCCGACGATAAAGGCCGGCGTGCCGTCGATGTCGAGGGTGTTGCCGAGCTGGAGATTTGCCTTCAGCTGCTTTTCGATGTCGGGCGATTTGGCGTCCTGCTTGAGCCGGTCGACATCGAGCCCGACCGAGGCCGCGACCTTGTAGATCACCGCTTCGTCCGGATGGCCCGGCGTCACCATCAGCGCCCGGTGAAAGGCATCGTATTTGCCCTGCAATTTCGCCGCGAGCGCGACATGCGCGGCGAGCTCGGAATCCGGCCCCAGCACCGGAAACTCCTTGTAGACAAAGCGCAATTGCTTGTCGTCTTGGAGCAGCTTTTCGAGCGACGGCTCGACCTGCTTGCAGTAGGGACAGCGGTAATCGAAAAACTCGACGAGGGTGACGTCGCCCTTGGGGTTGCCCGCGGTCGGCGATTGTGGGTCGTCGAACACCTGCTGGCGATTGTCGGCGAGCGCTTTGGCCGCCTTGTCCTTGGCGTCGGCTTTGAGCTTGTCCTCGGCGCCCTGGATTGCCTGCATCAAGAGATCCGGGTGATTGGCGAGGAAATCCTTGATGATCGCCTCGATCTCCTTCCGCTGATCGGCGGTGAACTCGGATGCCACGGCCGGGCGCGACGGCAACAGCGCCAACGCAACCAAGAGGCAAAACGAGAGGAAGATCAGGCGGGACGTCAGCAAGCGTGGCATGGGGTGCTTTCGGTTGTTGGGGTAGCCGTCAGAACGTCTAGTCGTCGAGTTGATCGGCCTCGCGGCGAATTTCCTCGGCCCTATCATAGGCTGGGGTGGTGCGCGCCAGAAGCTGCTTTGCCCGCTGCGCCTCCTGCAGCGCGTCCTTTTTCTTGCCGTCGGCGAGCGCTTCCTCGGCGAGAGACAGTGCCGCCATGCCGAGCTGGTTGTCGCGGCCATAGGCGGTGGCAAGCAACCGCCAGACCATACCGTCACGGCCCTCGACGCGCGTGGCGTCCTTCAAATAGGCGACGGCGCGCTTGTTGAGCGCCGGGTCGTTGCTTTCGACATAGACCTGGGACAACGAGATGCGGATCAGCGCCGCCTGCGGCGCGAGCTTCACCGCATCTTCATAGGGCGCGATCGCGTCGCGCACCCGGCCGTTCTCGAACAGCATCTGACCCTTCAGTTCCCGGTAGTAGGGATTGGTCGGGAAGTCGTGGATCAGCCCGTCGATCTCCACCAGCGCGGCGTCGAGCCGAGGAAGGCGGTAGAGGGCGATGGCTCGGGCATAGCGGGCATTGACCGAGTGGTCGCTGACCGGATAGGCGCGCAAGGTCACCGCTGGATCGTCGAGAAAAGCGTGCAGCTTGAGCTGGACCACCTTGAACAGATCGACGAATTCCGGTGGGTCGATCTTGTTCGAATTGGGCGAGGTCTCAACATGGTGACGGATGTAGTCGATGCGCTCGATCGTCAGCGGATGCGTGCGCGCCCACGGGTCGGTCGGCTCGCCGGTCAAGGGCTCGTCGGCCTGAAGGATCTCGAAAAACTTCAAGAGGCCGCGGGCCGACTGGCCGCTGCGATCGAGATAGGACATCGCCGCATGGTCGGCGGTCGCCTCCTGCGCCACCGAGAACGCCATAAAGGCGCGCTGCCCGACCCCCTGCGCGGCGAGCACCGGGGCGCCGTTCCCGCCGGCGACCGAGGCGCCGAGAGCAAAGGCCATCGCGATGATGGTCTCGATGCTGGCGTTCTTGACCGCCTCCAGTGAGCGCAAGATGTGGCCGCCGGCGATATGACCGGTCTCGTGCGCGATGACCCCGATCAGCATGTTCGGTGTCTCGGCCCGCTCGATAAGGCCGCTATTGACGAACACCGCTTGCCCGCCCGCGACGAAGGAATTGAGCTGACTGTCGCTGACGATGTAGATGCCGACGCTGTTCGCGTCGAGCCCTGCCACCCGCCAGATCGGCGTCGCCAGCGTGCGGATGTCGTTCTCGATCTCGGTGTCGCGCAGGATGACGTCGCCGCCCGCGCCGCCATGCGACCACGCCAGGCGCGACGCGGGCCCCGCCAGCAGCAACGCGACAGCAGCGCCGGCGAGGAAGCGAGACTTCAGATAACTCAGTAAACCTCGGCCACGCGGCCCCTCGGTCACGGTTGCGTCAACCGCTGCCACCAACCGCGACGCGGCGTTTCCGGCTTATCGGTGACGGCGCGAACGTCGATCGCTGGCGGCGCGGGCTTGGGCGCGGATTTCGCACGAGACGCGCGTGCCCGTTTGGGCGGAGCGCCGACAGTCTCGAGTTCGAGTGCGGGTTTCGGTTCGGCAACAGGGATCTCCGCGCTCTCAACCGCCGCCTCGACGATCGCCTCCGCTTCCGCCATCCCGGGTTCGATTGTCGCCCGCAGCGGTTCTTCATGACTGACTTCGAGCGCAGGCATCTCGGCGCTTTCGATGGCCGCCTCGACGAGCTCCTCGGCCACTTCCGCCGTGGACTCGACCCGCGGCTCACGCGCGCCGTTCTCACCCGGCGTGCCGTCGCGATTGCGCCAGCGGCCGCCGCGGCGGCCACGCCGGCGCCGGCGTCGCTCGCCATCGCCGTCGCGTTCGCCGGCTTCGGCGGCGGCGTGCCCCGGTTCGGGGGGCCTATCATCGCCATTCGCGCCGGCAACATGCGGGACGGCTTCCGCGGGACGTGGCTCACGACCCTCGTCCGGGCGGTGCTCGCGTCCGCCACGACCGCGTCGGCGACGCCGGCGGCGGCCGCGCTCGTCTTCCCCGCGTTCGCGCGGACGCTCGCCGCCATTCTCGGCGTGATGCGGCGTGGCCTCCGCCTCTTCGGCGTCGTCCACCTCGTCCTCGTCTCCAATCTCGGGCGGTGGAGGCTGCGGCAGGCGCGGCACCGGCGCCTCACCAGCAGCGTAGGCGCGTAACCGCTCGAGTCGGAAATTCGGCGGGATCAGTGTGTCGTCCTGCCCGACCGCGACCCGCAAACCGTAGCGCGCCTCGATCTGCGCCAGCGAATCGCGCTTCTGGTTGAGGATGTAGAGCGCCACCGTGGTCGGGATGTAGACGCAGATTTCCGCCGAGCGTCCCTTCGCGCCCTCCTCCTCGATCGAACGCAGCACATAGAGCGCGGTCGACTCGGTCGAGCGGATAAAGCCGGTGCCGCCGCAATGCGGGCACGGCTGGGTCGACGCCTCGGCCAGCGACGGGCGCAGTCGCTGCCGCGACATTTCCATCAGGCCAAAGGGGCTGATCCGGCCGACCTGGATGCGGGCGCGGTCGTTCTTCAGCGCCTCCTTGAGCCGGCGCTCCACCGCCGAATTGTGGCGGTGCTCCTCCATGTCGATGAAATCGATGACGATGAGCCCGGCGAGGTCGCGCAGCCGCAGCTGCCGAGCGATCTCGTCGGAAGCTTCGAGGTTCGTCTTCAGCGCCGTCTCTTCGATGTTGCGCTCGCGCGTCGCCCGCCCGGAATTAACGTCGATCGCGACCAGCGCCTCGGTCTGGTTGATGACGACGTAGCCGCCGGAGCGCAACTGGGCCACCGGCGAATGCGCCGCGTCGATCTGGCTTTCGACCTGATAGCGGTGAAATAGCCCGATCTGCGGGTCGCGATAAGGCTGCACCCGGCGCGCATGGCTCGGCGTCAGCATCCGCATGAAGTCCTTGGCGGTGCGGTAGCCCTCCTCGCCTTCGACGATGACCTCGTCGATGTCGCGGGCATAAAGATCGCGGATCGACCGCTTGATCAGGTTGCCTTCCTCGTGGATCAGCGCCGGCGCGGTCGATTTCAGGGTGTTGTCGCGGATCTCGCTCCACAGCCGCATCAAGTATTCGTAGTCGCGCTTGATCTCTGCCTTGGAGCGCTCGGCTCCGGCGGTGCGGACGATGACCCCCATTCCCTCGGGGATGTCGAGGTCTTCGAGGATCTCCTTCAGCCGGCGGCGATCGCTGAGGCTGGTGATCTTGCGCGAGACGCCGCCGCCACGCGCGGTGTTCGGCATCAGCACGCAATAGCGTCCGGCAAGCGACAGATAGGTCGTCAGCGCCGCGCCCTTGTTGCCGCGCTCTTCTTTGGCAACCTGCACCAGCATGATCTGCCGGCGCTTGACCACTTCCTGGATCTTGTAGTGGCGGTGGCGATGATCCGCCCGACGGCGCTGTTCGCCGGCCTCCTCAGCCTCGTCGTCGTCGAGGGTATCGACCTCCTCGACCGCCGGCGCCCGTTCGGGCGCCGCCGATTCGAAGAACGGCTCCGACGCGACCACCGCCTCGATCGGCGCCGCCATCTCCGGGTCGTTGACCTCGGTCAGCACCTGGTATTCCTCGGGCTCGGCGATGAGCTGCGGTCCCGCTTCGGTCTCGGCGCCGCTATCGCTTTCGGGGATTGGCCCTTCCGGCAGCGTCTCGGCCAGTTCGGCGATCGCCTCGTGAGCCTCGGCGGTCACCGCCGCGGCGTAACCCTCGGCAGGAGCGTTGCCGCTGACCCCGTCGGGCAGCTCGGAGAGCGGTTCCGCCGGCGGCGCGTCGTATTCCGCGCCTTCGCGGTCGCTGACCGGGATACGATAGTAATCGGGGTGGATTTCGCTGAACGCCAGGAAGCCGTGGCGATTACCACCGTAGTCGATGAAGGCCGCCTGAAGCGACGGCTCTACCCGGGTGACCTTGGCAAGGTAGATGTTTCCTTTGACTTGCTTCTTGGTCGACGACTCGAAATCGAACTCTTCAAGCCGGTTACCGCTGAGCACCACCACCCGAGTTTCCTCGGGATGAGCGGCGTCGATAAGCATGTGTTTTCCCATTCGGGCAGACTCCGGGACACGCGGCGCCGGTCGCGACAAAGGCGGGCAGCGGCGCAGTCCATTTGGCTGGGAGGCCGTAAGTGCCTATCGGGGCGTCGCGGAATTCTGTCATCGGCGTCGCGGATCGAAAGCTCGCACCCGGCCTCGGTTAAGTGAATCGCATCACCCGGAGCTGCGGCATGTGAATTGCCGATGGAGCGGGCGAGCATCCCAACGCCGCCGGACGGCGACGTCCGGTCGGCGAAATTCGCACCATCAAATGTAACGTTGGTGCCTCGGAACGACAATGATTTAGTCCGGCGCGGCAGTTGCAACCGCGAGCCGGCATCCCATTTCGTCATCGGCGGCTCCCGATAGGGGTTGGTGCGCAACCAAATCGGACTTGGAATGGCCCAGGTGTTGGCGCATAAGGGCGGCTCGCCCTCATGGCCCGAGCGCCGCGGCCGAAACCTCGAATCGCCGCCGCCACATGGAGCGCGCAGCGCTTGCGTACCTTGATCAAGCTCGTTCGGTTCCTGTTCGTTTGCGCCGTGCTGGTGGCGATCATCGGCGGCGGGTTCGCCGGGCTGACGATCTGGTATTTCGGGCGCGACCTGCCCGATTACCAGCAGCTCGCGCGCTATCAGCCGCCGATCACCACGCGGGTGCTTGCCGGCGACGGCAGGCTCCTCGCCGAATACGCCACCGAAAAGCGGGTCTTCGTACCGATCAGCGCGATCCCGAAGCAGGTGATCGCCGCCTTTCTCGCCGCCGAGGACAAGAATTTTTATTCGCATCACGGCTTCGACCCTATCGCGATGCTGCGCGCGGCCGTCATCGACATCAGCCATTGGCATAGCAGCCGGCGCCCGGTCGGCGCCTCGACGATCACCCAGCAGGTCGCCAAAAACATGCTGCTGACCAGCGAATTGTCGATCGAGCGCAAGATCAAGGAGGTACTGCTCGCCACGCGCATCGACGACGCGCTGTCGAAGGACCGCATCCTCGAGCTCTATCTCAATGAAATCTATCTCGGCAGCAGCGCCTACGGTGTCGCGGCAGCGGCGCTCACCTATTTCGGCAAGCCGCTCGACGATCTGACCCTCGCCGAAGCCGCTTTTCTCGCCGGGCTGCCCAAAGCGCCCAACAACTACAACCCGGTGAGGTATCAGCAGGCTGCGCGGATACGGCGCGACTGGGTCATCGACCGCATGCTCGAAAACGGCGACATAATCGCGGCGCAAGCGACGGCCGCCAAGGCCGACCCGGTGACGATGCTTCGCCGTGGGGAGACCGACACCGTCACCGCCGCCTATTTCGCCGAGGAGGTGCGGCGCGAGTTGATTGCGCGGTTTGGCGAGAAGGTGGTCTACGAGGGTGGCCTCACCGTGCGCACCAGCCTCGATGGGGCGCTGCAGACGAATGCCGACAAGGCGCTGCGCGACGGGCTCATCGCCCACGACCGCTCCAACGGCGGTTGGCGCGGCGCGGTCGATCATATCGAGCCCAATGGCGACTGGACCGCTTCCTTGGCGGCGCAGCCACTGCCGGCGGGCGCGGGCGCGGTCGGCTGGCAGCTTGCCATGGTAACGCGCACGGAAAGCGACGGCGCCGCGATCGGCTTCAAGGACGGCTCGACCGGGCGTATCCCGTTCGCGCAGATGCGTTGGGCGCGGCCGCTGCGTGAGGACGGGACGCTCGGCGGCTTCCCGCGCAATGCCGCCGACGTGGTCAAGCCCGGCGACGTCGTGCTGGTCGAACCGCTCCCCGAGCCGGCAGCCGTACCCGTCAAGACGGCGAGCAACGCCAAGCCCATCGCGGCGCCACCGCCCAAGGGGCCGCAATTCAACCTATGCCAGATCCCGGAAGTCTCCGGCGCGCTGGTGACCATCGACCCGCATACCGGCCGGGTGCTGGCGATGAGCGGCGGGTTCAGCTTCGAGATCAGCCAGTTCAACCGCGCGACCCAAGCGAAGCGGCAGCCCGGCTCGGCGATCAAGCCATTTGTCTACCTCACCGCGCTCGAACACGGGTTCACGCCCTCCACCCTGGTGGTCGACGGCCCGCTGTCGCTGAGCCAGGGTCCCGGCCTGCCGCCGTGGACGCCGGGCAATTACGAATCCGACAGTTTTCGCGGGCCAACGCCGCTCGCGGTTGCCCTCGCCCACTCGCTCAACACGGTCGCCGCTCGCCTGGGCGCGATCCTCGGCATGGATTCGGTGGGTCAGAACGTCGAGGCGTTCGGCATCATGGATCACATGCCACGCGAATATTCGATGTCGCTCGGCGCCGGCGAAACCACGCCGCTGCGGCTCACCGCGGCCTACGCGATGCTGGTCGATGGCGGCAAGCGGCTGATCCCGACCCTGATCGACAGCGTCCAGGATAGGAACGGCGTCACCATCTTCCGTGCCGACCAGCGCCCGTGCGCCGGATGCAAGGATGTCGAATGGAGCAACCAGACGCCGCCGGTCATCGCTGACACCCGCGAGCAGATCGCCGACCCGCAATCGACCTATCAACTCGTGCAGATGATGCAGGGCGTCATCCAGCGCGGCACCGGCAGCCGGGTGGCGGTCGTCGGCAAGCCGCTCGCCGGCAAGACCGGCACGACCAGCGACTGGCGCGACGCCTGGTTTGTCGGCTTCACCCCGAACCTGGCCGCCGGCGTCTATATCGGCTACGACGATCACGACAGCCTGGGCCGCGGCGCGCAGGCGGCGGTAGTTGCCGCACCGGTATTCCGCGACTACATGATCGCAGTGGTGAAGAACGCGCCGCCGACCGAGTTCCGTATTCCGCCGGGGTTGCAGATGATCCGGGTCAACCCGGATACGATGCAAGCGGCCGGTCCCGGCGAGGCGGCGGTTTATTTCGCCTACAAGCCGGGTACCTCGCCCGACAAGGACCAGGACCTCGGGCTGCGCGGCGTGCCGGGCGAGACCGATGCGTCGGCATCGGACAACCCGCGAGAGCCGATGCGCGGCACCGGCGGATTGTACTAGGAAAATCGAAGGGAATAAGCATGCGTGCGGAAACCCAGACCCTCGTCGACGGCATCGAGAAATCGCTCTCCCTGCTGCGGAGGCATCTTTGACTGGGATGTCGCGACCGCTCGGCTCGACGAGCTGAACCGCAGGGCCGAGGATCCGAAGCTCTGGGACAATCCAGAGGCGGCGCAGAAGCTGATCCGGGCGCGCAACCGGCTTGACCACCTGGTCAGCGGCTACAAGCGTATCGAGCAGGGCTACAAGGACGCGGCCGAGCTCATCGAGCTGGCTGAGGCGGAAGGCGACGATGGCGTCGTCAAGGAAGCCGAGACGACGCTCGAAAAGCTCCATGCCGAGGCGGCGCAGCGCGAGCTCGAAAGCCTGCTCTCGGGCGAGGCCGACGCCAACGATTGCTATCTCGAAGCCCATGCCGGCAGCGGCGGCACCGAGGCGCAGGACTGGGCCGAAATGCTGCTGCGCATGTATGTGCGCTGGGCCGAGGCGCACGGCTACAAGGTCGAATGGGTCGAGGAGAGCGCCGGCGAGGGCGCCGGCATCAAATCGGCGACGGTCAAGATCAGCGGTCTCAACGCCTATGGCTGGCTCAAGACCGAGAGCGGCGTGCATCGCCTGGTGCGCATCTCGCCGTTCGACTCGGCGGCGCGCCGGCACACCAGCTTCGCCTCGGCCTGGGTTTATCCCGTGATCGACGACAAAATCGAGATCGAGATCCTCGACAAGGATTTGCGCATCGACACCTACCGCGCCTCGGGCGCCGGCGGGCAGCACGTCAACAAGACCGACAGCGCCATCCGTATCACCCATCTGCCGACCAACATCGTCGTGCAGTGTCAGAGCGAGCGCTCGCAGCACCAAAACCGCGCCCAAGCCTTCGCGATGCTGCGCGCGCGGCTCTACGAGGCCGAGCTGGCGAAGCGCGAGGCGGCGACCGACGCGATGAACGCGTCGAAGACCGATATCGGCTGGGGCCACCAGATTAGGTCTTACGTGCTACAGCCCTACCAGATGGTCAAGGATTTGCGCACCGGAGTCGAGATCGGCAACGCCCCGGCGGTGCTCAACGGCGATATCGACCGCTTCCTGGCCGCCGCACTCGCCCAGCGCATTGAGGGCGCCGATGTGCTTGCCAAGGGGTAGCTCTACTCCGCCGCTGCTGGGCTCGGCACCAGCGACGCGCGCAAGCGCCAGAACACCGCGGTGACGCCGAGAGTGAGGATGCCGGTCAGCAGGAACAGCTGCGGCACGCTGACCCCCATGGCGACGAGAGCGATCACCGCCAGCGCCGACAGCACCATCGCCGCTGCGTTGACGACATTGTTGGCGCCGATCGCGCGAGCGCGGCGGTGCTCGTCGCCGGCGGTCTGCAACAGCGCGTAGAGCGGCAGGATGAAGATGCCGCCCGACGCGGCGATGCCGAAGAGGGCGACAAGGATTACCCAGCTGACCGGAAAGCCAAGGAAATCGCCAACGGTCAGCAGGGCCCCGGTGTAAGAGCCGCCAGCTGGACTCGCCGCCCACAGCAAAAGCGAAAACAGTGCGATGCCGAGCCCGCCCCAGGGCACGATGCGGGCGCTGATCCGACCCTTGAGGATGCGGTTGCCGGTGAGCGAGCCGCAGCCAACCCCGACCGAGAACACGGTGAGGAACAGGGTCACCACGCCCTCCTCGCTGTTGAGGTAGAGGTGCACATAGGTGGGGAATTGCGACAGGTAGGTCGCGCCGACCAGCCAGAACCACGAGATGCCGAGGATCGAGCGGAAGCGCACCCGCTCGCGCCGCGCGTCGGCGATAAGCCGCGCGGTGGCGGCGACGAAATTGAGGCTGATGCGAGCGCGCGCAATCCCCGGCGCGGTCGCCGGGATGCCGTGGCTGAACAGATAGGCGGCGAGAGCGATCAGCACGATCAGCGCCGCCACCAGCTTTGCCCCGTGCGCGCCGGCGATCAGCATCCCGGCGATGGTGCCGAAGAGGATGGCGAGGAACGTCCCCGCCTCGACCAGCGCATTGCCGAGCAGCAGATCGTTGAGGCCGAGAAGGTCGGGGAGGATCGCGTATTTGAGCGGGCCGAAAAACGTCGCCTCGATGCCCATGACGAAGAGCAGCGCCAAGAGGGTGACGGGGCTGGCGTAGATCACCCCGGTGGCGGCGACCAGCATCACCGCGATCTCGGAGAGCTTGATGATGCGGATGAGCCGCGCCTTGTCGAGCGCGTCGGCCAGCTCGCCGGCGGTCGCCGACAACAGAAAGAACGGCAGGATAAAGAGGCCGCCCGCCAAGGGGATCAAAATGCCCGCCGACATCCCCTCTGCCATCTCTGGCCGGTAGGCCAGCATCAAGACGAGCGCGTTTTTCAGCGCGTTGTCGTTTAA
>DATNJF010000050.1:0-3470 GCA_035604035.1 Allostellaceae bacterium | reverse complement strand
TACAAGAGGCAATCGAGCGCATCCGCCGTTTCCTCGGCAATCTGCCGCACAGCGGCGTTACTTAAACGCTTTGCCCTTGAAGCTGCCTAGAAAATAGGCATTCTGCGTGGCGATTGCTTCTGTCGGCGAGAAGCGCCCGGTTAGGCGGCCCAATTTGCCAGCGCGGGGGCCTGGCATGGGTTATGCTCGGGTCTGGGACGGCGACCGCATTCGCGGACATGGGAGGTCGGCTGATGAAGAAGATCGAGGCCATCATCAAGCCCTTCAAGCTTGATGAGGTGAAGGAGGCGCTTCACGAGGTCGGGATCAAGGGCATCACCGTCGTCGAAGCCAAGGGCTTTGGCCGGCAGAAAGGCCATACCGAGCTCTATCGCGGTGCCGAGTACGTCGTCGACTTCCTGCCCAAGGTGAAGATCGAAGTCGTCATGGAAGATTCGATGGTCGAGCGCGCAGTCGAGGCGATCATGCAATCGGCCCACACCGGACGCATTGGCGACGGGAAGATTTTCGTGTCGACGGTGGAGGAAGCGATCCGCATCCGCACCGGCGAGCGCGGGCCGGATGCGATTTGATCCCTCTTGCGGCCTCCGACACGCCGGATGCCAGGAGCGGCACTCCCGTACCCCTATTTCGCTCAACCAGCAGGAACTTAGACGATGGCCGATACAGACAAGGTGATGGCTCTGATCAAGGAGCACGAGGTGAAGTATGTCGATTTCCGCTTCACCGATCCGCGGGGCAAGTGGCAGCACCTGGCGCATCACGTGCGCACGATCACGCCCGAGTTCCTCACCGGCGGGGTGGCGTTCGACGGCTCCTCGATCGCCGGGTGGAAGGCGATCAACGAAAGCGACATGCTCTTGGCGCCCGATTGCGCCACCGCCGTGATGGACCCGTTCGCGGCGCAGTCGCAGCTGATCATCTTCTGCGACGTGCACGAGCCCTTGACCGGCCAGCCCTATGCCCGCGACCCGCGCTCGACCGCCAAGAAGGCCGAGAAGTACCTGGTCTCCTCAGGGATCGGCGACACCGCCTATTTCGGGCCCGAGGCCGAGTTCTTCATCTTCGACGACGTGCGCTACGAATCGACCATGAACACCGCCTCCTACACGATCGAGGCCGAGGAAGGCCCCTGGGTCAGCGCCAAGGAGCTCCCCGACGGCAATACCGGACACCGCCCGCCCGTGAAGGGCGGCTACTTCCCGGTGCCCCCCGTGGACGGCCAATCGGACATCCGCGCCGAGATGCTCTCGATCATGTTCGACATGGGCCTCAAGGTCGAGAAGCACCACCACGAGGTGGCGCCCTCCCAGGCCGAGCTCGGCGCCGAGTTCGACACCCTCGTCCGCACCGCCGACAACATGCAGATCTACAAATACGTCGTCCACAACGTCGCCAACCAGTACGGCAAGACCGCCACCTTCATGCCCAAGCCGATCAAGGGCGACAACGGCTCGGGCATGCACACCCACCAGTCGATCTGGAAGGGCGAGCGGCCCTCCTTCGCCGGCAACCTCTATGCCGACCTTAGCGAGACCGCGCTCTACTACATCGGCGGCATCATCAAGCACGCCAAGGCGATCAACGCCTTCACCAACCCCACCACCAATTCCTACAAGCGCCTCATCCCCGGCTTCGAGGCCCCGGTGCTGCTCGCCTACTCGGCCAGAAACCGCTCGGCCTCCTGCCGCATCCCCATCGTCTCCAGCCCCAAGGCCAAGCGCGTCGAGGTGCGCTTCCCCGACCCCGCCTGCAACCCCTATCTCGGCTTCGCCGCCATGCTGATGGCCGGGCTCGACGGCATCCAGAACAAGATCCATCCCGGCGACCCGATGGACAAGAACCTCTACGATCTGCCGCCCGAGGAACTCAAAGACGTCCCCACCGTGTGCGGCTCACTGCGCGAGGCCATCGGCGCCCTCGCCGCCGACCACGCCTTCCTCACCAAGGGCGACGTCTTCACCGCCGACCAGATCGAATCGTACATCGAGCTCAAATGGGAGGAGGTCTACAACTTCGAGCACACACCCCACCCCATCGAGTTCCTCATGTACTACTCCGTCTGACCGCACCAAACTCACACCAAAAGGGCCGGGCAAAAACCCGGCCCTGCTTTTATTTGACGAATACTTATTTCTTTTCCAGCTTGGCCTTGTCGCCGTCCAGCCGGAAATCAAGCGAGCAGCCGTTCATACAATAGCGCAGACCCGTGGGCTGCGGGCCGTCGTCGAAGACATGGCCGAGATGGCCGCCACATTTCTGGCAGTGCACCTCCGTGCGGGTCATGAAGAAGCTGCGGTCGGTGTCGGTTTCCACCGCGCCGTCCATCGGCTCATAGAAGCTCGGCCAGCCGCTGCCGCTGTTGAACTTGGTGTCGGCGGTAAAGAGCGGTGCACCGCAGCCGGCGCAGTAATAGGTGCCCGGGTCGTATTTCTTGTCGAGCGGGCTGATGCCGGCGCGCTCGGTGCCGTGCTTGCGCAGGATGTGGAACTGCTCCGGCGTCAGCTTCTTGCGCCACTCCTCCTCGCTCATCGAGACTTCGAAATTCTTGGCCTTCGCCATGAGGGGTCCCTCGCCGCCAGCGTTTGCGTTGGCGCCAATATCGGGCTTGGCGGGACAATCGTGAAGAGGGACGGCGCGAGCCGGCGAATTTAATGGATGCGTTCGCCGCTGTCGGGCGTGGGGCGCAGCAGTTCCGCGGTCGAGCGGGCGATCCAACACCAGACGATGCAAGAGAGCTCGTCGTCGCCGATCCTCAGGCGCTCGGCCTCGCGTTCGGCGACCTGCAGCGCCTCGCTGCCGTGCCGCCGCACCAGCATCAGCGCCGCCTCCCAGATCTTGCGCTCGTTAGTCATCTGGCCGTCGGTCATCATCTGAGTAAATCCCGCCCAGACCGGCTAGTTCCCCCTAGCACCCACGATGGCTCACAATAAGCGGCAAGCCAAGCTATATATTGTTACCGCCGGTTGAAAGATATACTGCATCCTGCTTGCGTGGGTTTGGGGCCTCCGTATAATTCGCCGCGATGCCCGACCTCTTTGATAATTTGGCGCGGAAGCTCGACGACGATACCTATTCGGCAAAAGACATCGAGGTCCTCGAAGGGCTGGAGCCAGTACGCCGCCGCCCCGGCATGTATGTCGGCGGCACCGACGAGCGGGCGCTGCACCATCTCGCGGCCGAGGCGCTCGACAACGCGATGGATGAGGCGGTCGCCGGCCACGCCACACGAATCGAGCTGGAGCTGAGCCGCGAGGGCTGGGTCACGGTGCGCGACAACGGGCGCGGCATCCCGGTCGACAAGCATCCGCGCTTCCCCGACAAATCGGCGCTCGAGGTCATCCTCACGACCCTGCATTCGGGCGGCAAATTCGGTGGCGACGCTTACAAAACCTCGGGCGGGCTGCACGGGGTCGGCATCTCGGTGGTCAACGCGCTGTCGGACGCGCTCTGGGTCGAGGTCGCACGCG
>DATNJF010000049.1:0-6786 GCA_035604035.1 Allostellaceae bacterium | reverse complement strand
TGATCATCGCCAATATCGAATTGGTCACCGTCGTCGCGGTCGGGGTGACTCTGCTCGGCGAGCCGGTGACGCCGGAGCGCGCCGCCGGAGGTTTGTTGATCGTCGCCGGCATCGTCGGCTATGGGCTGCTGCCGCGGCGCGAAAGCACCATCCCCGCGCCCGCGCCCGCGCCCGTCATCGCTAGTGAAGGCGCCTGACGGTTACGCCGCCTTCAACAACCCGCGCAGCACGTATTGCAGGATGCCGCCGTGGCGGAAGTACTCGACCTCGTCGAGCGTGTCGATGCGGCAGGTCAACGGCACGGTGCGTGTCCCGCCATCCGGATCGTGGATCGTCATGGTCACGTCCATGCGCGGCTTGATCCCGTCCTTGACACCGGTGATGTCGAGCGTCTCGGTGCCTTTGAGGCCGAGGGTCTGCCGGCTGGTGCCCTCCTTGAACGTCAACGGCAGCACGCCCATCCCGACGAGGTTCGAGCGGTGGATGCGCTCGAAGCTCTCGACGACCACCGCCTTGACCCCGAGCAGCAGCGTGCCCTTCGCCGCCCAGTCGCGCGACGAACCGGTGCCGTATTCCTTGCCTCCAAAGATGACCAGCGGGACGCCGCGCTTCTTGTATTCCATCGCCGCGTCGTAGATCGGCATCACCGTGCCGTCGGGCTGCAGCTTGGTCATGCCGCCCTCGATCCCTGGCACCATCTCGTTCTTGATGCGGATATTGGCGAAGGTGCCACGCATCATCACGTTGTGGTTGCCGCGCCGGGCGCCGTAAGTGTTGAAGTCGGTCGGCCGCACCTGGTAGCCGATGAGGAACTCGCCGGCCGGGCTCTCGACCTTGATCGAACCCGCGGGCGAGATGTGGTCGGTGGTGATGCTGTCGCCGAAAATCGCCAGCTCGCGCGCGCCCTTGACGTCGCTGAGCGGCCCCGGCTCCTTGGGCATGTTCTCGAAATAGGGCGGCAGCGCGAGATAGGTCGAGCTTCCCTGGAAATCGTAGGTCATGCCGCCGCCGCCGGTCACCGCGCGCCATTGCGGCGGGCCTTCGAAGACGTTGCCATAGCGCTGCTTGAAGCTGTCGCGCTGTACCGCGCTGCGCACCGTGTCGGCGACCTCCTGGTTGGAGGGCCAGATGTCGCGGAGATAGACCGGCTTGCCGTCGCTGCCCTCGCCGAGCGGGTCGGTCGCGAGGTTGGTGCGCACCGTCCCGGCGAGCGCGTAGGCGACCACGAGCGGTGGCGAGGCGAGGTAATTCGCTCGCACCAACGCATGGATGCGGCCTTCGAAATTGCGGTTTCCGGAGAGCACCGCGGCGACCGCGAGATCGCCCGCGTCGATCGCGTCGGCGACCGGTTCGGGCAGCGGCCCCGAATTGCCGATGCAGGTGGTGCAGCCATAGCCGACGAGGTTGAAGCCGAGCTTGTCGAGATACTCCTGCAACCCGGCCTTGGCGTAGTAGTCGCTGACCACCTGGCTGCCCGGCGCGAGACTGGTCTTGACCCAGGGCTTGACCTTGAGACCCTTCTCGAAAGCCTTCTTGGCGAGCAGGCCTGCCGCCAACATGACACTCGGGTTCGAGGTGTTGGTGCACGAGGTGATCGCGGCGATCACCACGTCGCCGTCGTGCAGCTCGTAATTGGCGCCGGCGACCTTCTGCGAGCGTGCTGCGGTGACCCCCGGCGCGAGGCGCGGCAGCTCGGTGTCGAACGCCTTGCCGGCGTCGCCGAGCGCCACCCGGTCTTGCGGCCGGCGCGGGCCGGCCAATGACGGCTCGACGGTGCCGAGGTTGAGCTCGATCGTGTCGGTGAATGCGGGGTCGGGCGTCGACTCGTCGCGCCACAGCCCCTGCGCCTTGGCGTAGGCCTCGACCAGCTTCACCCGCGCCGGGTCGCGCGCGCTCAAGGTCAGATAGCGAATGGTCTCGGCGTCGATCGGGAAGAACCCGCAGGTGGCGCCATACTCGGGCGCCATGTTGCCGATCGTCGCGCGGTCGGCGAGCGCCAATTCGGCGATGCCGGGCCCGTAAAACTCGACGAAGCGCCCGACCACGCCGCGCTGGCGCAGCATCTGTGTCACGGTCAAGACGAGGTCGGTCGCGGTGGCGCCTTCCCGCAGCTTGCCGGTCAGCTTCATGCCGACGACTTCGGGGATCAGCATCGACAGCGGTTGGCCGAGCATCGCCGCCTCCGCCTCGATGCCGCCAACCCCCCAGCCGAGCACGGAAAGCCCGTTGACCATCGTCGTGTGGCTGTCGGTGCCGACCAGCGTGTCGGGATAGGCGATGGTTTTCCCGGCTTCGTCGGTCGTCCACACCACCTGCGACAGATATTCGAGATTGACCTGATGGCAGATGCCGGTGCCGGGCGGGACCAGCCGGAAATTCTCGAACGAATCCTGACCCCAACGCAGGAACCGATATCGCTCGCCGTTGCGCTCGAACTCGGTCTTGACGTTGGCGGCAAAGGCTGCGGCGGTGCCGAAATTGTCGATCTGCACCGAGTGGTCGATGACCAAATCAACCGGCGACAGCGGGTTGATCTTGCGGGGATCGCCGCCGAGATCGACCATCGCCTGACGCATCGCCGCCAGATCAACAACCGCCGGGACGCCGGTCAAATCCTGCATCAGCACCCGCGCCGGGCGGAACGCGATCTCGCGGTCCGACGACTTGTTGTCGAGCCAGGCGCCCAGCGCCTTGATGTCGTCGACCGTGACGGTCCGGCCGTTTTCCAGCCGCACCAGGTTTTCCAGCAGCACTTTCAGTGAGAACGGCAAGCGCGATACGTCGCCGAGCCCCCCTGCCTTGGCGGCCGCGTCGAGGCTGAAATAATCGTAGCTCTTGCCGTCGACGGTGAGGGTGCGGCGGGTCTTCAGAGTGTCGTTACCGGTGACGCTCACGGGCGGTCTCCAGGGGCTGAGGGGATTGGCGGCTACGATAGCGTTCCGAGCGGTGCGATCAAGGACGCGTCGCCGCGACGATCGCGACCGGGTAGGCGTAATGGATCGCCTCACCGTCGAGCCGGACCGGGATCCCCAGGCTGTCGTCCTTGGCGGACGCCTTGAACATCGCGACGATTTTCACGTCATCGCCCGGGTTCGGATACGAGCGCGCCAGCAGATTGCTCACCACGTCGCGCAATTCGGTGAAGCTGACCCGCGGCTCGCCGAGGCCCGCCGCCGTGAAGAGGCTCTTCATCTCCGATAGCGGCAGGGCACGCGTATGCGACGGGTCGCGCAGTAATTCGAGGTGGTTGAACGCCGCCGCCTTTGCCTTGTCTTCGGACGGGCAGCTATCGACGACGACGATGCGTCCAGCGGACGCGCAAACCCGCACCATCTCGCGCAGCACCGCGAGCGGCTCGAGGAAATGGTGGAACGAGAAGCGCGTGGCGACGATCGTGAAGCTGCTGTCGGCATAGGGCAGGGTCGTGACGTCGCCCTGGTCCCACGAGGTGTTCTCCAGGCCCTTTTCCGCCGCGGCTTTGCGCGCCTGGTCGAGCATCGCCGGGGTGACGTCGATGCCGGTGGCGTGACGCACTTGCGGCGCGAAAGCGCGGGCAACAAGGCCGCCGCCGCAGGCGACATCGAGCACGCTGTCCTCGGGATCGGGGTTCGCCGCTTTGACGATCAACGACAGTGCGTCCTCGGCGGCGAGCGGCGCCGCAGCGTTGAACACCGTCGCCTGGCGGGTGAATTGGTCGCGGATCAAATCCCGGTGGGTCGTCTCACTCATGCGTGCTCCAATCGCGCCCTGCCGTGGGCCGACAAAACTACCGCCCCATCGGCCCGACATTCCACCAGATCGTCAGAGAGCGCGTCTTCCCAGGCGCAATTCAAGGGGCAGGTGCTGCCCCAGGCGGCGCGCACCTCGGCGAGCGAGCGCGGCCTTGCCTCGATCCAGGCGAGGAATTGCACCATCGGGAACTTGGCTTCGCTGGCCATGGCTCGCGCCTCAAATCCGACGAACGAGAGTATTGGCGGCTGACCTAACTGTCTAATATATCGTTTGATGAATCATGATATCTATTAGATATGGAACTGCGTCACCTCCGCTATTTCGTCGCTGTCGCCGAAGAGGGCCATGTCACCCGCGCGGCCGAGCGCCTCGGCATCCAGCAGCCGCCGTTGTCGCAGCAAATCCGCGCGCTGGAAACCGAACTCGATGCACAGCTCTTCCACCGCAAGCCACGCGGGGTCGAACTGACCCCGGCGGGCCGGGCCTTTTTCGAGGAGGCCAAGGCGATCCTTGCCCGCGTTGGCAACGCGGTCGCGGCGACGCGGCAGGCCGCGCGCGGCGAGAGCGGACGCATTGGTCTTGGCTTTACCAGCTCCGCCTCGTTCCACCCGTTCGTCCCGAGGGCGATCCGCGCCTTTCGCGAAGCGCATCCGCTGGTCGCCTTGACGCTCGAGGAAAGTGGCACGGTCGAGCTGGTCGCCGCCTTGCGGTCGCAGGCGCTCGACATCGCCTTTGTCCGTTCGCCGGTCGGCGAAAGCCCCGATCTCACCATCCGGCCGCTGCTCGCCGAGGCGATGGTCGCGGCGTTGCCGAGCGGCCATCCTCTCGGCACTGCTGCGGAGCCGCTGCCGCTTGCCGCTCTCGCCGGCGAGATCTTCATCCTCTACCGCCGGCCGGTCGGGCCCGGGCTGCACGATGCGATCATCGCCGCCTGCGACCGTGCCGGGTTCAGCCCGCAGATCGGTCAGGAGGCGCCGCGCATGCTCTCGACCCTGAGCCTTGTCGCGGCCGGGCTGGGCGTGACCCTGGTGCCGCAATCGATGAGCCGGCTCGAGGCCGAGGGCGTCGTCTATCGCGCCCTTGAAGCGACGGCGCAGTTGACCGCGCCCTTGAACCTGGCCTACCGACGCGGCGAGAGTGACGCCGCGGTGCGCCGCTTCGTCGCCCTGGTCGAACGCACCGCCGCGGCGGGCTCGCACAATGACGGAGACAGGCATGGCGCGCAGCAACCAGATGCTGAACGGCGGACAGGTGATCGTCGATTACCTGATCCGCGAAAAGGTGCCTTACGCGTTCGGGCTCTGTGGCCACGGTAATATCGGCTTTATCGACGCGCTCTACGAACGCACCGACGAGATCAAGACGATCTCGACCCGGCACGAGACCGTCTCCGGGTTCATGGCCGACGTCTATTACCGGGTCTCGGGCCAGCCGACCGCGACTTTCACCTCGTGCGGGCCAGGTTCGGTCAACCTGCCGATCGCGCTCGCCAACGCTTATCTCGACTCGGTGCCGTTTCTCGCCGTCACTGGCAACATTCCGACGACCCAATTCGGCCGTGGCGCGTTTCAGGAGCTTTATCGCCAGTACCAGGCCGACTTTCCCTCGACCGTGCGGGCGATGTGCAAGCACGTCTTCCAGCCGACCCGCGGCGAGCAGGTGCCGCTGATGGTGCGGCAAGCGTGGAAGACCATGGTGACCGGCCGTCCCGGGCCGGTCGTGCTCGACGTGCCGTTCGACATCTTCAAGGAAGACGCCGCGCCGGAAACCCCTGACCCGCGCGCGTGGAGCGCCAACATCTCCTGCCGCTGCGGCGCCGATCCCGAGGGCGTCGCCAAGGCCGCCGAGATGCTGATTGCCGCCGAGCGGCCGGCGATCCTCGTCGGCCAGGGCGTGCGCTATGGCGGCGCGGCCGAGGAACTGCTGCGCCTCGCCGAGCGGTTGCAAATCCCGGTCGGCGCCTCGGCCAGCGGGTTGGGCGCGCTCGACACCAACCATCCGCTGTCATTAGGCCTCGTCTCGCGCGGCGGGCTGTATCAAGCCAATGCGGCGATGCGCCAGGCCGATGTCCTGCTGGCGCTCGGCGTGCGGTTCGACGACCGCACCTCGTCGTCGTGGATTCCGGGGTATTCGTTCACCATCCCGCCGACCAAGCTGATCCATGTCGATATCGACCCCGACGAGATCGCCCGCAACTACCCGGTCGCGCTGGGCTTGATGGCCGACGTGCGCACGTTCCTGCGTCAGCTTTTGGCCGAGATCGAGGCGCGCAACGCCCCGCGCACGACGCCAGCGCGGCAAGCCTGGCTCGCCACGATCGACGGCTGGCGGCGCGAGTGGGAGGCCAAAGTCGCGCCCGGCTATGTCGACGACGCCACCCCGATCAACCCGCAGCGCGCCGCGCACGAGATCGACCGCGCGCTGCCCGAAGACGCGATCCTCGTCAGCGATATCGGCGTGCACCACAACTGGCTCTTGCAGTTCTGCAAGCCGCGCGGGCCCACCTCGCTAATCGGCTGCATGGGGTTCGGCCCAATGGGTTTCGGCGTCGCCGGGGTGCTCGGCGCCAAGCTGGCCGCGCCCGACCGGCCCTGCGTCTCGGTCTGTGGCGACGGCGCCTTTTTCATGCACGCGAACGTACTCGCCACCGCGGTCGAATACGGCATCCCGGCGGTGTGGGTGGTGTGGAACAATTATTCCTATGCCTCGATCCGCGGCTTGCAGCGCGGTTACTTGGAGGGCCGCGAGCTGGCGACCGAGTTCCGCCATCCCGAGACCGGCGAGCTCTACAACCCCGATTTCGCCGCGTTGGCGCGCTCGTGCGGCGTCGAGGGGGTGCGCATCGACCGCGCCGGCGATCTCGGCGACGCGGTCAAGGCCGCGATCGCCAGCGGCAAGCCCTATCTGATCGACGCCAACATCGGCGCCGATCTCAACCCCGGCGGCGCCGGGGTGTGGGAATTGCCCGGGCTCGGCACCAGCCGGCCCTTTATTGGCGGGCGCTACGAACCGTAATTTTGACACACGCGAGCGATCGGCCCATATCATCCCATG
>DATNJF010000048.1:0-8296 GCA_035604035.1 Allostellaceae bacterium | reverse complement strand
CGAGGTGCCCTTGCTCTCGATCCACGTCTGGTCGGCGATCGCGTAAACCTCGTCGACATAGGCCGCGAAGAACGACCAGGTGATCGTGTAGTATTGACCCCACGAGATCACCCGGGCGCCGTTGGCGTCGTAGCCAGCCAGCACCACCGCATGCCCGCCGACGATCTGGGTATCGGTCTGCTGAACATCCCAGACATCGGGCGGCACCTGGGGCGCCGCCGGCACGATGAACTGCGGCACGTTGAAGCCGATATAGGCCACGCCGCAATCGTTTATCGTGCGTTTGACGTCGTCGATGTTGCGCGGATCGACCTCGACGAAAGCGGCGATCTTGTGCCGTGTCTTGCCGTCGGGTCCGGTTGGGGTGCCCGAGCGGAGCAGATAGGTGAGAACGTGCTGCTCGTTGCCGCCGGGGCCTTCGCCGGGGGTGCGCGGGTTGTAGCCGCAGGCGCGGATATAGAGGTCCTTTACGTCGAGGTCTGGCTGGGTGACCATCGGCGGGCTGGCGTTGAAGCTCCATACCTGCAGGGCGTGATAGACCGCGGCGCAGGTGCAGTCGCCGAGCGTATCGTTGAGCATCATGCCGAGATTGCTCGGCATGGCGGTCGTCCAGTTTACGCTGGGCGGCGGTGGCGGCAGCGCCTGCCCCGCCAGCAACGCGCTCATATGCGGCACTCGAGGATCAAAGGTGCGATTCAAGCGGCCAAGCTTGTGGGGGCCAGCGGTATACGACATCGATACCTCCATTTGCGGGGGGACGAAAATTTCACTCAAGGTTCAGCGTGGTTGCGACACTGCCTTTCTCGGGACGCAAAAGGGCCGCGCTTGCGCGCGGGGAAGCGCCCCGGCGGAAGGTTTCCAGGGTCGGGTTAAAGACGGAATCATCCGCATCAAGGTGAGCGGCCATGCGCGCGCTCCGCGGCAGGGTTCGCCGATACCTAACGATAGAACGGCGTTACTCTACTGACGCGGGATTATTACGACAATCTGTTTCAATTTTCGGACAATGTCGCGGCTCCGAGGCTAAGTTGGAGCTGACCGCGGTCAGGCCGGGACCCGGGGCCGATCGGCCCAACAGATCCACAACGCCGAGAGGATCAACAGGCCAAACGCGATCGGGCCGTGCGGACTGGCATGGCTGGTCTGCAATTCCCAACCGAAAGCGACGAGCAAGATCAGCGGAGGCCATGATGCCCTGCGCGTCAGCAACAAGGCGAGTGCGGCGGCAAGCGAAGCGGTGAATACCGCCCAGGAGCCGGTCAAGCTGATAAAGGACCCTACGCCACCCACCCATGGGTCCTGCCAGTTCGTGTCGAGCAGGAGCTTGACGCCGGTCACCTGCTCAGGCGTGAGGCGTCCCGCGGCGGCGAGCGCCTCGGTATTGATCATCGCGCGGCCAAGACCGAAGCCACCAATCGCGTCGAGGGCGGTGTAATAGATCAGGAAGACGAAGGTCGCGGCGCGCGACAACCACGCCAGCGTCACCGCGAGCCCGCCGTCGCTCGGCCCGACCCGGGCGTCGAGAAGCCACAGACCGATCGCGACCAGCCCGACGAGCGGGGTCTGGATCATGTGCAGCAGGAACCACCATTCCGGCCCCGGGTACGCCAATGCCTGGTGTTCCGGGGCATAGGGCTCCGGCTTCGACAGGAATTCGTACATCCCGGGCTGCGCGGTAAACCCCGCGGGGTGAAACAATTCGACGGCGAGCAGCCCAGCCGGCGCGACAACGAGGCAGAGCAGGAAAAGAGGCCGGAGCCTCATTCGACCCGCGCCGCCAGCTTCGACAAATGATAGCCGGTATCGCCGAAGCTGTGCTCGATAACCATGCAGCGGCGGAAATAGTGGCCGACCGCGTATTCCTCGGTCATGCCGATGCCGCCATGGAGCTGCACCGCGTTTTGCGACACGAAGCGCGCCGCCTGGCCGACTCCGACCTTGGCGGTGGAGAGGTCGTGGGCGCGCTGCTCGGCGTTGTCGTCATCGATCATGATCGCCGCCAGCATCGCCAGGCTGCGGCCCTGCTCCAAGGACATCATCATCTCGGTGGCGCGGTGCTGCAGCGCCTGGTTCTCGCCGATCGCCTTGCCGAACTGCACGCGCGTTTTCATATACTCGATGGTCATCGCCAGCATGGTTTCCATCGCGCCGACCGCCTCGGCGCTGGTCGCCATGATGCCGGCCTCGGTGACGCGCTCGATCGTCGCGAGGCCCCGCCCCGGCTCGCCAAGCGCATCGGCGCTTGATACTTCGACGTCGCTCAAAGAAATGTCCGCCGCGGCGGTGCCGTCACGCATCTTGTAGCTGCGCCGCGCGACGCCGTTAGCCTTGGCGTCGACCAGGAACAACCCGATGCCGTCGGAATCGTGACGGTCGCCGGAGATTCGGGCGCTGACGATCAGCTTGTCAGCGCTGTCGCCGTGCACGACGACGGATTTGCTGCCGTCGAGCCGCCAACCGCCTGGCGTCTTCTTCGCGGTGGTCAGCACATCGGCAAGATCGTAACGCGCCTGGCGCTCGCCATGCGCCACCGCCAGCCGCAGGCTGCCATCGACGATTTGCGGTACGATCGCCGCGTTCTGCGCCGGGCTGCCGGCGTGGCCGAGCGCGGTGCCGGCCAGCACCACCGTCGCCAGATAGGGTTCAAGCGCCAGGACGCGGCCGAACGCCTCCATCACGATCATCACGTCGACGGCATTGCCGCCAAACCCGCCATGTTCCTCGGCGAACGGCAGACCCAGGAGGCCGAGCTCGGCGTATTGCGCCCACATCGCGGGGCTGAAGCCGTCGGGCTCGGCGAGATACCCCTTGCGCGTGTCGAAGCCGTAGCTGTCGCCGAGCAGCCGGTCGAGGCTCTCGCGCAGAAGGCGCTGTTCTTCGGTGTATTCGAAATCCATAGGGAGATGATCCTAGAATTAAAAAGGATCGTCATTCCCGCGAAGGCGGGAGTCCAGGGGCAGCCGTTTCGTCACTCGCCCTGGATTCCCGCATGCGCGGGAATGACGAAGGAGAGAGTTACAGCCCCAGCACCGCCTTCGACACGATGTTCTTCATGATCTCATTGGTGCCGCCGTAGATCGAAGCGGCGCGCAGCATCAGATAGCCCCGTGTCGTCTCGGTCGCCCAGGCGGGGCCGAGCTCCGGCTCGTTCGAGAGCGCCGCCAGCTCCTGCGCCCAATCGGGCATCGCCAGCGGGCCGCCGACATCCATCACCATCTCGGTCGTCGATTGCAGCAGCTCTGTGCCCTTGATCTTCAGCACCGAGGTGAGCGGGTCGGGCCTGCCGTCCTTCGCCTTATCGTGCGCCGAGACGACGCGCAGCTGGGTGATCTCCAGCGCCTTGATGTCGACCTCGAACTGCGCGACCCGCTGGCGAAACACCGCGTCCTCGATCAGCGGCCGCCCGTTCGCCATCACCTCGTGCGCCTTTTCCTTGGCGGTCTTGACCCGCTCCTTCGAGCGGCCGACCCGGGCGATGCCGGTGCGCTCGTTGCCGAGCAGGAACTTGGCAACGTCCCAGCCCTTGTTCTCGGGGCCGACGCGCATGCTGACGGGCACCTTAACGTCGTCGAAAAACACCTCGTTCAGGTGATGCGTGCCGTCGATCGAGATGATCGGCCGCACCGTGATGCCCGGCGTCTTCATGTCGACCAGCAGGAACGAGATGCCTTCCTGGCGCTTTGGCGCGTTAGGGTCGGTGCGAACCAGCACGAAGCACCAATCCGCCATGTGCGCGGTCGAGGTCCAGATCTTCTGGCCGTTGACGACGTACTCATCGCCGACCCGCTTGGCCGCGGTCTTCAAGGCGGCGAGGTCGGAGCCGGCGCCGGGCTCCGAGAAACCCTGGCACCACCAATCGTCGACATTGGCGGCGCGCGGCAGGAAGCGCTTCTTCTGCTCGTCGGTGCCAAACTGGATCAGCACCGGCCCGATCATGGTGACGTTGAACACTTGCATGTCGGGCGCCGGGCACATCTGGTTCTCTTCGAGGAACATCATCCGCTGGACCGGCGTCCAGCCCGGCCCGCCCCACTCCTTGGGCCAGGTATAGGCGGCCCAGTTCTTCTTGTTGAGGATGCGCTGCCAGCGGATCGTGTCTTCCTTCTCGGCGCCGTAGCCGAGCCGCATCTTGTCGCGGATGTCGGTCGGTAGGTTGTCGCGGATGAAGGCGCGCAGCTCGTCGCGAAACGCGAGCTCTTCCGCGCTGAAGCGAAGATCCATGGTTCTGCTCCTCCCTGCCGCCTGGCGAACCGCACCGCCGCGCCATGTTGTCTACATCGGAATGCCCCTTCGACCAAGAGGAGCAAGGGTGCTAGCGTTCACCCCAGCATAAGAGAGGGGCACGGAATGCGTGACCTTCCGGGGAAGGCTCTGGCGCAGGAGCTGATCGGCAAGAGCCGCGCCGAGGCGCGCGCCACGCCGATGGAGGATGTGATTGTCGCCGCCGGCAATGGTGGGCTTACCGCCGATGCGGCGCACCGGCTGGTCGGCCGGCTCTGGGCGCTCGAACGGATGTTCTATTACATCTACGGCGGCTGGGGTCAGGGGCTGGAGGTGAACGACTTCCCGCCTTCGGTCAAATATCTGTTTTCCAAGCAGATCGTCGACGAGTCGACGCACGAGATGCTGTACATGGATGTGCTGCTGAAGAAAGGCTTTGTCGGCACCCAGAAAGCCGCGTTCGCCGATCCCTTCTGCGCCTTCGCGGTCAATTCGTCGCTCGCCTATTACGTGTTCTCGCTGCGCAATTTGGCGACCTATCCGCACACGATCCGCATCGCCGCGCTGAATCTCGGGCCGAAGATTTTGGAGCTGGCGTGGATGGAGGGTTTGGCCGAGGCGACCGCCGACCCCGAACTCAAAGGCGTCTTCGCCAGCCAGGCGGTCGAGAACCGCAGCCACATCGCCATGGGCCGCCGCATCGTCGAGGAGTTCATCGCGAAGCCGGTCGATGCCGAGCTGGCACGCTGGGCGGTCGGGATCGCCACACGCGACTATCGCCGCTACCTGCAGGAGGTCGCCGACGTCACGCTGGGCCGCCCGCTCACCCCGCCAGCGCCACCGCGCGTGCGGGTCATGGACTGAGGGAGCGAGCGATGCTCAAAGTCGACCACGACCGCTGCACCGAGTGCCGCATGTGCTACATCGTCTGCCGCGAGCTCGACATCAACGCGGTCTATGTCGCGCTCGAGCCGCTGCACCGGATTGAGATCGACCCCGACGCCTGCACCTATCCCGGCTGCACCGCCTGTTTGATGTACTGCCCGGCCGCCGGCTCGATCGTCGAGATCGAAACCGGCCGCTCGATGGTCCCACCGCCGCCTGAAGCGTGGCAGAGCTAGGGGAGAAACGACATGCACGCGCTCCTCGAAGAATTCCTCGACAAATGGGTGTGGCCGACGATGCCCGGAGCGCCCGGGGCCGACTTCCGCCTCAAGATCAGCCGCGATAAATGCATCAAGGGCTGGGAGATCAACCTCGCCCGCACCCTGGGCGACATCGAGGAAGAGCTGAAGACCAACGACGAAGCCTGGAAAAAGGCGCATGCACTGCGCGGCTATGCGGCCGAGGGCGTGCACATGTCGATCAAGCAGATGTCGGGCCAGCTGCTCTCGGTCGACATCGCCGACCAGGAAAAATACATCGATTTGCAACGAATGCGCGCCCGTCAGATCTGGGACGAGTGCAAGCATTCGAAACTGCACGCCGACGTGCTCTTGGGCAAAGGCTGGATCAAGGACGAGCGCGAGCTGATGGAGATCGCCGAAGCCAACGAGCAGCCGCTGCCCGCCTATTTCGGGCTATCGATGATGCTCCCGCACATCCACCCGCTCGCCCGCGCGGCGCAGAATTATTACACCGAGGCCAATGCCTGCATCGGCATCATGGCTTACCTGTCGCTGGTCGACGACCCGCTGGTCCGCCATGAGCATTTGTCGCAGCAGGACGAGGAGCTGATGCATTTCATGGAAGGCAAGTTCCAGCTCGACTTCTACTGTACGGATGAGGAATCGCAGCGCCATGTCGAGGACGTGCTCGGCTACCTGACCTATCAGATCGGCGGGATTGCCGAGAACGCGCCGAAGGTCCGCGCATGAAGGTGCTGATCGACTACGCGATCTGCAATTCCTGCGGCCTGTGCCGCGAGGTGTGCCCGGACTCGGCGATCAGGCCGAAACTCTTGGAGCAGCGGCACCTCTACGAAGTGATGCCGGAGAAATGCACCGGATGCGGCGAGTGCCTGGACTATTGCCCCGCGCCCGGCGCGCTGGTGCAATATGCAGCGTGAGGCTTGAGGCGAGGGAGACAGCGATGGCGCGGCAATACAAATTGATGTCGAGCGACGGGCATCTCGAGGTCCCGCCCGAGCGCTGGACCCATCGCGTGCCGGAGAAATACCGCGACCGGGCGCCGCACACGATCCATCTGCCCGATGGCGGCGACGCGCTGATGATCGAAGGCCAGCCGCTTTTGGAAGCCAATTTCCTCGACCTGCGCGCCGGGCGCGCGGCCGGCACCTGGCAGCCCTTCGGCCTCAAGGTCGCCGACGCCGCCGGCACCGGCAGCCCCGAGCAGCGCGTCAAGGAACAGGACCAAGACGGCATGGACGCCGAGGTGCTGTTCGCGGCGATGGTCGCGGGGCCGGTGTTCTGGCGTAACATCGCCCATGACGAGGTCTACAAGGCGGTCATCCGCGGCTACAACGACTGGCTCGGCGAGGAATACTGCGCGATCGCGCCTGACCGGCTGATCGGCATGGGGGTGATCCCGATCACCAATGTCGACGACGCGATCGCCGAGATGAAGCACTGCAAGAAACTGGGGCTGAAGGGCGTGCTGCTCGGCGCGCTGCCCAACGGCAAGGGTTATCCCACCCCCGAGGACGACAGGTTCTGGGCCGCCGCGCTCGACCTCGACATGGCGGTGACCGTGCACGTCCAGCTCTACCGCACCGGCGCGCGCGCCAACCAGCCGACGATGAAATACCCGATGGAAGACCCGGTGGTCATGGCGCGGCTGCGCCGCCCGTTCCTCGAATGGCTGGTGAATTTCGGCCTGCCGCCGTCGGTCGGTATGGCGCAACTGGTGCTGTCAGGCGTGTTCGAGCGCTTCCCCAAGCTGAAAATCTTCTTCGCCGAGACCCGGCTCGGCTGGGTCCCGTTCTGGCTCGAGCACATGGACCTTTGGTACAAGCGCCATCTCGGCTGGGCCGAGGAATATCTCGGCTTCAAGCCGCTGAAAGAACTGCCCGCGACCTATGTGCGCGAGAACATTTATTTCAGCGTGCAGTACGAACGGGTCGCGGTCGAGCAGCGCCACCATGTCGGCGTCGACCACATCATGTTCGCCACCGACTTCCCGCATATCGAGAACGAGTGGCCGAACTCGCGCCCGATCATCGACGAGATCTACGAGAACGTCCCCGCCGCCGAGCGCGACAAAATCTGGGCCGGCAACGCGGTGAAGTACTTCAAACTGGGCTGAAAGGCCATCCCCGGGCTTAACCCGGGGATCTCCGTGGATGCCCACGGATCAAGTCCGTGGGCTGAAGGCCCACGGGTCGAAGCCCGGCCATGACGAGAAATTATTTACGCCTGCGCCGCGGGCGGCGGCCCGGGCCCTGCGGCTTGGCGATAGGTTGCGGCTGCGGCGCGGGCGCCGCAGCGGTGGACGTTGCGGTGAACCCGCGAAAGCACAGATACGCCCCAATCAGTAGGGGAAACGCGGCATAGGCGTAGAAGTAGTCGGCGACGTGCAGGGTGGTCAGCCAGCTGCTGAGCACGTCGGCGGGCAGAAACAGGATCAGCACGCCGCGGATCAACAACGCCCAGCCGCACAGCGTTACGATTAGCGGCCAGACTCCCTTGTGCCAGACATTGTGCAGCAGCACGATCGCGGCGCCGGCGACGACGCTGGCGATGCCGAGCACCAACATCAGGCCACGGTCTTCGACGAGGAGGCCGAAGGTTGCCATCATCGATGGCTCGTCGAGCACCATCGGCACGGCGACGATCAGCGACACCAGTCCGATCAACCGGCTGAGAAATACGGTCGGCTCTTCCATCGCGTCCGTCCCCGGCGAGCTCCGAAACGAGACTAGCAGACCTCTCGGCATTTTGATCGCAAAGCTGTCGTTAACGCCGAGAGCAGTAAATCGGAGCGCGAAATCGATCCTAGCTCACCGCCTCAAAGCGATGGAATAGGCCGCGGAAACGCTGCAAGATGGCGGCAAGTGATGCGGTATCGGCGGGCTCGCCTGCACGCAGGCTTCCTCTGACGGCCGCACGGCTCAGCA
>DATNJF010000047.1:0-2094 GCA_035604035.1 Allostellaceae bacterium | reverse complement strand
GCCGCCGCCGTTGCCAGCGCGGCCAGCAGCGCCAGCGCCAGCGCAGCCGGTCGTCCACGGGCCAGCTTGGCGCGGGCCAGCCTCCTGCGGGAAGGAACCGGATCAGGGTCGCGCACCGGGCGGTATCCATCGCTGGTCCATGGCTGCCACGATGGACGATCGCGTCACCGCGCCGCTTCGCCGGAGACGATGAATTGGGTCTTGGCGCCGCTGCCGCAGCTGTCGGCGGCGAGGGGCACGCGCGCCTCGACCGCTCCGTCCTGGAGCTGCGCCTCCAGGCGCAGCTCCTTGCTCGCGCGGCAATCGGCTTGCGACAGCGCGAGGCGGTATTCGCGCGTGCCGCCAGCAAGCACGTACCAGCCGCTGGCCTTGGCCTCGAAGGTCTTGGCGCCGCTCTGATCCGTTCCCGTCACGACCACGCCCCGGAGCATGAAATGCTGCGTGCCCTGGTCATGCACCGCGAAGGTCATCGCGCCGCCGCTGATCGGCCCCGGCTCGATCTTGGCCTCGGGGCTGACGACGCCGGGACCAAGGAAGATGGGCAGGCTGAAATTGGTCAGCATCTGGACGCCGGTCACGCCCTCCTTGGGCGCCGGCGGCAACTCCTGGATGATTAGGCGATAGCTTTTCTCGGCGGCTGCGGGGGGCGCCTCCGCGCCGACGCGGATGCGCTTGGTCTCGTGCGCGCCCACCGCGAGGAGGGGCGGAAAGGCGACGATGTCCTGGGTCGGAGCGAGCACGGTCTCGCCATTGGGGCGCTGGTCCCAGTCGAACGCCTCGACCTGGAGCCGGACCTCGTCGTCGCCTTCGTTGGTGACGGCGATGAGATCGCTGCGCTGGTGCGGATTGAGGTCGATCTGGGTCGGCGTCACCCCGAGCGGCGCCGCCGCCGCCGGCGCGGCCAGGAACGCGATCAGCAATAGAGCTGTGGGCGCAAACCCCCGCCGCTTCCGTGACGCAAACCGGTCATCTTGGGACTCGAGACGGCACCGGCCTCGAGCCACTCCAGGCCTCCCCCGCTGCCTGGACTGCGCCCTAGAAGGTCAGCGTCATGGTGACCGTGTCGCTGTAGCTGCCACTGACGGCCACGGACTGGGACCCGGCAATGCTGCCGTTGATGGTGCAGGGACTCGCGGTGCACGTCAACACCGCGCCGCCAATGGTGAGGGCGGTATTGTTCGGCAGCGGCGACAGGCAGGCGAGATCGTTGCAAAGTTGGTAGGTCAGGACGTTGGCGCCGTTCTTCAGTTGGCGGTTGCCGGCGGCAAAATTGGCGCTGGTGAAAGTCAGAGTCGAGGGTGCTCCTGCCGAGCAAGTCCACGACACTTGCGTCGACGCGGTGTCCGGGCTCACGGCGCCGGTGTAGCTCGGGAAGTTCAGATTGGCGGCCTGCATCGTGCAATTGTTGGCGATGCTTGCCGCGACCGCCATGTTGGCGGTCGAGGTCGCGCCGTCCGCCGCCGGCATGACGAGCGCTGCCGCGACGAAAGCGACCACGCCAGCGAGCACTTTCTTGAAGTGGGAAAACATCGGGTGCCCCCTTAGTCTGATTAACCTTTTGACACAAAGAGCTTATTATCGACCAGTTCGGGTCACGCGAACAACAATTACGGATTGTTTAAGCTGAAATCAACCGAAAATTTATTACCTGGGCGCGATGTCTGGTCTTCGCGTCCTGATGTCTTAAGAAACGAGCCGGACTTCATGTTCCGTTCGGCAATAGCCGCGCCAAGCGATGTTTACGATCGGCCCGGAATCCGGGCCCGCGTTAGGAATTGGTTTGCCGGGACGGTCTAGCCTCCGGCGGTGACCAGGGAGGCCCCAGTGATCGACCGTCAGGCAAGGCCGTTACTCGGCGAGCTCCTGGTCGAGCGCGGCCTGCTCGACCGCACCCAACTCAAGATTGCACTCGGCGCCCAGCGTCCCGGCTCGGAGCGGCTGGGCGAGACCCTGGTCCGTCTCGGCCTTATCACGCGCGGCCAGGTCGCCGGCGCCCTGGCCGAGCAGCGCCGCCTGTGGCTGGCGGCGTTGGTCAGCGCGGCGATGGTGGCGCTCAACCCGGCCGCCGGGATGGCGCGCACGGCCAGCACCCAG
>DATNJF010000046.1:0-23000 GCA_035604035.1 Allostellaceae bacterium | reverse complement strand
CGGCTCACTCCGAAATTCGTGATGGAAATTGGTGGAACGCTCAATCGCGGTCATTTCGGACCGCGTGGGTAATCGGTTTTCTCGATGGCAAATCAGCTACCGATGAGGAACTTCGTTTACTTCTGAGTCTTGGCGCAATGTCGAAAGATATGCCACCATGCTCGGCAGATTGTTACGCGAAGATGATGGAGTACGGTCGCAATCTTTCTGCCGCTATAGATGACTTTGAAAAGGGCTATCTCGGACTAAGCGCCGGACAAATAGCGGATGGAATATCCGCTCTATATGCCGACTATAGAAATACTCACATTAAGGTAACCGACGTTGAAGCCGTGGCGGTAGCTCAGATACGCGGCGGCGATCTGCAACAACTACAAGCTCGAATAGAGTATCTTCGTAAAAACACGAAGTGAGGCTGCGTCCGTGTCTCGACTTCGCGCCACCGAGTTAGAGGCTCAAGAGGGCGGCGACGCACCGTCATATCACCACGCGGTCCAGCCACCATCGACCAAGAGCGACGAGCCGGTGACGAGCCCGGCGGCGGGCGAGGCGAGGAACACCACCGCCTGCGCCACCTCGTCGATGGTGCCGAGCCGGCCCAGCGGGATGCGGTCGTGCACCCATTTGCTGAACTTCGGGTCGTCGAAGAACGGCGTCGTCAGCGGCGTTTTGATAAAGGTCGGCGCGATCGAGACGACGCGCACGCCCTTGGGCGCCAGCTCGGCCGCCATCGCCTTGGTCAGGCCCTCGACCGCATGCTTGGTCATCACATAGACGGTGCGGTTCAGCTCCGAGCCGACATGGCCCATCTGCGACGACATGTTGACGATGACGCCACCACCGTTATTCACCATCAGCCGCGCGCCGGCTTGGGCGGTGAGAAAAAGGGCGCGGACATTGAGCGCGATCATGCGGTCGAGCGACGCCTCGTCGACCTCGAGAAACGGTTGCGGGCGATTGACCCCAGCATTGTTGACGAGGATGTCGAGACGGCCGAAATCCCTGGCGAGGCCGGCGAAGGCGGCGCTTGCCGCCTTTTGGTCGGTGACGTCGAAGGGCAGTGACCGCGCGTTGCCGCCCGCCGACTTGATTTCGCTGGCGACCTCGTCAAGCTCGGTGGGCGAGCGGCTGTTGAGGACGAGTTCGGCGCCGGCCCCGGCGAGAGCGAGCGCGATGCCGCGGCCGAGCCCGCGTCCGGCGCCGGTGACCAGCGCGACCTTGCCATCGAGACGAAACGCTTCGCCGGTCATTAGGCAAGGCCGTCGGCGTGGGTTTCGAGGGCGCGCCAAGTGGCGGGATCAAACTTCGCCTTCCACCGCGCGTAGAAGCCGCCGAGCCGGGCGCGGATGCTGGCGGTGTCGGCATGGTTGACCCGCATCCCGCGTTCGGCGAGCACGGCCTCGCCCGTTTCGTTGATCGTCTCGATATCGGCGCGCTGGCGCTTGGCGAACGCTTCGACGTTGCGCTCGATCACCCATTTGAGGTCGGCCGGCAGCGCGTCCCAGGCGGCGCCATGAGCAAGCAGCGTGAACCCTGACCACCAATGCCCGGTGAGGCTCAGATAGGTCTGCACCTCGTAGAGCTTCAAGGCGATGACGACCTGGTGAGGATCGCTCTGTCCGTCGAATTGCTTGGCCTTCAAGGCGTCGTACATTCCGCTGAATGGCACCATCCCGGCCTCGGCGCCGAGGGTCTTGAAGAAGTCGGCGGCGATCGCACCGCCCGGGCTGCGGATTCTGAGGCCGGCGAAATCGGTGGCGGTCTCGATCGCCTTGGCGCTGGTGGTGATGTGATGGAAGCCGTTTTGCAGCGAGTGGCGGAAGGCGTGCAGCCCGACCTTGGCAAGCTCGCCGCGGATGATGTCGCCGAGCGCGCCGTCGAGCGCAGCGAACACGGCCTTGCTGGTGGTGAAGGCATAGGGCAGCAGCGGCAGGGCGCTTGACGGGGCGACGCCGCCCAGGGTCGCGCCAGAGAGGTAGAATTCGAGCTTGCCGGCCTGGACATCGGCGAACATCTGCGGGTCGGGGCCGAGCCGGCTTTCGGGGTGGACCGCGAGCTGGAACGCGCCATCGGTCTCGCGCTCGATCGCCGCCGCCATCTCGGCCATGCGCTTCGCGGTGGGACTTTGGGCGGGCTGGTTGAGGCCGAGGCGGTAGCGGATCGGCGAGGTGCGGGAGGCAGGCATCGCATGATGATAATGGAGTTGGCTGCGGCGGTTCAAATCGCCCGCAAAAATCCATGGACAGTGTGCCACGCCGCTCTTACAGCTTTCGCCGCAAACGCGGGGAAAATGCGAATGAACAAGACGCGACGGTGGTTGGTTGTGGCGGCGGCGCTGGTCTTCGCCGGACCGGTCTGCGGCAGCGGAGCGGCGGTCGCGCAGCTCAGCGGTGACGACCGCACCCAATTCATCAACGGCTCGTTCGAGGCGTGCAACGGCGCGGCGACCCGCGACCACCCCGAGATCGCGGCCGACGCGGTCAAGACCTATTGCCAGTGCATGGCCGAGAAAGAAGCGGACATGACCACCCAGGCCGATATCGACTATGTCAACGCGCACCAGGTCGGCAGTGACGACTACAAGGCGCGTATCCTGGCGCTCGCTCCGGCGTGCCAGGCCAAAGCGGGGATCAAATAGCGCCCAAATTGGAGTGCCCTAATTTGGGACTGCCACCCGCGCCTACGCCTGGTCATCGCCGGTGGAGGGAAGCACGAAACGCCGGTTCTTCGCGGTGCTGCATACGGAGCGGATCAACTCACCGATAGAGGCGGTGCGGGCAGCGATCGTAGCCGAGAGCTGGGCGGCAAGGTGAATCTACGCCGGGGATTCGCGCGGCTTGGAATGGGCGTTACGGTGCTGTGGTTCGTGTTCTGGACGTGCGCCTACATAATTAGATCACCGTCGTCGGAAAATGTAACGTCACTGCCCCCGGTGTTCTCGCTAAACACGGACATCGTTCTCATAGCCGTCGCCATTCTCGGCATGCGGTGGGTCGTTTCAGGTTTCCGGCGAAATTAGGACACTACCCAGAATCGCGTCGCGCTTGACAGGAGCGGGCATCCAGCGTTAGGTCGTTTCCGTTCCGTGGTGATTTGAGCCGACCGGCTTGCGCGCCACGTTAAATAAAGCGCTAAAAGGTCGGGAGTTCTATCGGAACCCTGGCCCGCACCGGTCCGGGGTTTTTTGTTGCCCGGGTCGGTCGGCCGCAGACGAAGGAGCGCGCCGATGATCAAGCAAGTTCTGCCGCCGGAACTGGCGGTCGAGGTCAGCCAAGCCACCCTCCTGGTGCGCGGCGGGGCGATGCGCAGCGAGTTCGACGAGACCTGCGAGGCGCTCTACCTGACCTCGGGCTATGTCTATGGCACTGCCGCCGAGGCCGAGGAGGCGTTCAAGAGCGACGGCTCGCGCTTTGTCTATTCGCGCTATCGCAACCCCACCGTGGCGATGTTCGAGGAGCGCCTCAGGCTCTTGGAAGGCGCCGAATTCTGCCGCGCCACGGCAAGCGGCATGGCGGCGGTGTTCGCGGCGCTGCTGTGCAAGCTCAAGGCGGGCGACAGGGTGGTGGCGAGCCGGGCGCTCTTCGGCTCGTGCTTCTATATCGTCAACGAGCTGCTGCCGCGCTACGGCATCGAGACCAAGCTGGTCGACGGGCGCGACCTTGAGGCCTGGGAGGACGCAATCGGCGGCAACGTCAAGCTGACCTTCCTGGAGAGCCCGTCGAACCCGGCGATGGAGGTGATCGACATCGCCGAGGTGGCGCGGCTGACGCATCGCGCCGGCGGCAGCCTGGTCGTCGACAATGTGTTCGCGACGCCGCTGCTGCAGAAGCCGCTGGAGCTGGGCGCCGACGTCGTCGTCTATTCGGCCACCAAGCATATCGATGGGCAGGGCAGGGCGCTCGGCGGCGCCATCCTGTCGACCAACCAGTATTTGAAGGATGATCTTGGCCAGTTCTATCGCCATACCGGTCCGTCCCTGAGCCCGTTTAACGCCTGGCTGCTGCTCAAGGGGCTGGAGACGCTGGAGCTGCGGGTCGAGCGGCAATGCCGCACCGCCGAGAACATCGCCCGCTTTCTCGAAACCCACCCCAAGATCACTCGGGTGCTCTATCCCGGCCTGCCGAGCCACCCGCAGCACGAGCTCGCCAAGCGGCAGATGAAGCTGGGTGGCAGCGTCGTGTGCTGTGATATCGCCGGCGACAAGGCGGCCTGCTTCCGCTTCCTCGACGCGCTGAGATTGGTCGATATCTCGAACAATCTCGGCGATTCGAAGAGCCTCGTCACCCATCCGGCGACGACGACGCACTCGAAGCTGAAGCCCGAGGAACGCGCCGCGCTCGGCATCGGCGACTCGCTGGTGCGGATTTCGGCCGGGCTGGAAGGTGAGAAAGACCTGATCGCGGATATCGAGAGGGCGCTGGATCTAATATAGCTAATAAAATATGTGAAATAAGATCAAATTGACATTTTTGAGATGTTAGACTATCTGAATCCACGTCGCGTGGCAGGTATTTTCCGCGCGCGGCGGAGGGCTGCGGCGTGGTTCAGGCGGTCGATAAGATTTCGAAGGCCGAGGCGACAAAGCAGCAAAGCCGCCAGTTGCGCGGTCGTCTGGCGCGAGACCTGGCCGACACCGCGACCCCGTTCGACGGCGAGGGTTACTCGCTGCTCAAATTCCACGGGATTTACCAGGGGTATGATCGCGACACCGCGACCGAGCTAAAGCAGGCGGGCAATTCCAAGCACTATCAGCTGATGGTCCGGGTGCGCATTCCGGGCGGTCGGCTGACGGCTGAACAGTATCTGGCGCTCGATGCGATCGGCGGCAAATACGCCAACGATTCACTGCGCGTCACGACGCGGCAGAGCATCCAGTTCCACGGCATCGTCAAGTCGGGGCTCGCGGCGGCGATGGGCGAGATCAATGCTGGGCTGATGACGACCTTGGCGGCGTGCGGCGACGTGGTGCGCACGGTGACGACCGTGCCGGCGCCGATCTGCGACACGGTGCACGACCGGCTCGAGGCCGATGCGCGGCTGCTGTCGAGCGCGCTGTTGCCGACCAGCGGCGCCTACAAGGACATTTGGGTCGACGGCGCGCCGTGGAGCGAGGGCCAGGGTTCGGACGAGCCCCAGGACCCGCTCTACGGCGACCGTTATTTACCGCGCAAGTTCAAGATCGGGCTCGCGGTGCCCGAGGACAACACCATCGACGTGCTGACCAACGATCTCGGCATCGTCGCGCTGTGGGAAGGCGCCCAGGGAGTTAAGCAGCTCGCCGGCTACAATTTCTTCCTCGGCGGTGGCCACGGCGCGACCCACAACAAGCCCGAGACCTATCCGCGGATGGGCACGGCGGTTGCGTTCGTCGAGGCGGGCGACCTGGTCGAGGCGACAAAGGCGGTGGTGCGGCTGCACCGCGACTGGGGCGACCGCGGCAATCGGCGTCACGCGCGGCTTAAATACGTCATCGCCGAGCGCGGCGAAGGGTGGGCGCGCGAACGGCTCTCGGAGGATTTGGGCAAGGCGTTGGAGCCGTGCCGGAAGATGGCTCGCTTCCAGGTTCCCGACCATCTCGGCTGGCATGAGCAGGGCGACGGCAGGCTCTATCTCGGCATCCCGATCTCGAGCGGCCGCATCGCCGACGACGAACGCTCGCAGATCCGCACCGCGCTGCGCGAGATCGTTGCCGAGTACGGGGTCGACCCGATCCTGATGCCCAGCCAGGACATCATCCTCAGCGAGATTGAGCCGGCGCACCGCGAGGCAATCGAAGTGAAGCTGCGGGCGAGGGGCGTGCGGCTGGTCGAGGACATGGTGCCGGCCGAGCGCTGGGCGTTCGCCTGCCCGGCGCTGCCGACCTGCGGCCTGGCGTTGACCGAGGCCGAGCGGGTGAGCGACAGCATGATCGGCGAGATTGTCGAGCGCATGGCGCGCTGGGGGGTCGAACAGGAGCGGGTGTCGATCCGCATCACCGGCTGCCCCAATGGCTGCGCCCGGCCCTATTCGGGCGATATCGGCATCGTCGGGCGCATCCCCGGGTTCTATTCGATCTATGTCGGCGGCGATTTCGAGGGGACGCGGCTCAACGAGGTGGTTGCCGAGCGCATCCGCCTCAACGAGGTCGCCGATGTGCTCGACCCGCTCTTCCAGGTCTATGCGGCGGGGCGCGAGCCCGGCGAAGGCTTTGGCGACTTCTGCCATCGCTACGGCGTCGCCGAACTGCGCGAGGTGGTCATGCAATCGCGCGGCAAGGTCAAAGAAGCGGCGGATTAGTCTCACGCCATCAACGGCGCCGCAGGCGCCATGATTTTTTACCACAGAGGCACAGAGAACACGGAGAGATGGATTAGCCCATCTCTGTGCCTCCGTGTCTCTGTGGTAAATTATCGTCGTTGTTTTTTGTGAGGCATCTCATGGGCATTATCGTCGCGGTCATGGCGCAGGGCACGATGGGCGCCGGAGTCGGGCGCCGGCTCAACGAGCGCGGCGCCAGCGTACGCACGCTTCTCTCCGGGCGCAGCGAGGCCAGCGCCAACCGCGCCAAGGCCGCCGGCATGCAGCCGGCCGCCGACGAACGTGAATTGCTCTCTGGCGCCGATTTCTTCCTGTCGATCCTGCCGCCCGACCAGGCGGTCGGGCTGGCCGAGCGCCTAGCGCCGGCGCTGCAATCGCTGGCGAAGAAGCCCATCTATGTCGATTGCAACGCGATCAGCCCGCAAACCGCCGCGCGCGTCGCCGCGATCGTCGAGCCGACCGGCACCGGTTTTGTCGATGGCGGGATCATCGGCGGGCCGCCGCGCGAGGGCTACAGCCCGGCGATCTACGCCTCGGGACCTGAGGCCGAGCGCACCAAGCCGATCGCCGAATACGGCATCGACTGGCGGATTATAGATGGACCGGTGGGGGCGGCTTCCGGCCTCAAGATGTCCTATGCCGGGATCACCAAGGGCACGACCGCGATCGCCGCGGCGATGCTGCTCGGCGCGGCGCGGTTCGGCTGCGCCGAGGCGCTGATCGACGAGTTGTCGTCATCGCAGCCCGAGATGCTCAAGCGCATGCAGCGCGGCATCCCCGGCATGTACGACAAGGCCTATCGCTGGGTCGGCGAGATGGAGGAGATTTCCGATTTCCTCGACGCCAACGCGCCGTCGAGCGACATGTATGCGGCGATCGCCAAACTCTACGAGTTCCTCGCCGCCGCCGAGGCCGAGGACAAGCCCGCCGCCGACAACGCGATCAAGACGCTGGATAAGGTGCTGGGGCGGTAGCCTTTCATGGGCGCGCTCGCAAGAAGAACGCTACTCATATTGCATCAGTCATTACAGGGAACCGGGCGGTTCGCCGCACAACTCACGATCCTTGCGCTAGTCGCCCTGTTAGGTCTCGCGCCGGTATTTATTTTGTTGATGGCAAGCCTTTACGGGGCATATGGCGTAGTGAGCCTAATCGGAGGTGGAGCGTTTGTAGTGTTCTTGGTTTTCTGGGTCTTCGTCGGGCTTATCGGCTGGTATGTGTCGCCCCATGTTCAGCCTCAAATTAGCGAAGCGCTTAAAGCGCTCTTGAAATCAGATTAGAACGCGCTCTTCTGTGGTTTGGCGGCAATTTACCTTGCCCCGAAGCTATCGGAAAGCTGCAGAAACCCACAGTTCAGGTTGAAATCCTCGAAGCGGGAGGGTGAGGGGCAAGGACGGCTCGATCTCCGCTGGAGTTTGCTGCTGTCCGTTCGGGGGATACAACAATTCAAATACGCGGCGATTATAGGCTTCGGGGGTCTCTTTGAAGTCGCAGGGCAAGACGCTGCGATTCCACCGATCGTAGTCGAGGAAACCCGACTTCGTGGCGATGATGTCATGCCTGAAAAGGGCGATAACTACTGTGCCTGATCCGAGCATGCCCAGGGCGAAGCCGACAAACAAAAATGCTAAGTATTTGCCGCGCATTTTGCCCCTCACCCCAGCCCTCTCCCCGCAAGCGGGGCGAGGGAGCTGCGGTTTCTTATATCCCTCGCCCCGTAAAACGGGGAGAGGGTGCCGAGCGTAGCGAGGCGGGTGAGGGGCTATTTGCGCAGCTCGACGAGCAGCATCTCCAGGACGCCGTCGATGTTGTTCAGAACGTCATTATTCCAGACACGGACAACGCGATATCCCAGAGCAGCCAATGCTTTATCGCGCCGAATGTCTTTGGCGCTTTCCGCATGTTGGCTGCCATCGACTTCCACGATTAATTGGCGTTCGCGGCAGGCGAAATCGGCGTAATACCGGCCGATTGGTTCCTGGCGCACGAATTTGTAACCTTCGAGTTGGCGGCTACGTAGTCGGCGCCAAAGTAAGAATTCCTGCTTGGTTAGCGAGCGGCGAAGGCGACGAGCACGATCAGCGGTTGGCTCGTCCTTTCCGCGCATTTGCCCCTCACCCCGACCCTCTCCCCGCTAAAGCGGGGCGAGGGAGACGCTCACTTCGTTCCTCAGTCTCTTAACCCTCCGCGACCTTGTGCCCGGCGAGGTGTTCGAGCACCTGGACGAGGCCGGAATGGTCCCAGCCCTTGCCGCCCAAGGGCGTCGCGGCGTTGAACAACTCCTGGGTCGTCGCGGTGTTGGGCAGCGAGACGCCCATCGCCCGCGCGCCCTGGAGGGCCAGGTTCAGGTCTTTCTGGTGCAGCTCGATGCGGAAGCCGGGGTCGAAGGTGCGCTTGATCATGCGCTCGCCGTGGACTTCGAGGATGCGCGAGGCGGCGAACCCGCCCATCAGCGCCTGGCGCACCTTGGCCGGGTCGGCGCCGGCCTTGGAGGCGAAGAGCAGCGCCTCGGCGACCGCCTCGATGGTCAGCGCGACGATGATCTGGTTGGCGACCTTGGTGGTCTGCCCGGCACCGACATCGCCGACCAGGGTGATGTTCTTGCCCATCAGCTCAAACAGCGGCTGCACCTTCGCAAAGTCGTTTTCCGAACCGCCGACCATGATGGTCAGCGAGGCGGCCTTGGCGCCGACCTCGCCGCCCGACACCGGCGCGTCGACATAGCCGCAGCCCTTCTTGGCGATCTCGGCGGCGAATTTTTTGGTCTCGATCGGCGAGATCGAGCTCATGTCGACGACGAGCTTGCCCGCAGAGAGCCCGGAAACGACGCCGTCCGGCGAGAACAGCACGTCGGCGACGTCCGGGGTGTCCGGCACCATGATTATGATCACTTCCGACGCCGCGGCGATCGATTTCAACGTGTCACAGATTGTGGCGCCGGCTTCCTTGACCGGCGCGGGGAGGGTACGTTTGCCATAAACGTAAAGTTGATGACCGCCCTTGATGAGATTGAGGGCCATCGGGTGCCCCATGATCCCCAAACCGACAAAACCGATTTTCATGACCGCTTCTCCCATCGCGCGCTGGCGTGGCGGGCACAGTGCTACACACCGGGGTTGAAGCTCAAGCTAATGGGAGGGGCAATGCGGTACTGGATGGTCGTAGCGCTGTTGGTGCTTGCGGTTCCGGCGGCGGCGCAAACCGTGCCGGGTCCGGTGGGCCAGCCGACCGGCCAATGGCGCGCACAAATCTATTGGGTGCCGATGATCGACACGACGGGCGGGCAGCGCCTGCTTTACGCGCAACTGTGCCGCCCGCCCGGCGAAGCGCCAGCTCGGGTTGTCGTCTATGCGCACGGCACGCCGGCGCAGGTGCAGGACCGGGCAAACGTGCACCCGCCCTCCTGCGACAACGAGGCCTTCCGCTGGTTCCTCACGCGCGGCTACGCGGTGATCTCCAGCGTGCGCCGCGGTTATGGGGCGACGGGCGGCACCTATGCCGAAAACCAGGGCAGCTGCGACAACGCCGACTTCGTCAACCCGGGCCTCGAAGCGGCGCGCGATGTCGCCGCTACGGTCGACTACGCCGCGACCCTGCCGTTCCTGCGGCCGCAAGGGATGGTGGTCGTCGGGCTCTCCAGCGGCGGCTTAGCGGCGATCGCCTATGACTCAATCGCGCATCCGCGCGTGACGGCGCTGATCAACATGTCGGGCGGGCGCGGCGGCCACCACAACAACCAGCCGAACAGCAATTGCAATCCCGACGGGCTGGCCGTCGCCGCGGGGCGGTTCGGCGCCAGCGCCTCGACGCCAATGCTGTGGGTCTATACCGCCAACAACAGCTTCTTCAATCCGCAGATCGCGGCGGCGATGTACGCCGCGTTCACCCGCGCCGGCGGCAGGGCTGACTTCGAAGCGCTGCCGCCATTCGGCACGGACGGTCACGACCTCCTGGTGCTCAGTGGCGGCTCGGTGATCTGGGGGCCGCTCGTCGAGCGCTATCTGGCGACGCGGCCTGCTCAATAGGGCATTCGACCGGTTGCACGGCATGCCGCGATTTTCCCCAATTACGCCACTGCCGCGCCGCATTCGGGAATGCTAGCTTCGCGCGCGCTCAATTTATGGGCGATCCGGGGAGTGGCCGATGTTCCGCATCTTGTCGTTCATGCTGGTCCTCATCGCCGGGGCGTGGGCACCGCCAGCCGCCGCCGCGACCGCGGAATACGAGTCGAAGGAGCTGGCCGATGCCGGCCGCGACTATCGCCAGGATTTGCTCGACCGCATCGACGCCAAGAAGCGTCAGCCTAACCTGATCCCGCGGCTGAAGAAGGACGCCGACGAAGAGATCAAGGCCAAGCGCTTCAGCCAAGCGATCAACGACCTCGAAAAGGCGATTGCCAACGGCGCCGACGATGGAGCCACCTGGCTGAAGCTCGCCCAGGCGCAACTCGCCAATGACGACGAAGACCACGCGATGGCGAGCGCCTACAACGCCTACCGCAAGTCGAACGACCCGGCCGAGCGCGGCAACGCGCTGTTCATCATTGGCAAGGATTACGACAAGCACGACAAGTTCAAGGACGCGCTGGCGGCGTTCGAGGCCGGGCTGACCTTGACCAAATCGCCCGGGATCACCGAGCGCGTCGCGCAGCTCAAAGTGCTGGTCGCGTTCCGCGTCATCAAGGTCGAGGTCGAGGCGGAGGCCGACGCGCCGCGCGCCTGTCTGCGCTTGAACGAGCCGGTCGCGACCAAGGGCGACATCTCCTACGGCAGCTATGTCCGCACCACCCCGGCGCTCGACGGCATCGTCACGGGCCGCGACGACACGGTCTGCCTCGACGGGCTGAAACACGGCACGACCTATCAGATTACGCTGTTAACGGGCTTTCCCTCGGCGACCGGCGAGAAGACCATCAGCGATTTTAAGGCCAATGTCGTCATACCCGACCGCAAGCCGTCGATCAGCTTCGCCGGCACCGGCTATGTGCTGCCGCGCGAGGGCAGCGCCGGGCTGCCGGTGACCACGGTCAATCTCGACCGGGTCAAGGTGCGTATCCTCAAGGTCAATGAGCGCAATCTGGTGCCGAGCATCGACACCGAGAAGCTGACGATGAGCTTCGGCTCGGATGATGTCGATGAGATCGCCAACCGCTCGGGCAGCCTCGTCTGGCAGGGCGAGATGACGATCCAAGGTGATCGCAACCGCGCCGTCTCGACCGCGATCCCGCTGAAGGACATCCTCAAGGACAAGGGTCCGGGGGTCTACCTCGCCGTCGTCGAGCGCGCCGACGTCAAGGAGGGCGACGACACCCAGCCGGCGACCAACTGGATCCTCGTCTCCAATCTCGGCCTCACCGCCTATTCCGGAGCGGACGGCATGACGATCGCGGTGCGCTCGCTGGCCGACGCGCAGCCGGTCAACGGCGTGACCTTGCGGCTTTACGCGCATAACAATACCGAGCTCGGCACCGCGAGCAGCGGCGCCGACGGCATCGCCCGCTTCGCGCCCGGCCTCATCCACGGCAATGGCGGCGACGAGCCGTTCGCGGTGATGGCCTACGGCGCCGAGGGCGATTTCAACTTCCTCGAGGTCGGCCGCGCCGCGTTCGATCTGAGCGATCGCGGGGTCAGTGGGCGCGACCAGCCTGGGCCGGTCGACGCCTATCTCTATACCGACCGCGGCATTTATCGTCCGGGCGAGAACATCCACCTGACGGCGCTGGTGCGCGACGACAAGGCGAACGCGCTGTCGGGCGCGCCGCTGACCTTGCGGCTGCTGCGCCCCGACGGGATCGCGGTCGACACGAAGCAGCTGACCGGCGGCGACCTCGGCGGCTTCTATCAGAAATATTCACTTCCGCGCGACGCGCGGATCGGCACCTGGACGATCGAGTTGAAGGTCGATCCCAAGGGGGCGGCGATCGCCAGCACTGAGGTGCGGGTCGAGGATTTCGTGCCGCCGACACTTAAAGTCGCGCTGTCGGCGAGCGACGACCCCATCCGCCCGAACCAGGATTACCCGGTGGCGATCACCAGCCAATACTATTACGGCGCGCCGGGGACCGGGTTGACGGTACAGGCGAACGCCTCGATCGCGTTTGACGACAACCCGTTTCCCAGCGAGCCCGATTTCCATTTCGGCTTGGTCAACGAGAAATATGCGGGCGACCGCAAGGACCTGGACGCGCCCGTTACCGACGACCAGGGCAAATCGAGCCTCACAATTAACCTCAGTGACCTGCCTGACCTTACAAAGCCGTTGGCGGCGACGATCGAGGTCGATGTGTTCGAGCCGAGCGGGCGGCCGATCACCGCGACGCTGACCCGGCCAATCCGTCTGCGCCCGCTGACGATCGGGCTGCGCTCGTCCGCGGGCGACGACGCGGTGCCGGAAGGTGCGCCGGCGTCGGTCGACATCATCGCGCTCGACAATGCCGGCAAGCGCGTCGCCGCGGCGGGGCTGCGCTGGGAGCTGCTGCGCGAGACCTGGCGTTACGACTGGTATTCGGAGAACGGCATGTGGCGCCACCGCACGCAGGTGCGCGACGTGCCGATCGACAGCGGCGCGATCGATATCGCCGCCGGCTCAGCGGCGAGCCTGTCGAAGACGCTGCCCGAGGGCCGCTACCGCTGGGAGGTGACCGACAGCGCCACCGGCGCGCAATCGAGCCTCAGGTTCCACGTTGGCTGGTATGTCGAGGCCGAGCTACCGGATGTGCCCGACAAATTGTCGGTGACGCTCGACAAGACCAGCTATCAGCCGGGCGACACCGCCAAGGTGTTCGTCAAGGCGCCGTTCGCCGGCGAGGCCGAGCTGGCGATCGCTTCGGACAAGGTGCTGTCGCTGAAATCGTTCACCCTGCCCGAGGGCGGCACGACGCTGGACATCCCGGTCGATAGCAATTGGGGCAACGGCGTCTACGCGCTCGTCACCTCCTATCGGCCGCCGGTACCCCCGGCAGCGAACGGCAACGGCACCTCGGCGCGGGGGCCGGGGAGGGCGGTTGGTCTTGCCTGGATTGGCGTCGACCCGGCGCCGCGCACGCTCGCTGTGACCTTGTCTGCGCCTGACGTCGTGCGCCCGCGCGTCTCGGCGGAAGTCCCGATAAAGGTCGCCGGGCTCGACAAGGGCGAGGAAGCCTATGTGACGCTCGCCGCGGTCGACGAGGCCGTGCTGAAGCTGACCGATTTCGCCAGCCCGGCGCCCGGCGACTATTTCTTCGGCAAGGAGAAGCTCGGGGTCGAATTGCGCGACCTTTACGGGCGGCTGATCGATCCGCATGCCGATAAGATCGGTGCGCTGCGCAGCGGCGGCGACCAGTTCGCCAAGCGCTCGGTCGCCGGGCTGCCCGACAAGAGCAGCCTCGTCGTCGCGCTGTTCTCGGGCATCGTCAAGCTCGACGACAGCGGCGCCGCTACGGTCAAGCTCGATATCCCCGATTTCCAGGGCCAAGTGCGGCTGATGGCAGTCGCCTATTCGGCAAAGAAGCTGGGCGCGGCGAGCGGGCCGATGACGATCCGCGATCCGGTGGTGACGATGGTATCGCTGCCACGCTTCCTCGCGCCAGGCGACACAGCGCGGCTCGGGGTCACGATCAATAATCTTGAAGGGCCTGACGGCGACTACGCGCTGAAGATGACTGCGACCGGGGCGGGCAGCTTCGCGACGCCGGTCGAGCAGACGATCCCGCTCAAGGCCGGCGCTAATTTCAGCGATAGGTTTGCGCTGGATGCGACGACGATCGGCAATGTCGCGATCCATCTCGACCTCACGGGGCCGAGCAATCTGCACATCGCCCGCGACTTCAAGGTCGGGGTGCGGCCGGCGCAGTCCTATCAGCTCCGGCGGTTCGTCGGGCAGATGGCGCCCGGGCAGAGCGTCACCCTCGACGACGCCAGCGCCGACGAGTTCCTGTCCGGCACCGCCGAAGCGGTGCTGACCGTCGGTCCGCGCCCGGAATGGGATGTACCGGGGCTGCTGCAAGCACTCGACCGCTATGCCTATGGCTGCCTCGAGCAGACGACGAGCCGCGCCTTGCCGCTGCTCTATGTCGATGAAGTAGCCTCGCTGTGGAAGACCGATCCCGGCTTTTCGGCGGACAAGACGCTCGACGGCGCGATCGCGCATATCGCCGAGTTGCAACGCTCGGACGGAAGCTTCGGGGTGTGGAACGACACCGACGACACGGTGCCGTGGCTCGACGCCTATGCCGCCGATTTCTTGATGCGCGCCAAGGAGCACGGGTGGAACGTGCCGGACTTCGCGCTGAAAGGCGTGATCGGCTGGCTGCGCAATTATGTGCGGCAGGAGCATAAGGAAGACGGTGCGCTGACCGCGCTCGCCTACGCGCATTACGTGCTCGCCCGCTCCAAGGCCGACGACATCGGCGCGCTGCGCTATTTCAACGACACTTCGTTGGCGCTGCTGCCGACGCAGCTCGCCAAGGCACAGCTCGGCGCGGCGCTCGCCGCCTATGGCGATACGACGCGCGCCGCCGCCGCGTATGCCGCAGCGCTGGCACCGCCGCCGAAGCGCGATCCAAAGCTGCGTTATATCGATTACGGCAGCGATTTGCGCGACAGCGCCGCCGCGCTTGCCTTCGCCGCAACCGATCCGGACAGCCAACAGCGCCTCACCACGATCATGGACCGCATCGCCGAGCTGTTCGCGCATGCCAATCGTACCAGTACCCAGGAGCAGGCCTGGCTGCTCCTCGCCGCCGAGGCGGCGGCGAAGCTGACCGGCAACAGCATGACGATCGCGGTCGATTCGAGTGCGCAGGAGACCCGGTCGACGCCGGAATTTTTCCGGCGGCTGCTGGGCGCCGGCGCGCCTCCCGTCACCGTCGCCAACCGCGGCGCCGCGCCGGCGTGGCGCTCGGTGTCGATCACCGGTGTGGTCAAGGCTGATTTGCCGCCGGAGAGCAACGGCTACATCGTTACCCGAGGCGTCTTCCGCCCGGACGGCACGACTGCCGATCTCAGCAAGATCCACCAGACTGATCTGCTCGTCGTGGTGCTGAAGGGTGTGCGCAAGAACGCCGCGCAGCCGGCGCGGGCGCTGATCGTCGATCTGCTGCCGGCCGGGTTCGAGGTCCAGAACGCGAGCGCGCCGGGCGCCGACGGTACCGGCGGGTATGCGTGGCTCAAGGATCTATCGAGCGCCAACTACACCGAGGCGCGCGATGACCGCTACATCGCAGCGCTGGACCTGCCGGGAGGGACCTCTGAGTTCACCCTCGCCTATGTCGTGCGGGCGATAACGCCGGGGATGTTCAAATACCCCGCGCTCGACGTCGAGGACATGTACGACCCGGAGACCTACGGCCGCACCGCGATGGGCAAGCTGACGGTGCAGGCACGGTAGGACCGGATGTGACCTTGCCTGCCGACGGCTTCGCTTTCCCTCTCCGCCCATTGGGGGGAGAGGAAGGGATCCGTCGCGCGGCGACGGGAGGGTGAGATGGGCAGGCGCTGGCGTTTCCCCCACCTCACCCCGGCCCTCTCCGCCCCCGGGGGCGGAGAGGGGAAGAAACGGCGGTGGTGCGTTGCGTCATGCCTAGCGGCGTCGTCGCTGCTGGCCGGGGTTGCCGGCTACTTTTGCTTTTCACCGCCGTCGCTCGAGCGCAGCGAGCGGCTGTCGACGCTGGTATTGGCGCGCGACGGGTCGATCCTGCGCGGGTTCCTTTCTCCCGACGGGAAATGGCGCCTGCCGACCACGGTCGATGAGGTGGACCCGCTTTATCGACGCATGCTGATCACCACCGAGGACCAGCGTTTCACGTCGCATTTTGGGGTCGATCCGCTGGCAATCGGGCGGGCGCTCGGGCAATTCGCCCACTATGGCCATGTCGTCTCCGGCGCTTCGACCCTGACGATGCAGGCGGTGCGCCTGCTGGAGCGGCGCCCGCGCACGCTCATCGCCAAGCTCACCGAAAGCGGCGAGGCGCTGGCGCTGGAACGCCGGCTCGACAAGGATGCGATCCTCGGTATCTACCTGACCCTGGCGCCGTTCGGCGGCAATCTCGAAGGGGTGCGGGCCGCCAGCCTGGCTTATTTCGGCAAGGAGCCGACGCATCTGACCCCGGGCGAGGCGGCGCTCCTGGTCGCGATCCCGCGATCGCCCGAGCGGTTGCGGCCCGACCGGCACCCCGAGGCGGCGCGACGCGCGCGCGACGCGGTGCTGCAGCGGATGGCGGCGGCGGGGATCATCTCGGACGGGACCCTGGCCGAAGCCGCGGCCGAGCCGGTGCCGAGCGTGCGGGTCGCGCTGCCGCTCGACGCGCCCCATCTGGCGCGAGCCATGCGCGACGACAACCCACGCGACGCGGTGGTCCGCACCACCATCGATCCGCTGCTCCAGCATCGGGTCGAGGCGCTGTTGAAGCGCGAAGCGGCAGGGTTCGACCCGCAGGCGACCTACGCCGCGGTGGTCGTCGACAATCGTGACCGCCGGCTCATCGCCTATGTCGGCAACGCCGATTTTCTGGCGAGCGGCCGGCGCGGCACGATCGACATGGCACGGGCGATCCGTTCCCCCGGCTCGGCGCTGAAGCCGTTCATCTACGCGATGGCGTTCGACCGGCTGCTGATTCATCCCGAAACCATCCTCGAGGATCAGCCGCGTCATTTCGGCGATTACGCGCCGGGCGATTTCGACGGCCGCTTTCTCGGCGAGATCACCGCTCGCGAGGCATTGCAATATTCGCTGAACGTGCCGGCGGTGGCGGTGCTCGACCGGCTTGGGCCGGGCAAGTTCACCGCCGCGCTCGCCGCCGCCGGCATCCGGCTAAAGCTGCCGCAGCCGACCAGCGAACCGGGGCTCGCCATCGCGCTCGGCGGCGATGGCATCAGCCTTGTCGACTTGGCGACGCTCTACGTCGCTCTGTCGCATGGCGGAACGGTGGCACCGTTATTGACGCGGCTCGATCAGACGGAGGGCCGGACGACCGCGATCTTCGGGCCGGTTGCCGCCTGGTACGTCAACAATATCCTCACCGCCGCGCCGCCGCCGCCGGGCATGCTGCCGGTCGAGGTGCGGCGGACGCGCCAGCTCGCGTTCAAGACCGGCACTTCGTATGGATTCCGCGACGCCTGGGCGGTCGGCTACGATTCGGAAATGACGATCGCGGTCTGGGCCGGGCGCCCGGACGGGACGCCGATGCCCGGCATCACCGGTCGCACCACCGCCGCACCGGTGCTGTTCAAGATCGCCGATCTGATCGGGCCTCCGGCCAACACGCGGCCGGCGTCGCCTCCGCCCGGCGCGCTGCTCGTCGCCGGTAGGGATTTGCCGCTTGGCTTGCGGCGCCTCGATCCTGGCCCGGCGGAACATGGCGGGCGTGATCCGGGCGGACCCAAAATCCTCTATCCGCCCGACGGCTCGATCGTCGAATGGCATGGCGAGGACGTGCCACTCGAAGCCGCAGGCGGCAGGGGGCCGCTACGCTGGCTCGCCGACGGGCGGCCGCTGCCGCCGGGTCCACCGCGCAAGGAGCTGTTCTGGACGCCGGCGGGAATCGGTTTTGCCCGCCTCACGGTGATCGACGCCGCCGGCCGCAGCGCCCACGCCACGGTACGGCTGGAGCCTTGAGCTAAGCGGGCGGGAGTTCATAAGGCGGGCGGTGCAGGCCGGCGGGAGAGATCGTGAAGATTTCGTAGCCGGTCGCGGTGACCCCGATCGTGTGCTCGAACTGAGCCGACAGGGAACGGTCCTTGGTGACCGCGGTCCAGCCGTCGCTCAGCACCTTCACCTCCCAGCGACCGGCATTGATCATCGGCTCGATGGTGAAAAACATGCCTTCGAGCATAACCGGCCCGTCCTGCGGGCGGCCGTAATGCAGGATCGACGGCGCGTCGTGAAACACCCGGCCGACGCCGTGGCCACAGAAATCGCGCACCACGGCGTAGCGGTAGCTCTCGGCGTAGCGCTGGATCGCATCGCCGATGACGCCGATGTGGAGGCCGGGCTTGATCGCGGCGATGCCGCGCATCATCGCCTCGTAGGTGACGTCGACGAGCTTGCGCGCCTTGAGGGAGATGCGGTCGCCAGCGAAATACATGCGACTGCTGTCGCCGTGCCAGCCGTTGAGGATTGGGGTGACGTCGATGTTGAGAATGTCGCCTTCCACCAGCCGCCGGTCGCCGGGGATGCCGTGGCAGACGACGTGGTTGAGCGAGGTGCAGATCGCTTTGGGAAACCCGCGATAGCCCAATGGCGCTGAAATTGCGCCGTGATCGGTGACGAATTCGTGGCAGAGCCGGTCGAGCTCGCCGGTGGTGACGCCGGGCACGACGTACGGCGTTATGAAGTCGAGCGTCGCCGCGGCCAAAGCTCCGGCCTTGCGCATGCCCTCGAAGGCGGCGGGTCCATGGATTTTGATCGAGCCCGACCGCGTGATCGCTTCACGGCTCGAATCCATACCCAACATGACGTCTTGCTGCATCACCGAACGCTCTTTCGCATGCTTCTAATATCGGATGTCGGGAGGCTTGCGGCAATCCCGTCGGATACCAGACCCGCAGATCGATTGTGCCGGCGGGCAGCTTTGCCTATGAAGGTGAAGTCACCGTCAATGAGAGCGACGATGCCGAGCCGCGCGGACAGCCCGCCGAAGACCTATACCGCCTGCGTCCTCATTATCGGCAACGAGATCCTGTCGGGTCGCGTCCAGGATGAGAACATCGCCTTTCTCGCCAAGGGGCTGAACGAGGCCGGTATCCGCCTCAAGGAAGTGCGGGTGATCCCCGACGATAGCGACACCATCGTCACCACGGTCAACGAGGTGCGGCGCGCCTTCGACTACGTCTTCACCACCGGCGGCATCGGCCCGACCCATGACGACATCACCGCGCAATGTATCGCCGAAGCCTTCGCGGTGAAGCTGATCCTTCATCCCGAGGCCAAGCGGCTGCTCGAAGGCCATTACCCGGCGGGCGCGGTCAACGAGGCGCGGATGCGCATGGCCTATGTGCCGGACGGCGCGGTCTTGCTGCCCAACCCGATCTCGCGCGCGCCCGGTTTCCGGATCGACAATGTCTATGTCATGGCCGGCGTACCGCAGATCATGCAGGCGACGTTTCGCGAATTGAGCCACCGGCTCAAGGGCGGCGCCAAGGTGCTGAGCCGCTCGGCGAGCTGCGGCCTCGGCGAGGGGGTGCTGGCGCAGGGGCTTGGTGAGCTGCAGGCGCGCTACGACGACCTCGAAATCGGCTCCTATCCCTATTTCCGCCGCGCCGATTTCGGCGTAACGCTGGTTATTCGCGGCACCGATCGGGCGCGGCTTCTGGCCGCGACCGAGGAGCTGAAGGCACTGATCTTATCCTTGGGCGGCGACCCGCACGAAGGCGCGAGCGAGGATTAGAGCCGCTCGCGATGACCAAGGCGGACGTGGCGAAACGGTAGACGCAGCAGACTTAAAATCTGCTCCTCGAATGAGGGTGAGGGTTCGAGTCCCTCCGTCCGCACCAACTCAAGATGCTGCCGATTGCCCTGGTATACTGGGCGGCGAGGCTTCTTACGGTGCCCCGCCGTGCAATACCCAAGTTAAGAGGTCGCGGTTGGGGCGTCCGAGCGCTGCGGCTTCGGTCCCGTATTGCGCAATTGCAACAGGTTGTTCAGCGCATCGAACCAAAACGGCGCGCCGAGTGAGGTCGCGAGCGCGGTTATCACCCAACCGAGCACCATCCAGACGCCCGACCAGTCGGGAGCCCAAAGCCGCATCTAGAACAGATTCAGCGCTCCCGGTCGATTGCCGTTTTGCGTCTCCGCCGCGGTAGCGATCCAACCGATCGGCAACTGGTTGAGCACGTTCACGGCGTCCTCGATCTTCTTTTGGGCCTGGGCCTGCGCTTTTGCCGGGTCGCCTGTTGTTTGCTGCCCTGCCGGCGAGGCCTGCTGTTTCGCCGCCGCGTCGTCATATTGTTGCGCCGCCTTCACCGCGGCATCGCGCAAGGGCCCGTTGGTCCATAGTGTATAGGCGAGGTTGACGGAGTTGACGTTGAAGATGACCGCGGCGGCCAGGCCGAAGATCAGCGTGAAAATCTGTGAGTAACGCTTGTAGACGCCGCTGACGCGATCCATCGCGTCGTCGAACCAGGTCTCGATACTTTTCTGCAACTTATCGAGATCGCCCGCGGCGTCGGTAATAAAGGAGGCGAGGCTCTGTTTCGCGGCGCCGTCGGGCAATGCGGCGACGGTTTTCTCGATTTCGCTGAAGACCGGTCCCTGCCCCCCGGCGCGCAGCGTATCGAGCACCGCCAGGGTAAAATTCCGCGCCGGCACATAGGAAGGCGCCCTGGTCCCCGGCGAAAGGCCGAAAACCAGCGCGTGATTGAAGACCTTATTGGCGAGATTGAGCGGCCCGCTGCCGGCCAGCAGGTCAATGATCCCGTTCTGCAGTTCCTTGCCGCGCTTGTTGGAGCAGGCGACCCAGACTTCTTGGAAGCCCGAGGCAATGATGCCGAGCAGCAGGTAGGTGAATGCCAGTCCGATAACGACGTCGAGCACGGTTCCCAGCGACATGGCATCAGCTCCCGATGCTGGCGGGCGCTGTCAATAACTGCAGCATGACCCGCGTTTGGTAGTGGAACGAATCGACGCCGCCGCCATTGTAGCGGCGAGCCGCGTATGGCCAGTCGCAGGCGAAGTCGGCACGGTCCGGAACGCCCGAATAGGTCGCCGACGGGTGGTACGGCGTCGGCCGATAGGTGATCGAGGCGCCCGGGTAGCACGGCGTGCCGCTGACGATGTCAACCTTGCGGGCGGCCATGGCGCAGGCCCGACAGTCGCGCATATAGCGCTGGTCCGACGGTGCGTATTTGCAGAGGCGCAGCGGCAGCAGCGCGTGCTCGGCCATGCGGTCGTCGGCCTTGTCGGTCGGACCTACCACGAACTTGTCGAACTTCTCGCGCAGCTCGCCATAGGCGTGCTGCACATTGCGTACTGGATCGGCGATGAACTCGGTCACCTCTTCCGCGCGCGGCGGGTGATGGAAGAATGTGTACTGGCCGATCCGCGAGGTGACATGATCGGGCACTTTCTGGTCATTCCGGTCGAACCCGACGATAACGAAGCTGTCGCTGTCGCCCGGTCGCGGCACATGGAAATGCTGCCCGCTGCTCTCCAGCACGACCATGGCGGCGATGAAAGGCGTCGGCGCAACCGTGCTAGCGGTGCCCGATATCGCCAGCATCGCCGCGCGGTTTTCGGCCGCCGGATCGTTTGCGTCCGGGAGCGAAGGAACATTCGGGTCGTTCAGGAGTGCTTCGAGGCACTGCGCCAGCGCCTGAGTAACGGTGCCGGTGATCGACGTAACCCGCCTGCCGCCGGTTCCATCATCATTGTAGGAATTCATCGCGACCGGCGCGCGGCCGTCGTCGCCGCTCCACGAGCTGCCATCGTTGTTGAGCAGGTCGTATTGCAGCGCGCGCACCGCCAGCACCGTGCCGGGCCCGAAATTGCCGTCGATGCCTTGTTTCAGATAGCAGAGCGCACGCAAATCGCGCTGCAGCGCCCGCACCAGCGTCGGATCGTTGGCGGCGCCTTGCGCGAGCCCTATGCCCGGCGTGTTGTAGATGAGCGGCATGTCGTCCTCCTGCGGCTAGGCCTGCAGTCCGGGGATGTACTGCCGTAGCTGCGGCGGGAAGGTGAGACTCTGCTTATGATTTCGAGCTGGGTTTACATACGAGCAGTGCACCCAGCCGCTATCCGGCTCGCCGGGGGTATAAAGCTCGAGAATAAGCTGGTCGAAATCGAGCGACCGCTCGATCCACTGCGCCAGCGCAAGGCGCGTCACGCCGGGGATGACGATATCCGCCGCCTGCCCACTCATGTGCTGGGAATTGGCCGCTCCACCGATCGCGGTATTGAGCGCCGGACAGCGATAGCCACTGGTCGGCGAAAAGGCGCCGAATTGAGCCCGGATCGGCTCTAGGATGTTGCTAGCGAGCACCGTCAGAGCAGTTACGATCGCCGGATTGCTGGTCGTATTGTCGATGCCCTTGCGCAAGGCGACATCGCTATGGACGAGCTCCTCGAGAGTGAAGTGATCACTGAGATTTGTGGCCATTTTGGTCGATCATCCTCGTGAAGCTTGAAAGGCGCGGACACGGTTCTGCGCGCCGCGATCAGGTCTTTTTCTTCAAGGCCATGACCGCCTGATTGGCCGCGCCACCAAGATCCGCCAGGTTATTGAGAAATGCCGTCACACCGGTCATCCTCACGGCGACCTTCGTCAACTGCTCGGTGACAGCTTCGAGGGTGTCGAGGGCCACCTGCATCTGTGGCAGCTTTGGCTCATCCTCATAAGCTTGACCCAGGACCGCATCGCGCTGCTCGTTCAGCTGATTGAGCACGATACCCCACTGATGTTGCCTGTCGGCCGATTGTGCGTCGTTCGCCTTGGCGGTGGCGTCGTAGATCAGCGTTTGAATGATGGCGATTGCCATCTGTTTCTGGGCCTCGATGTCGTCGAGCGTGGCCATGAGTTGGTCTCGTTGCTCTTTTGTGTTGGCGTTAGGTGGTGATCTTCGGCTTGTAGGTTTCGTCGGGATACCAAGCGAGATCGAACAGTTTTACCTGGTCGGATACGTTTACCCGCTGCACGTGGTCGGCATCGACGAAGCTGTGGACGACGGTGTCATTGCCCCAGTCCCCGCCCCAAATAAGCCCATTATCCTCGGCAAGTTTTTTCAAAAACGAAA
>DATNJF010000045.1:0-6014 GCA_035604035.1 Allostellaceae bacterium | reverse complement strand
AAAGGTGTCCGAGAAATAGAGGTTGCCGGCGCGGTCGAAGCAGACATCGAACGGCCCATTGAGCAGCGCCTTTTCGGCGGGTCCGCCATCGCCGGCAAACCCCTTTTCGCCCGACCCGACCACGGTGGTGATGATGTTCGGCATGCATGTTCCTCGCGAAGCGAAACCGTTTACCGCAAAGTACGCCAAGGATGCGCTAAGGACGCAAAGGCATTCTTGGATCGCGCAGCGACGAAATAGTTCACAATGAGGCGGTGAGACGGTGAGATCGACGCGGCTTCGTTCCCTCATCGCCTCACTGTCTCATTGTCGATTTTTGGCGCTTCGCGGCGCAAACCATCGCGGCCTTCGCGCACCCTCCGCGTCCTTCGCGGTAAGGTGTTAGTCTGTGGGAAGACAGGCATCGGAGGCAGCCATGACCGAAGCAAAGAAGCCGCGGCTGGTCGGCATCAATCACGTCGCGATCGAGGTCGGGAACATCGACGAGGCGCTCGACTGGTACGCCCGGATTTTCGATTTCACCCTGCGCGGCAAGGGCGAGCGCAACGCCTTCATCGATATGGGCGACCAGTTTATCAACATCACGCGGGTGCCGGACTACAAGGCGGAGGGCGAGGAAAAGCGCCATATCGGCTTTGTCGTCGACGACCGCAGCCGCATCATCGAGCTGGCCAAGGCCGCCGGCGCGCGGTTTGTCGAAGGGCCGTTTCTCGATTTTCTCGATCCATGGGGCAACCGGCTCGAGATCATCGAGTATTCCAACATCCAGTTCACCAAGGCGCCCGGCGTGCTGCGCGGGATGGGGCTCGATCTCGACAAGAACGACAAGGCGAAGAAGGAACTGGCCGAGAAAGGCATGACCGATGACGCCTGGGTTTAGGCTCAGCCTCATCGTCCGCGGCCAGCACCCGCCGGGTGACCCGGCAAAGCATCTCGCCGACGATCTGGAGCTGGTGCGCGCCGCCGACCGGCTCGGCTTCGACGGTGTGGTGAAAGGTTCGCATTTCAGCGCGCATCCGTTCCAGTCGGTGCAGCAGATCCCGTTTCTCTCATACTGCGCGGCGATCGCGCCGCGCCTCAGAATCATCTGCGGGCTGGTGCTGGCGCCGCTGTACAAGCCCTTGGACCTCGCCGAGCAGCTGGCGACGCTCGACCTGCTGTCGGGCGGACGACTCGTGTTCGGCGCCGGGATTGGCTACCGCGACGTCGAGTTCAAGGCGTTCGGGGTGCCGCGCGGCAAATTGGGCGCGCGGTTCGAGGAGGTGATGCTCGCGGTCAAACGGCTGTGGACCGAGGATTTTGTTTCCCTGAAAGGCTCCGACTGGGAGCTCGACCACGCCGCCTGCCCGATCAAGCCGGTGCAGAAACCGATGCCGCCGGTCTGGATCGGCGCCAACGCCGATGTCGCGGTCAAGCGCGCCGCGCGGATCGGCGATTGCTGGTACATCAACCCGCACAACACGCTGGCGACGATCGAACGCCAGATGGATTTGTACAAACGCGCACTCGACGAATTGGGAAAGCCGTTTCCGGCCGAGGTGCCGATGCGCCGCGAGGTGTTTGTCGCCAGCTCGCGCGCCGAGGCGATCCGCCTGGCGCAGCCCTATCTCGAAGAAAAATACCGCGCCTACCGCGCCTGGGGCCAGGACAAGGTGATGCCCGAAGGCGACGATTTCGACCACGAATTCGCCGAGCTGCTGGAAGACCGTTTCCTGATGGGCTCGCCGGCCGAGGTCGCCGAGCAGATGGTGCGCCTCAACCGCCGGCTCGGGGTCAACCACATCGTCGCCTCGGTGCATTGGCCGGGCATGCCGAATTCCCTGGCACTGGAGCAGCTGGAGGTGCTGGCGACGGAGGTGATGCCGAAGGTGCGGGCGGGGGTCTAAAACGAGGCCCGAGAGGAGATCGTATGAGTAATTGGCGCGCCGATCCGCTGGTCTGGGGCCATGGGCCTCGCGTCTTCGAGGTGTTCCTCGAACCGACCTGCCCGCATTCGTGCCGGGCGTTCGGCAAACTCGACGAGCTGCTCGACCAGGCGGGCGCGGACCGCATCACCGTCAAGCTGCGCCTGCAGTCGCAGCCGTGGCACATGTACTCCGGCGTCATCACGCGCTGCATCATCGCCGCCTCGACCCTCGAGGGCGGCAAAGAGGCGGCGAAATCGGTGATGACGGCGGTCGCGGAGCACCGCGAGGAATTCGAGTTCGACCACCATGCCGGCGGGGCGAATATGGGCGCGACGCCCAACGACATCATTGGGCGGATCGAGCGCTACAGTAATTTGGAACTGGTCGAGGCCTTCGCGATCCCCGATCTCGACCGTGAAGTGAAATGGCATTGCCGGTATGCCCGTCAGAACGGCATCCATGTCTCGCCCACGTTCATGATCGATGGGATGGTTCAGCCCGATATAGGCAGCCGCGATCCGGTCGCCGATTGGGCTGCTCGGCTTCTGAAGGATTGATGACCGCTGGCCACCGATAGTACGGCTCAGTGCGGGAGGCGATTTGATCCTTTCCTCGATAGGCGATTACGGCGAGAAGAAGCTTCGCTTGGCCGTGATCCTTGCCTCTTTGTTTTGGTTGCTTTTGTTCGGGCGCGCAGCTGCTGACGACCAGCCAAAGACTTTCACGCAGGTGGGACGGTGGACGCTCCTCAAATATCCGGAGGGTTGCGCGCTGCTGGCGAAGGATTTCGACAATTATCTTTGGGCTAGAACAACACCGAGTCAGTCTGCTCTTAGGCTAATCGACACTCGCATAAATCTAGCACCCGGTGATTATCCCATAGGAATTGAGATTGGAAATCCGGTTATGAATCAATCTGTACTTTGACCGGTACGGTTTTTTCCTACAACCCGCACTCGATCCAGCTCGTAATGCGTCAGGCTGAATTTCTTCGTCTGTTAGGCGCAAGCTGGCTGAATTTCACGGTCGGCAGCCAGACTCATATGATCAACCTCCAACGTGCTGACGACGCGTTGCGACTTCTCCCCGTATGTGAGACGCACGAGACTGACCCCTTCTCGCGCTCACGCTGAAATAAACGTCCTCCCATAGTGGGCCGGGCGGCTACCCCAAAGGCCCCTGGAACACCTGGTCCTGGTAGGTGTCGCCGAGCGGTTCCAGCGCCGTGGGCCAGGGGCGAGTCACGGTGCGGCGCTCGGAAGCCGGGCGGACGCTTCCGTCCCAGCCGATCTGCTCCATGTAGTAATAGAGCTGGATGCAGTGGCCGTCGGGGTCGAGCGCGAAGGCCGAATAGTCGATGCCCGGATAAAGCTCGGGCGGGATCGCGTCGATGATCTCGACGCCGCGCGACTTGAGGAACGCGACCGCCTCCTTGAGCTGCGCGTAGCTGCCGAGCTCGATGCCGAACGACATGCAGCTTGAGTGCTCGGAGAGGCCGAGGGTCTTGCGCAGCTCTTTCGGGAACAGGCCCAGAGTGTGGTGCTCGGCGCCGCAGCGCAGGAAGACGCAGCGTGCGCCGCGATAGATCGCCTCCTCGCTGCGCACAAAGCCGAGCCGCTCGACATAAAAGCGCTCGGCGGCGTCGACATCGTCGACGAAGAGGCTCACCGGCCCAATTTTTGTAATTTTGAACGGGCGCGCCAGCAGCACCCCCTCGACATCGTAGGTCTCGGGAAGATTGCCGTTGGGCTTGTGGCCGGAATAGACGTCGATGCCCTTCTCGGCCGCCTCCTTCAGCTCGGCCGCCTCCGACATTTGCGGCAGCGGCGGCTTTTCCTGGAACCCGCGGTAATAGAGGTCGCGCGGCTTCGACAGGCCGTTCCACCCAATCTGCTCAATCCCATAATAGAGCTCGTTGGTGTGGCCGTCGGGGTCGTAGACATAGGTGTGCCAGTTGCTGCCCGGCATGTCGCGGCCGACCCGCTGGATGCGCACCTGATGCGCCTCGAAATAGGAGTGGGCGTCGGCGATCTCCTTGAGGCTGCCGCATTGCCAGGTGATCTGGTTGACGGTGATGCCGGGCACGAATTTGCGGTCGGCGCGCTGGTCCATCACCTTTTTCGAGAACAGCACCATCGCGTGATGGTCGGTGCCGTAGCGCATGAAATAGCCCTGCGGGCCGGCGAAATCCTTGGGGAACCACGGCGCGCGCGAGAAATCGGCGAGGTCGGAGATTTTGAAGCCCAAGAGGTCGCCGTAGAACGCCCTGCCCTCCTCCATTCTGTCCATGTTGAAGCCGAAATGGCCAAGCCGGCGGATCTTGAACGGCCGCTCGAGCATGACCCCGCCGACACTGTAGCGCTGACCGTTGGTCGCCATCGGATGCCTCCCTCGACTGCCGCTATTTGAAATGCGGCATGACCTCCTCGATGTAAAGCTGGAGCGAGGCCATGGCCTGCTCGTGGCTGAGCATGCTGCCGGGATTGATCTCGGCTGAGACGCCGGCGAGCTGCGCCGTGTCACGCAATTCCATCAACCGCTCGGTCACCATCTCCGGCGTGCCGACGATGCCCTTCTCCCGCAGCACGGTCTCGTAAATCATCGGCCCGCGGATGAGGTCGGGCCGATAGGTCGAGAACCGCATCAACCCGATTTCGGGATCGGCAAGCGCCGCCTCCTTCGTCGCCGCGACATAGATCGGCACCTGCAGATAGGCGCGCGGCTCGCCCTTATGCCTTGCGGCCGCCCAGGCCTCACGATACGCGCGGGTGTGACCCGCCAGTTCGGAGAGCGGGCTGGCGCGGACCGCCGAGAAACACGGGTAGCCGAGCTTGCCAATCGCCGCGTAGGTATCGTGCTGGCTGGCGGCGATGCGGATTTCCGGGTGGGGTTTCTGCACCGGGCGCGGCACCAGGGTGAAATTCTCGAAGCTGTACCAACGGCCATGGTGCGAGGCGCTCTCCTGCGTCCACGCCTTCTTGATGATCTCCAGGCCCTCGGCAAAGCGCTGCGGGCTCTCCTCGTAGGATATGCCGTAGGCGTTGTAGGCGCGCGGAAAGGCACTGCGGCCGACCCCAAAGATCAGCCTTCCTTTGCTGATCTGGTCGATCGTCGCGGTCTCCTCGGCGAGGCGCAGCGGGTGGGCGAGCGGCAGAATCTGCACCGCCGTACCGATCTTGATGCGGCTGGTCCGGGCGGCGATCGCGCTCGCCACGGTGAGCGGCGCCGACAGCAGCGAGCGGGTCGGGTTCATATGGATTTCGGCGAGCCACACGACGTCGAGGCCCCATTTCTCTGCCGCCTCGATCTGCGCGAACGAGTTTGAAAACGCCTCCGCCTGCGACCGCGACTTGGCCGAGAGAAACTCGTGAAAGATGCCAAATTCCATCAACGTTCCCGTCTCACGGCTCGAAATAGCCGGGTTTGAGTTCGATCGGCGCACCGTGCGGCGTCGCGTCGGCGGCGCGCTCCCAGGCGTCGCGGTAGCGGGTCAAGGTCACGCCATCGGCGACGCCTTTTTCGGCGACCAGGCGTTCGAGCGCACAAACCCAGTGATGGTAGTAGGTCTCGCCGGTATCGGGGTCGCCCGCCGCCTGGGCGCGCTTGATCTCGTCGGCCAGGGTCGCCGCCCATTCGCTCCAGGTGAACAACCCGCGCTGGTGCAGCGACAGCGCCATGGCAAAGGCCTGCGCCTGCCACGGCTCGCTGAACACCGGGCCCTCCTCGCCGCGCGGCAGGCCCGGGAGATCGGGAACGGCGGTGAGATCGAGCGCGCTCATGCTGGCAACAGATAGGGCTCGAACGCCTCGATCGAGACCTTGATCGCCGGGTCGGCCTCATCGCCCCATAGCTCCTTGCCGGTGAAGACGACCGTATAGAGCCATTGCGGGTTTTCGTTGTGGACGTCGAGCGCCGCGGTGTCGGGATAGACGTGGCAGCCGCGGATCGCCTCGACCACGCCCTCCTTGTCGCGGGCGTAGCGCGGCAGGCGAGTGTGGGTCGCGGGGTTCATCTCCCTTGTCCGCACCCGGTCGCCGGGCTTGAACCTGGCCGGCGCGCTGGCAGGTCGCGCGAAATTGCCGCGGATCGGCGGCTTGGCCGCGTCCG
>DATNJF010000044.1:0-8217 GCA_035604035.1 Allostellaceae bacterium | reverse complement strand
GCCGAAGTAAAGCTTGCTGGGAGTTGTCCTCCTGTTCAGCTTGTTCTGGGGTGCCCGACGCCAATTCAAATCCTGCGGGCGTGATCACAAACGTTGAGCCTGGTCCCGGGCTGGGTACTTCGGGAGCGCCATCTCCTGGCGGAGTGTCTGCCGGAACTTGCCCGGTTGCTGAGTAGATGATTACGTTGCGGGCCGTCTCGTAGGGGCTTTTTCTAATCAGTGCGGGGTACGGCTGCCGCAGTGGATTACCGCGAAGATAAATCCGCCTTAGCCTAGTTAAGCCCCGGAATTCTCGGGGAAGCTCAGTAAGCCGGTTGTCTGTCAGATATAAAGCCTCCAACGACGTGAGGGATCCTAAAGCAGGTGATATTGATGAAATTCTATTTTGATTCAAATAAAGTGTTTTTAGATCGCTCAAATATCTATATCGTCAGAAATTTCTGTAATAGAGCTATAAGACATTTTGAGTGTAGTTAAACTATAGAGTGAAAATATTGTCTTTGGTATTATTTCAATTCCGTTGAATGAAATGTCTAAGGTTCTTAAGTTTTTAAGATTCAAAATGTCGTTTGGTATATGTTTAATATTATTAAAATCTGATCCTAACATTCTAATCCATGTTAGCTCATAAATTTCTTCAGGGATGCTCGTTAATTGTAAATTATATAAATATAACCAATTTAGATGATGGTCTTTCGCATAAGAAATACGATTTAACGCTTCTTCGCGACGTGAGGATTCTGGAGATCGCATGGTCATTCTCTAATTGGCATAAACGGCCTTCGACGATAGCAACGCGCAAAACAATCAATGGGCGATAAGACTGCCACCAAGACGGCGGCGAGACATGAGGCTAAAATACCGCCAAACGCTGGAGAGCGCGAGCGATGGTCGTCGAATTTCGTCCGCTGCATGGCGACTTCGCCGCCGAGGTGATCGGCGCCGCCCCGGATTTGCGGATCGATGATGCGGAGCTGCGGGCGATCGAAGCGGCGTGGTTCCGCCACGGCATTCTGGTGTTCCGCGACCTCGACATGACCCCGGCGGAGCATATCGCCTTCACCCGGCGGCTCGGTCCGCTGCACATCATGGTGCCGTCTGAGTTCAACCTGCCCGACCTTCCCGAGGTGTGGGTGGTCGGCAATGCCGAGGAAAACGGCAAGCCGCTCGGGCTGCGCGGCGCCGGGATGGGGTTTCACACCGACGGTGAGGACAAGACCATCCCCAATGCCGGCTCGTTCCTCTATGCGCGGATCGTCCCGCCGGAAGGCGGCGACACCCTCTTCGCCGACATGGTCGCGGCCTATGCCGCGCTGCCGGCGGAGGTTAAGGCCAAGATCGCCGGCAAGCGCGGGCGCTTCAGCCGCGCCGAGATGCACCGCATCAACTATCCCGACATGCGCCCCTATACCGCCGAGGAATTGGCGGCGCGGCCCGACGTGTTCCACCCGCTGGTGCGTCGGCACGACCGCAGCGGGCGAGTGTCGCTCTATATCGGCCGCTGGGCCTGCGACATCGAAGGCATGCCGGCCGAGGACGGCCGTGCGCTCGTCGCCTGGCTGCAGGAATTCGCCCGGCAGGACCGCTTCGTCTACCGCCACCGCTGGCGCGACGGCGACGCGGTGCTGTGGGATAACCGCTGCACCCAGCACTGCGCGACCCCGTTCGACGAGGCGCGCTATACGCGGCTGATGCACCGCACGACCTTGGAAGGCACCGCGCCGATCATGGCGTGATTTGACTGGGAGGAGCGTCGATGCCGAATTGGCTGAATTACCAGGAAGCCGACTTCATCCTGAAGGATTACCGCTTCTCGGACGGCAAGGTGCTGCCGGAGCTGAAGCTACACTACCGGACGATGGGGGTGCCGCAGAAGAACGCGGCGGGCAAGATCGTCAACGGTGTGCTGCTGCTGCAGGGGAACACCGGCACCGGCGAAAATTGGCTCAGGCCCAGCCTCGCCGACGAGCTGTTCGGCCCTGGGCAGCCGCTCGACGCGCGCGACTACTTCATCACCATGCAGGACGCGCTCGGGCGCGGCGGGTCGTCGAAGCCGTCGGACGGGCTCAAGGGGAATTTCCCGCATTACCGCTACCGCGACATGGTCGATAGTGGCTATCGCCTCATCACCGAGGGACTGGGCGTCGCGCATCTGCGCCTCGTCATCGGCAGCTCGATGGGCGGGATGCACGCCTGGATGTGGGCCGAGGCGTACCCCGATCTGATGGACGGGGTCATTCCGATCTCGTGCCAGCCGGTCGAGATCAGCGGGCGCAACTGGCTGGGGCGCCGCGCCGCGGCCGAGGCGATCCGCAACGACCCCGATTGGAACGGCGGCTTCTACGACAAGAACCCTCGGCACTACATCTACAGCGCCGCCGGGAATTTCGGGGTCGAGAGCCCGGCCCGCATCCAGGAGATGGCGCCGACGCTGGCCGCCGCCGACGCGCTGTACGAGCGCCGGCTGGAGGAGGCGAGGAAGGGCGACGCCAACAACCAGCTCTGGGCGATCGAGGCGATCCGCGACTACAACCCCGAGCCCGACCTCGACAAGATCACGGCCAAGGTGATGCTGATCAACGACGCCGAGGACCACGCCAACCCGCCCGAGCTCGGCACCGTCGAGCGGGCGATAAAGCGGGTCAAGCACGGCAAGTACGTGCTGATCCCGGCGGGGCCGGACACTCACGGCCATTTCAGCCATTTCTACGCGAAATTGTGGAAGCCCTATTTGATCGAGTTCATGAAGACGCTGGGGCCGGCGCGCGCCGAAGCCGCGGAATAAGCCGGGGCCGGCTCGACAATGAAGAGCAAGGCCGGGTATTTCCTGGCGCCGATTCCGGTGATCCTGGGGTTGGCGATCGCGGGTTGGCTAGCGTGGACCGAGATCGCGGCGCTGCAGAACGCGCTGACCCGGATGGTCGTCCCAGGTACCAGCGTGCTGACCCTCCACGAGGCGGGCACCTACACGATCTTCCACGAGGCCGACAGCGTCGTCGACGGCAAGCTCTATTCGGCGCCGAACATCGCCGGGCTCAGCGTCAGCGTCACCGCCGAAGCCAATGGCCAGGCGATCGCGGTGGTCGAGCCAGGCTTCAGCAGCAGCTATTCGATCGGCGGCCATAGCGGCAAGTCGGTGCTGGCCTTCGACATCGCCAAGCCGGGACGCTACCGCCTGGGCGCTGCGTATTCTGGCGGCCGCACCGAGCCGCAGACCGTGCTCGCGGTCAGCCGCGGGTTTCTCGGCCGGTTGATCGGCGCGATCTTCGGGGCGATCGGCTCGGTGTTTGCCGGGTTCATCGCGGCGCTGGTGCTGGTGCTGACGACCTATTTCCGCCGCCGCAAGATGCTGCGCGCGGCGCAGGCGGGGACGGCAACGGGGTGAAGCGCTACCGAATTTATCTGCCACCATCATGAGAGTGCGATGGAGAGATTTGTCACCAGCGACGGCCTCGGCCTCGCCTATTACATCGACGACTTCGCCAACCCGTGGCGGCGGACGGAGACGGTGCTGCTGCTGCACGCGGCGATGGGGAGCGCCCGGCGCTATTTCGGCTGGGTGCCGCATCTCTGCCGCGAGTATCGCGTCGTGCGGCTCGATTTACGCGGCCATGGCGCCTCGCAAGTGCCGCCGGCAGCGGAGGCGCTGACCCTCGAGCGGCTCACGCGCGATGTCGAGGAGCTGCTCGATCATCTCGGCTGCGGTGCGGCGCATATCGTCGGCAACTCTGCCGGCGGCTATCTCGGCCAGCAGCTGGCGATGACCCGGCCGCAGCGGGTGAAGAGCCTCAGCCTGTTCGGTTCGACCCCAGGGCTGAAAAACAGTCAGGCGCCGAGCTGGATCCCGCAAATCCAGGCAAAGGGGTTGCGCGGCTTCCTCGCCGCGACGATCCGCGACCGGCTGCCCGCCGATGCCGACCCCGGCCTCGTCGAATGGTTCCTCGACGAGGCGGCGAAGAACGACCCGGCCTATATCGGAAAGTTCGTGATGCTGATGGCGAGCTACGATTGGAGCGGCGAGGTCGAACGCATCGAGTCTCCGACGATGGTGGTGATCCCCGGCGCGGAAACGGTCGGCTCGATCGAAAATTACCAGCCGTTCCGCCGGCTCAAGGATGTCGAGTTCAAGACCTATGAGGGTATGCCGCACAATATCTGCGACGCGGCGCCCGACTGCTGCGCCGAGGATGTGCGTGATTTCCTGCGGCGGCGGTTTCCGGTGGGCTGACCGGGATGTGCAACCTCTATTCCTACACAAGGTCGCAGGACGAGGTGCGGCGGCTGATGCGGGTGCTCAACGACCGCACCGGCAACCAGAAGCCGCTGCCGGCGATCTTCCCCGACCAGATGGCGCCGGTGGTGCGCGCGGGTCGCGACGGGGTGCGGGAAATGCTGCCGATGCGCTGGGGCCTCCCGTCACCGCAAGCGGGGGGAAGGCCGGTGACCAATGTCCGCAACACGAAGAGCGCGTGGTGGGAGCCCTGGCTCGACCCGCGCTGGCGCTGCCTGGTGCCGGCGACTTCGTTTTGCGAGTGGACTGACACCGCGCCCAAGGTGACGCATTGGTTCGCGCTTGCGTCAACCGAAGGGGGCGACCGGCCGCTTTTTGCCTTCGCCGGCATCTGGCGGCCGTGGACCGGGGTGCGCGGCAAGGAGGCGGGCGAGCACCTGCTCTACGGGTTCCTGACGACGGAGCCCAACGCGGTCGTGCGGCCGATCCACGCCAAGGCGATGCCGGTGATGCTGACCACGCCGGAGGAGTGGGATGTGTGGCTGCGCGCACCGGCCGACGAGGCGCTGGCGCTGCAACGTCCGCTCCAGCCCGAGCGGCTGCGCATCGTCGCGACCGGCGAAAAGGAGGACCCGCCGACCGGCGCCGCGCTCAAGCCTGAACGCGGACGTAAGCCAGAGAGCGCGCCGGAGTTGCCGTTATTTGCGTCGCGGCTATAGTCGCGGCCCGTTGTTAGTCCACGGTGTTGTCGGTCCACACGGGCGGGTGTGGCGGAATGGTAGACGCGGCAGACTCAAAATCTGCTTTCCGTAAGGAAGTGGGGGTTCAAGTCCCTTCACCCGCACCAACTCAAGATGGCGCATACCGATCGTCAGAGCTGTCCTTGGGCCGATATCGCTCATTCATTTGAACGAGATGGGGCCGTCATTCATTTGACTCAGATCAACGCTGGCGCCGTCTCCCCGGGCCTAAGTGGCGGGAGCAATTTCTGCAGGAGCGCACCCGTGACCCCCCCCAGCGTAGCGTACTCTGAGATGGCAAGCGCTAGCCCGGTCCCCCAAAAGGCGCATGACATGACCGACCTCGTGGAGCGCCTCCGGTTGCTCGCGCTGCTGCAGCCGATGTCGCTTCACGCCCAGGAAGTAGCAGCGCTCGCTCACGAGGCCGCGGCGGAAATTGAGCGTCTCCGATGGAGTGAATCGGCCGCGCCCGAGGCGGTGTCGCCAACCCTAGACTGGGAACGTCAGGAGATCATCCGCGACGGGAAGCGGGTCCCGCTGACCGAGTGCGAGTGGCTGATATTCGCCCGGCTCGTCAAAAGCGCCGGTAAGCTCGTCACCAGACACGAATTGCTTGACGAAATGTATTGGTCGGATCCGAACGGTGGCGCCGGGTCAAAGATCATCGACGTGTATGTTTGCCGGCTCCGCAAAAAATCCCCATGGCCGATTACCACGGTGTGGGGGCGTGGCTACGTCATCGATGGCTTCCGGTACGAAAGACCGCCGATACCCTTACCAGCAATGGTTGCCGGGGTGACGCGAGAGCGCCTGATGGCAGGGCGCTGAACGAGCCTGGAGCGGCGGCAGCGCAGCACGGCCGCGCAGCAGCTGTTGGCCCATTTGCCGGGCCTAGTGGCGCGCGAGCTCTACCGTTATCGTTCTAATCAAGGCGTAGGCGGTAAAAGGCATGCGCAGCACGCCGCCGCCGCCGCGATCAAAGAGGGCGAAACCTTCCGGTTCTGGCCCGGCGGTCATGTAGACGATCTTCAAATCATGGCGATGGCGCCGCGCGCTCGCACCAATCGAGTAGCCGTGCGGCGTGCCTGCCGGCATCTCGATATCGGCGAGCAGCAGGGAAATCTCGTTTGTGCTTTCGATAGCCTCCATCGCATCGCCGAAACCGTGCGCCGCTGTTACCGCAAAACCGGCGCCTTCCAGCATGCGGACGACGATTCGCCGGAGACTCGCGTCGTCTTCAACGACCAAGATGTGCTGGCTATTTTGCGCTTGCATGATGTTCCGGCGGCGTGGCTTCGGCCACTGAGACAGCCTGTGGGTTGACGACCGGAATGGTGGCGATCAGGCGCACCAGATCCGACTGTCGCTCGACCTCGCATTTCCTCAGGATGGCGCTGAGCTGGGTGCGCAGAGTGGTGATTTGCACCCCGAAATCGGCGACGATCTCGGTCATCCTCCTGCCGCGCACCAGCGCCAAGGCGAGGCGGCTTTCGGCCGGCGATAGCCCGTAAAGTTCGGCGAGTTCGCGTTCGGAGACAAGGTTTTCGCTGGGAGTGGAGACAAGGATCAGCGCCAACGGTATGCCGGACCCGGCTCGTCCGGCTCTGACCGGCGCCACCCGGACGATGAGCGCGGGGAGTCCGCCGTCGCGAGCGACCAGCATGCAACCGGCGGATGGCCCCTTTTCGGGCACTGCGGCATTGGCGATCAGGGACAAGAGCTTTGCCGTCTCGAAGTTGCGGCGCGCAGAAATCTGGCCCTCGTGGATGGTCAGTGCGTCGCCAGCGCGCAAAATCTCCTCCCCAGCCCTGTTCGTATCGATCACCCGACCAAGCCCGTCGGTGAAGATCGCTCCGGCGCTGAGATCGTCGATCCGGCCAAACCCCATCGGGGCGCGATAACCGGACTCGATCAGCCCAACATTGAGGCGCGCGGCACTCCTGAGCGGGCCGATGAGCGCTTGCAGACCTTCCGGATTTCGGGGAAACGGGCCGTTGTCGCCGTTGGTGCGGTGAAGGCCGACGATGACGGCATGCGACAGAGTTTCGCAGAATTTGCCGCCGAGAGAGTCGCAGCTTCCGTTTTTGAGGATGTAGTCGTTATACCACTCGTCGTGGCGCAGCATCTTCTGCGGCAGATGCTCGGTAAGCCGAAGGAGGCTGCCCGAAGCAGCTTTTTCCAGAAGCGGCCGAAACGCGTCGATCTTGCCGTAATAAGTCAGGTAATCCGCTGAGCTGCCGGTAAAGCTACCCCACCGCGCCACAGTACTGACTTGGCCGGAAAGCTTGTTGACGAGAAGATTAAGAGGCAGTGGCCACGCCAACATATTCCGCGATGGCTTGGAGAGCGCGATCGGTCAGGTCATAGTCGAGCACCGCGTCGAAGATGCGCTCAACTGTCTCATTATGGGGCTGATCGAGCATTGGATTTCACATCCGCTGGGGGAATCGTCAACCGCTGCCTCTGCCGTCTCTAAAGATCGTTTCTCCAAACTGTCATTTAAATCAAATAGTATATAATCGGCATCATCCATTTGAATGATCGATCATTCATATTTCCTAAAGGCCAGTCCCTGCGTGGATGCATGCGCTTTAATACAAGTTATCCTCGTTAAGATTAGTTAATATTTACACGTAAAACGTTAGAATTGTAGTCAATTTTCAACCGTATTCAGTAAAGTCTCCCGAAGGAGTTCATTCATTTGAATGAATGGTGCTCCGTCAGTGTTTGACCTAAATCAAGCCGAGAGTTCCTCTCCCGCCCAATATGACAGGGATGATTGATGAGGAGCGCTCAGTGTCCCCCAGCACTGCATCGTCCGAATTGGCGACGGCGAGGCCGCACTTGCGGGTGAAGGTTGCCACAACCCGAATTGCCGCGCTCAAACCCGGCTCGAGACGGCGCGTCAGCGAGCAGGCTATGTACAAAGCGCGGTTTCGCGCGCTGGTCCGCGCCGTCGCGGACGGGGTGTGGACAGCCGACGCTCAGGGGAAGGTCGTTCAAAAAATCCCACAGTGGACCGCCTTTACCGGACAGAGCTTCGCGCAAATGCGCGGCGATGGCTGGAACGCCGCGCTGCACCCCGACGATCGCCGACGCGTGTTCGAAACGTGGTTTCAGGCGGTTCGGGAGGGAGCAACGCACTACGAGACCGAATACCGGCTCAGGCGACGCGACGGCGTTTACCGGGATGTCTGGGCGCGTGGTGTGCTGGTATTGGCCCCCGATGGCACGGTCCGCGAGTGG
>DATNJF010000043.1:0-21305 GCA_035604035.1 Allostellaceae bacterium | reverse complement strand
CACCCGCCGAATGGGGACGTGAAGTGCAACATGCTCCAACCGAGTCGCGGTTGTGCATTTGTCGCAGAAATGTCGCTGATACCTCTGCTACGTCCGCTGATAATCCGCTGTTCCGCCGCTGTTATCTCGCTGTTCCGGCCGCTGTTTTCGCGCTGTTCCAAAGCACAGAAAACAAATAATATTAGAGCGTTACGAGACTTTCAGCGCCGCGACCCCCGGCAATTCCTTGCCTTCAAGCCATTCGAGAAACGCGCCGCCGGCGGTCGAGACATAGGTGAGTTTGTCTTCGACCCCGGCTGCGGCCAGGGCCGCGACGGTGTCGCCGCCGCCAGCGACGCTGAGCAGCTTTTTGGCCTGGGTCAGCTCGGCGATTTTCTTCGCGAGCGCCACCGTGGCGCGGTCGAACGGCGGCGTTTCGAACGCGCCGACCGGCCCGTTCCACACCAGCGTCCTGCACTCGCCAAGAGCGGCCGAGATGCGCGCGACGCTGTCGGGGCCGATATCGAGGATCATCGCGTTTTGCGGCACCGCGTTGATCCCGACCGTGCGGGTCACGACGCCGGGCTTCAGCTCCTCCGCGGTCACCGCGTCGTCGGGCAGGATCACCTCGCAGCCGCGTTTTTCGGCCGCCGCCAGGATGTCGCGCGCGGTGTCGGCCATTTCCTTCTCGCACAGCGAACGGCCGACCGGCCGGCCTTGCGCGAAGAGGAAGGTGTTCGCCATCGCCCCACCGATCGCCAGTTTGTCGACCTTGGAAAGGATGAATTTGAGCAGGTCGAGCTTGGTCGAGACTTTGGCGCCGCCGACCAACGCCATCACCGGATGCTCCGGATGTTCGAGCGCGGCGCCGAGCGCCTCCAGCTCGGCCTGCATCAACTTGCCGGCGGCGTTCGGCAAGAGATGGGCGAGCGCCTCGATCGAGGCATGCGCGCGGTGCGCCGCCGAGAACGCGTCGTCGACATAAAGGTCGCCGAGCTCCGCGAGTTGCTTGGCGAAACCGGTGTCGTTCTTCTCCTCCTCGGGATGAAAGCGCAGGTTTTCCAACAGCGCCACCTCGCCGGGCTGCAGCGCATCGACCACCTTCTTTGCCTCGGGCCCAATGCAATCCGTGGCGAAGTGCACCGTCTTGCCGCCGATCGCCCGGCTCAGCGGCTCGACCAGCTGCCGCAGCGAGTTCTCCGTATCCGGGCCCTTCGGACGGCCAAAATGCGACAGCACCACGATTTTGGCGTTGCGCGCGATCAGCGCTTCGATCGTCGGCGCCAGCCGCTCGATGCGGGTCGCGTCGGTGACCTTGTCGTCCTTGACCGGCACGTTGAGGTCGGCGCGGAGCAGCACACGCTTACCGGCGACGTCGAGATCGTCGATCGTATGAAACCGCGGCATCGCGCTTCGCTCCTCAAAAAGGTTTGCCGCTCGATTAAAGCGAGCGGAGCAGGAGAGCGCAAACGGGGCATTGCAAACGAAGCGCCGCGGCGTAATTCCTGGTGCGTCATGGCGACCGCGCTCGACAAGCTCCTCTACGACACCGCGCAGGCGGCGCGGGTTTCGTGGTTCTTCGGCCAGAAGTTGCTCGCTGCACGCCTAACGAAGCCGATGAAACTCCCGGAGCGGCTGAAGGGCAGGGCGATGCCGGACCGCCGCCGCATCCTCGGCGATTTGCGAAAACTGCTCGAACAGGATTGGCGCAACATCCAGGCCAGGATTTATACCGCGCCCGAAGACTGGCGCGGCAACCCGCTCGCCGAACTCGGTCGCGCGGTCGATTTCTTCGCCGATCTCGGCGCCGTCGATGCCCGCCGCCACGGCGACCCGGGCGAGCGCTTATTGAAGCAACGGGGAGCCGAGCGCTACCCCGCCTACTACCGTCGGCATTTCCATTTTCAGAGCGACGGCTATCTGAGCGCGGCGTCGGCCGAGCGCTACGATCATCAGGTCGAGGTGCTGTTCGGCGGCGGCGCGGCGGCGATGCGCCGGCAAGCGCTGGCCCCGCTGCGCAAGGCGCTGTTGGAGACAGCAGGCGGTATACGCTCCGCGCGGCTGCTCGACATCGCCTGCGGCACCGGCGGCTTCCTCGCCGAAGTCAAACGTAACTACCCGCGGCTGGCGGTGACCGGGATCGACCTGTCGGCGCCGTATCTCGCGGTCGCCGAGCGCCGCCTCGCCGCATGGTCGCGGGTGGCGCTCGCCGAGGCCAATGCCGAGGTGCTGCCCTTCGCCGACGCCAGCTTTGACATCGTCACCTGCCTCTATCTGTTCCACGAGCTGCCGCACCGCGCCCGGCAGGCGGTCGCGGGTGAAATCCGCCGCGTGCTGAAGCCAGGCGGCCGGCTCATCTTCCTCGACTCATTACAAACCGGGGATGAGCCCGACTATGACGCCATGCTCGAATGGTTTCCGGTGGCCTTTCACGAGCCCTACTACGCCAGCTATCTGCGCGAGGATCTGGACCGGCTGTTCGGCTCGGGCCTCAGCCGAGAGGCGCAGATTCCGGCCTATTTCTCGAAGGTCCTCAGCTACCGGCGCGGATAGATGACACTATATCTAGTTCCCTATTGGCGACGACCCACAAGGGTGCTACCGTATTTGGTAGGGCGTATCGCCTGGCCTACAGAATACGGTGGGGGACATGGATATAGGCACCTGGACACCCGAGCGTATCGACGAACTGACTGTCCTGTGGGACGAAGGGATCACCACCGCCGAGATCGGCCGCCGCATCGGGGTCACCAAGAACGCGGTGATCGGCAAGGTGCACCGCCTCGGCCTGGTGCCGCGGGTCATCACCGTCAAACCGGCGCCGCGCCGCAACGTCTTCGAGTTCACCGGCCCGGTCTGCATGTGGCCGCACGGGCACCCCGGCGACGACGATTTCCATTTCTGCGGCGGCCGGCCCACCCCAGGCAAGCCGTACTGCGTCGACCATGCGGCGATTGCTTATTTAAAGCCAAAAGAGCCGAAGTCGAACGCCGCTTAGATCACCTTCAGAACATTCTCCGGCGGCTGACCCAAGGCGGCCTTGCCGCCGGAGACGACAATCGGCCGCTCGACGATGATTGGGTGCTTCGCCATCGCCGCGATCAGCTGATCCTCCGACATTGTCGCCGGGTTGACCCCGGCTTCGGCGGCTTCTTTCCGCCGTACGATTGCCTTGGCAGGCAGCTTCAACTGCGCCAGCAGTCCTTTGAGCTGCGCCACCGTGTAGGGCGTCTTCAGATATTCGACAACCGTCGGCTCGATGCCCTTGTCGCGCAGCAGGGCGAGGGTCTTGCGCGAGGTGTTGCAGCGCGGGTTGTGATAAATCGTGACTGGCATCAGGGCGCTCCCGCCGTGTTGGTTGTCGCGCCGATTGTCCCTGCCTAAAGTCGCCTCGCCAAGAGGCTTTGGAGAGTTACATGCCCGTTTTCACCACGAGACCTGAGATTCAGGGCACGTTCGGCGTGGTCGCCTCGACCCATTGGCTGGCGAGCGCCGTGGCGATGGGGGTCTTGGAGAAAGGCGGCAACGCGTTCGACGCCGCGGCGGCGACCGGGCTGACACTCCAGGTCGTCGAGCCGCATTTGAACGGCCCGCTCGGCGAGGCGCCGATCCTCGTCTGGAGCGAAAAGAACCAGCGCTGCGACATGATCTGCGGCCAAGGCGTCGCCCCGACAGCGGCGACGATCGCGCATTACCGGGGGCTTGGGCTCAACCTCGTTCCCGGTACCGGGCTGCTCGCCGCGACCGTGCCCGGCGCCTTCGACGGCTGGATGCGGCTGTTGCGCGATTACGGGACGCTGCCGCTCTCCGAGATTCTGGGGCCGGCGATCTCGTATGCCGAGAACGGTTATCCGCTGGCTTGGCGCATTCCGGTGACGATCTCGACGGTCGCGGAGATGTTTCGCCGCGCCTGGCCGAGTTCGGCGGCAGTTTATCTGCCGAACGGCCAGCCGCCTAAGGCCGGCCAATTGTTCCGCAACTGCACCCTCGCCGCGACCTACAAGCGCGTGCTCGCCGAGGCCGAAGCGGCCGGAGGCGACCGCGAACACGTCATCGACCGTGGTCGCGATGCCTGGTATCGCGGCTTTGTCGCTGAGACGATCGAGCGCTTCTGCCGCAGCGAAAAGGTGCTCGACTCCTCCGGTCGGAGGCATAACGGCGTGCTGACCGCCGACGATATGGCGCGCTGGCAGGCCCCGGTCGAGACGCCCCTCACGTATGACTACAAAGGTTACACGCTGGTCAAGGGCGGGCCGTGGAGCCAGGGTCCCGTGCTGTTGCAGCAACTGGCGCTGCTTTCCGGCTTTGACCTCGACGACACCGACCCGGTCGGCGCCGATTTCGTCCACACCGTGACCGAATGCGCCAAGCTCGCCTATCTCGATCGCGAGGCTTGGTACGGCGACCCCGATTTCGTCGATGTGCCGATGGCGACCCTATTGAGCCCCGCCTACAACGATGCCCGCCGCAAGCTGGTCGGCGACCGCGCCTCGATCGAATTGCGACCGGGCCGGCCGGATGGCCGCGAGCCGCATTTCATGGTCGGCGGCGCCGAGCTGGTGCCGGCCGCCGCGGGTCTTGGCGAGCCGACGGTCGGCGCCTTTGTCGGCACCATCAGCGAGCCGACGACCAACCCGGTCGGCGTCACCGCGGGCGACACTTGCCATGTCGACGTCATCGACCGCTGGGGCAACATGGTCTCGGCGACGCCGAGCGGCGGCTGGCTGCAATCCTCGCCGGTCATCCCGGAATTAGGCTTCTGCCTCGGCACGCGGCTGCAAATCTCCTGGCTCGACGAAAGCTCGTCGTCGAGCCTGCAGCCTAACAAGCGCCCGCGGAGCACCTTGTCGCCGACGCTCGCCTTCAAGCAGGGCGCGCCCTACATGGCGTTCGGCACGCCGGGCGGCGACGGGCAGGACCAGTGGTCGCTGCAGCTCTTTTTGCACCACGTGCATCACGGGATGAACTTGCAGGAAGCGATCGATTGCCCCGAATTCAACACCGAGCACGCGCCGAGCTCGTTCTATCCGCGCGGCGCCAACCCTGGCAGCCTCAATCTTGAAGGTCGCTTCCCGAAAGCGACGGCACAGGCGCTGGCTGAGCGCGGTCATCGCGTGCAAATGGGCGAGACCTGGTCGGGCGGGCGGCTCGCCGCATGTACCCGCGAGGAAACGCCTGAGGGCCGCATCCTCAAGGCCGGCGCCAACCCGCGCGGCATGCAGAGCTACGCCGCCGGGCGGTGAGAGTTAAACCTGTTCGGCGATGGCTTGCGCGACGCTCGACCCGCGCCGCGGTTGAGAGCGCCCGTTGCGTCTGACAACCGAAAACAGGAAAATGAGCATACTAACGCGACGCACGGCGAGGATCCGATCGACCCGGCAGCCACGATCACTTCGACGCCACGGCCAGACGCCGCCGCGGCCGTGGTGATGGGCGTCTCCGGTTCGGGCAAATCGACCGTCGAGGCCGCGCTCGCCGGACGGCTCGGCTGGGAATTCGTCGACGGTGATTCGCTGCATCCGCACGCCAATGTCGCCAAGATGCAGGCCGGCCAACCGCTTGACGACCGCGACCGTGAACCCTGGCTCGCCGCCATCGCCGGGCAGATCGATTCCTGGATCGGGCACGGGACGCCGGGGGTCATCACCTGCTCGGCGCTAAAGCGGCGCTACCGCGACCGGCTCATTGGCGGGCGCGCCGGGGTGCGACTGATCTGTCTCTCGGGGGCGCGCGACGAAATCGCCCGGGGCCTCGCCGAACGGCGCGGGCATTTCATGCCGGCGAGCCTGCTCGACAGCCAATTCGCGACGCTTGAGCCGCCGGCTCGGAGTGAGAATGCAATCGTTGCGGACATCGACAGCCCGGTGGCGGCGATTGTCGATGCGATCGTCACCGGGCTGACATCGCAGCCCGCGAAGATGATGGCGCCGGCGTGATCATCCCGGCTTCGATTGCCGCGGGCGACACTTCAACACCATATGGCGACACTTCAACACCATATAAGGAACTCTTAGCGAATATCGGGTTCACCGGAGAAACGGGCCGGCGCTGACCGGGCGCAAGGAGAAGGAGCCAATGGCAAATCCGCTCAAGGAGCTGAACGAATACGGGCAATCGGTGTGGCTCGATTTCGTCAGCCGCGAGCTGCTGCAAACGGGCGGGTTGGCGCGCCTCATCGCCGATGACGGTGTGCGTGGCGTCACTTCGAACCCGTCGATCTTCGAGAAGGCGATCGGCCACGGCGATGATTACGATGAGTTGATCCGCGCCGCCGAGGCGAAGGGCGACCTTGATCCTGGCGCGCTGTTCGAGACGCTGGCGATCGGCGACATCCGCGACGGCGCCAACGCCCTCGCCGGCGTCTACAAGCAGACCCAGGGCCGCGATGGCTACATCTCGCTTGAGGTGTCTCCCTATCTGGCGATGCAGACCGACGCGACGATCGACGAGGCGCATCGCCTATGGAAGAAGGTCGACCGGCCCAACCTGATGATCAAGGTGCCGGGGACAAAGCCCGGCCTGCCAGCGATCCGCCAGCTGATCGGCGATGGCATCAACGTCAACATCACGCTCTTGTTCTCGCAGCAGGTCTACGCCGATGTCGTCGACGCCTATATCGGCGGGCTCGAGGATTTTGTCGCCAAGGGCGGCGACCCGCAGCATATCGCCAGCGTCGCCAGCTTCTTTGTCAGCCGCATCGATACTTTGGTCGACGAGGCGCTCGACAAGAAAATCGCCGCAACCGGCGATGCCGCTGCGAAGCAACGGCTCGGCGCGCTCAAGGGCAAGATCGCGATCGCCAACGCCAAGCTCGCCTACCAGCTGTCGAAACGCATCTATGCCAGCGAGCGCTGGCAGCGCCTGGCGCAATCCGGCGCGCAGACCCAGCGTCTATTGTGGGCCAGCACTGGGACCAAGAACCTAGCTTATAGCGACGTCATGTATGTCGATGAGCTGATCGGGCCGGACACGGTCAATACCGTGCCGCCGGCGACGATGGACGCCTATCGCGACCACGGGAAGCCGCGCAACAGCCTCGAAGAAGATGTCTCCGACGCCGAAGCGGCGATGAAGGGCCTCGCCGTTTCCGGGGTGTCGATCGACGAGATCACCTCGCGCCTGGTCGATGACGGGGTGCGGCTCTTCGCCGACGCGGCCGACCAGCTTTACGCGGCGGTGCAAAAGAAACGCGGCACGGTGCTTGGCGACAGGCTCAACTCGATGAGCGTCAAGTTGCCCGCAGCGCTCGATACTGCCGTCAAAGCGACACTCGAAGACTGGCGCAAGAACGGTAAACTGCGCCGGCTCTGGGCCGGCGACCGGTCGTTGTGGACCCAGACTGACGAAGATAAATGGCTCGGCTGGCTCGGTGTCGTCGACGAGCAGATCAAGGACGTGGCGAAGCTCAAGGAGTTCGCCGCCGATGTAAAAAAGGCTGGGTTCACCGACGTACTGCTGCTCGGCATGGGCGGCTCGAGTCTGGGCCCAGAGGTCTTCGCCGAGACCTTTGGCTCCAAGCCCGGCTTTCCAAAGCTGCATGTGCTCGACTCGACTGATCCCGCGCAGATCAAGGCGTTCGAGAACAAGATCGACCTCAAGAAGACGCTGTTCCTGGTGTCGAGCAAATCCGGCACGACGCTCGAACCCAACATCTTCAAGCAATATTTCTTCGAGCGCGCGAAGGAAGCGCTCGGCGGCGATCCGGCGAAGCACTTCGTCGCCATCACCGACCCCGGTTCGTCGCTCGACAAGCTGGCGAAGGCGGAAGGCTTCCGGCACATTTGCTACGGGCTGCCGACGATCGGCGGGCGCTATTCAGTGCTGTCGAATTTCGGCATGGTTCCGGCGGCGGCGATCGGCATCGATGCCAAGGCTTTTCTCGACCGCACCTCCGAGATGATGCGGTCCTGCGCGCCGAGCGCACCGCCTTCCGAGAACCCCGGCGTTATCCTCGGTGCCATCCTGGGCATCTGTCAGCGCCAGGGGCACGACAAGGTGACCGTGATTGCCTCCGCGGGAGTCGCCGATTTCGGTGCCTGGCTTGAGCAGCTGCTTGCCGAGTCGACCGGCAAGCTCGGCAAGGGGATCGTCCCGGTCGACGCCGAGCCCGTGGACGTGCCCGCCGTCTACGGCAACGACCGGCTCTTCGCCTATATCCGCCTTGCCGCCGACAGGGACACGGCCCAGGACAAGGCCGTTGCCGCGCTCGAGGCCGCCGGCCAGCCGGTCGTGCGCGTCGTCGTCAACGACACGATGCAGCTTGGCCAGGAGTTCTTCCGCTGGGAGATGGCGACCGCGGTTGCCGGCGCCATCATCGGCATCAACCCGTTCGATCAGCCCGATGTCGAAGCGCAAAAGATCGAAACCCGCAAGCTGACCGCCGAATACGAGAAGACCGGCAAGCTCCCGGCGGAGAAACCTTTCTTCGCCGCCGACGGCATCGAGGTCTACGCCGATCCGCGTAACGCCGGCGAGTTGAAGCCGAAGGCCGCGAGCCTCATTGCGGTGTTGAAAGCGCATCTCGACCGAGCCCGTTCCGGCGACTACGTCGCAATGCTCGCCTATATCGAGCGCAATACGGCGCATATCGCTGCGCTGCAGAAGCTGCGTAAGGCGATCCGGGACAAGAAAAAGGTCGCGACGTGCCTTGGTTTCGGACCGCGCTTTCTGCACTCGACCGGGCAGACCTACAAGGGTGGGCCCAACAGCGGCGTCATCCTCCAGATTACCTGCGCCGACGCTAACGACCTGCCGGTACCGGGACAGAAATACACGTTCGGCGTGGTCAAGGCGGCGCAGGCGCGCGGCGATTTCGATGTGCTCGCCGAACGCGGCCGGCGTGCCCTTCGCGTGCATCTCGCGAACGGCGTCGAAGCCGGGCTAAAGACATTGGCCGCCGCAGTCGAACAGGCGCTCAAATAGGAGAAACCACCGATGCAACTCGGGATGATCGGACTCGGCCGCATGGGCGGCAATATCGTCCGTCGGCTGATGCACGACGGGCACAGCTGCGTCGTCTACGACAAGAGCGCCGATGCGGTGAAGGGGCTCGCCGGCGAGGGCGCGACCCCGAGCAACGATCTTGCTGATTTTGTCCGCGAGCTTAAGGTTCCGCGCGCGGTATGGGTGATGCTGCCGGCGGGCAAGATCACCCACGAGACGATCGTCGAGCTGAGCGGGCTGATGTCCGCCGGCGACATCCTGATCGACGGCGGCAACTCGTTCTTTCACGACGACATTGCTCACTCGGACCTGTTGAAGCCGAAAGGCATCCGCTACCTCGATGTCGGCACGTCGGGCGGTGTCTGGGGGCTCGAGCGCGGCTATTGCATGATGATCGGCGGCGACAAGGACGCCTTTGAGCATCTCGACCCGATCTTCAAAACCTTGGCGCCAGGCGTCGGCACGATTGACAAGACCCCGAGCCGCGAAGGCCGCGACCCGCGCGTCGAGCAGGGCTATCTCTACTGTGGCCCAGCCGGGTCGGGCCACTTCGTCAAGATGGTCCATAACGGCATCGAATACGGCGTCATGCAGGCCTATGCCGAGGGCTTCGACATCCTCAAAGGGGTCAATTCGCCGGCGGTGCCGGAAAACCGGCGGTACCAGCTCGACCTTGCCGATATCGCCGAGGTGTGGCGGCGCGGCAGCGTCGTTGCCTCGTGGCTGCTCGATCTGACCGCGATCGCGCTGGCCAAAGACGAGGCGCTGTCCGCCTTTGTCGGCAATGTCGAGGACTCCGGCGAGGGACGCTGGACGGTCAACGCGGCGATCGAGCAGGCGGTGCCGGCCGAGGTGCTGTCGGCCGCGCTCTACACCCGCTTCCGTTCGCGCCAGTCGCACACCTTCGCCGAGAAGATCTTGTCGGCGATGCGCGCGGAGTTCGGCGGCCACCGAGAGCCGGGGAAGAGTTAGGCGATGAACGACCAGGCCGCTCCGACGGCCGCCACGCGGCCGAGAACGACCACCGCGCCGCCCTGCGCGCTGGTGATCTTCGGCACCAGCGGCGACCTGACGCGGCGGCTGTTGATGCCGGCGGTTTACAACCTCGCCAAGGCGGGGCGGCTATCCGAGAACTTTGCGCTGATCGGCGTCGACCGCTCGAAGCGGACGATGCAGCAATTTCATGACGATCTCGGCGAGGGTATCCGCAAATTCGTCTCCGATACGGCCGGCGGCAACGAAGCCAACGGCGCTGAGCCGTTCGATGAGAAGGCGTGGGACTTTTTAACCAGACGCACCAATCTGGTCGACGGCGATGTCACCCAGCCGCTGACCTATCAAAAGATCGCTCAAGACCTCGATCGCGCCGCGAAGGAACACAATACCGGCGGCAACGCGATTTTTTATCTGGCGGTAGCGAGCGCGCTGTTCGGCCCGATCGTCGAGAATCTCGCCGGCGCCGGGCTGATGGAGGAGAAAAACGGTTACTGGCGCCGGGTGATCATCGAAAAGCCATTTGGCAACGACCTGCCCTCAGCCAGGGCGCTGAACGGGCGGATCCTCAAGGTCGTGACCGAGCCGCAGGTCTACAGGATGGATCATTTCCTCGGCAAGGAAACGGTTCAGAACATCATGGCGCTACGCTTCGCCAACAGCATTTTCGAGCCGCTATGGAACCGCGACCACATCGATCACGTCCAGATCACCGTCGCCGAGACGGTTGGGGTTGAGCGCCGCGCCGCATTCTACGAGGCGACCGGCGCGCTGCGTGACATGGTGCCGAACCACGTCTTCCAACTCCTGAGCCTGACCGCGATGGAGCCGCCCAATTCCTTCGATCCCGACGCGGTGCGCACTGAAAAGACTAAGGCGCTGCAGGCGATCGTACCGCTCGATGACGGCGATCAGCGGCGCAATGTCGTGCGGGGGCAGTACACGGCGGGAACGGTGCGCAGCCAGCCGGTTTCGGCCTATCGGGAGTCCGATGGGGTCGCCAAGGACAGTATGACCGAGACGTACATTGCGATGCGGCTAGCGATCGATAATTGGCGCTGGGCCGGGGTGCCGTTTTACCTGCGCACCGGCAAATCGATGACACGCCGTACCAGCGAAATTGCGATCCAATTCAAACACGCGCCGTTCGCGTTGTTTCGCGATACGGCGGTCGACAGCCTCGCCCCCAATGTCTTGGCGATGCAAATCCAGCCCGATGAGGGCGCTTCCCTGCAGTTCAGCGCCAAGAAGCCGGGCCCGGAGATCCAGCTCGGCGGCGTGCGCATGAATTTTCGTTACCGCGACTATTTCCGCGCGGCGCCAGCCACCGGATACGAAACGCTGGTCTACGACTGCATGATTGGTGACGCGACGCTGTTTCAGCGCGCCGACAGCGTGGAGGCGGGGTGGAGCACGGTTCAGCCGATCCTCGATCTATGGCGTGACGACAAGAGCGTGCCGCTCGAATTGTATCCGGCGGGCAGCGCCGGCCCCGACGGCGCCGATCAGATGCTGTGGCGCAGCGGGCGCTCCTGGCGCCCGATCGACTGATGGCGCATCCGATCGTCATCGCCCCGTCGATCCTGTCGGCTGACTTCGCGCGGCTTGGCGACGAGGTGCGCGCTGCCGACGCGGCGGGCGGCGACTGGATCCATGTCGATGTGATGGACGGTCGTTTCGTGCCCAACCTGACAATCGGCCCGGTCGTCGTGTCGGCGCTGCGCAAGGCGACCAGGAAGCCGCTCGACGTGCACCTGATGATAGTCGAGCCGGAGCGTTACTTAGATGCCTTCGCCAAGGCCGGCGCCGACCACCTGCTGGTCCATTGCGAGCCGAGCGCGACCGTGCATCTCCACCGCACGCTTGGGCATATCCATGATCTCGGCAAGACCGCCGGGGTGGTGCTCAACCCGGCGACCGGGCTCGATGCGATCGAGCATGTGCTCGATTTGGTCGGCATCGTGCTGGTCATGACCGTCAACCCGGGCTTTGGCGGGCAGAAATTCATCGCCTCGATGTTACCGAAGATCCGTGCGCTGCGAGAGCTTTGCGACAGGCGCGGGTTGGACCCGGTCATCGAGGTCGATGGCGGCCTCAGCGGCGACAATGCCTGGCAAGTAATTGGCGCCGGGGCTACGGCAATCGTCGCAGGTTCGGCGGTGTTTCACGCGCCCGACTATGCCAAAGCGATCGCCGCGATCCGCCATTCGGCAGCGCCCCGCAGGAAGGCCAGCTAGATGGCGGCGCGGATCGATGTTTCCGCCGATCCCGCGGCGCTGGCGCAACGCGTCGCGCAATGGATCGTCGACCTCGCTTGTGCGACGCCCGGGCGGTTCGCGATTGCGCTATCGGGCGGCTCGACGCCGAAGCGGCTCTATGGGCTTCTGTCGGCACCGCCGCTGCGCGACCAAATGCCGTGGCAGCGCGCTCATCTCTTCTGGGGCGACGACAGGTTCGTGCCATGGGACAGCCCCGACAGCAATTACGGCATGGCGAGCGAGGCGATGATCTCGCAGGTACCGATCCCACCTGAAAACATCCACGGCATTCCGTTCACCGGCAGCCCTGCGGATGCTGCGCGGGAATACGAACGAACGCTGCAGTCCTATTACGGCAGCGACAGGCTTGATCCGGCGCGGCCGCTCTTTGACATCGTGTTGCTGGGCATGGGGCCGGACGGACATACCGCGTCCCTATTTCCCGGCAAGCCGGCGCTGGGGGAACGGCAGCGCTGGGCCGTCGACGTGCCCGAACCGGGCCTAAACCCAATCGTTCCACGCGTCACCCTGACCTATCCGGCGCTCGACAGCGCCAAGTCGATGGCCTTTGTGGCCGCCGGCGCCGACAAGATGGAGATGATGCGCCGCGCCCTCGCCGGCGACCGCGAGCTGCCGTCGGCCCGCATCGCTCCGGTTGGCGAGCTGGTCTGGTTCGTCGATCGCGCGGCACACGGCGACGCATGACCCTCGATCGCGACCAGCTTAAGCGAGCCGCGGCGCAGGGTGCGCTCCATTACGTCAAAGACGGCATGGTGCTCGGGCTCGGCACCGGCTCGACGGCCAGCTTCGTTGTTCATGCGCTTGGCGCACGCATGGCGACGGGCCTTAAGATCGTCGGCATCCCGACTTCCGAGCGCACCGCGACGCTGGCGCGGAGCCTCGGCATTCCGCTCGCAACCTTCGCCGAATATCAGCGCATCGATCTGACAATCGATGGCGCCGACGAGGTCGAGCGAGGCTCTCTTAACCTGATCAAAGGCTTGGGCGGTGCGTTGTTGCGCGAGAAAATCGTCGCCGCGGCCAGTCGGCGCCTGGTTATCGTCGTCGACCAGGAAAAACTTGTGGACCGGCTAGGAGACTGCACTCCAGTACCGGTCGAGGTCGTGCAGTTCGGCTGGCAGTCGACCGCAGCGGCCTTGGAGAAACTTGGCACGATGCCGCGGCTGCGCCACGCCGCCGAGGATCACCCCCTCATCACCGATGGCGGCAACTACATCCTCGATTGCAAGTTTGGCGGGATCACCGACGCACAGTCTCTCGAGCATCGGATCAACTCAATCGTCGGCGTTGTCGAATGCGGATTGTTCGTTGGCCGCAGTTCGGACGTCATTGTCGCCACCACCGATGGGGTCGAGGTCCTGACGCCGGCAAAGGAGAACCGATAGCGTGAGCAAATTCAAGCTGGTCATCTCGGATGTCGACGGCACGCTTGTCACCAAGGACAAGGCGTTGCGGCCACGCTCCATCGAGGCTGTGCGCAAACTCCACGATCGAGGGATCGGCTTTTCGATATGCAGCAGCCGCCCACCGTTCGGGCTCAAAATGATGATCGAACCTCTCGGCCTGACGCTGCCCATCGGCGGCTACAATGCCGGCGCGATCGTCGAGACCGACCTCACGGTGATCGAGCAGAAGGTGATCGCGCCCGACGCGGCGAAGCAGGCCGTCGACATCTTCCACGAGTTCGGCATCGACTGCTGGGTGTTCGACGGCAACCGTTGGGTCATCACCAACCGTCAGGGCGACCACGTTGACCACGAGATTCATACGATTCAGACGCCGCCGACGGTCGTTCCGCATTTTACCGACACCAATTTCGGCGCGGTCGGCAAGATCGTCGGCGCCAGCGACGATCATGACCGCGTCGCTCGGGTCGAGAAGGCGATGCAAGAGGCGCTGGCTGGGATCGCCAGCGCGGCGCGCTCACAGCCCTATTACTGCGACGTGATCCCGCACGGCATCAACAAGGGTCGCATCGTCGAGGTATTGGCCCAGCGCCTCGGCCTTCACCGCAGCGAGATCGCCGTCCTCGGCGATATGGATAATGATCTCGACATGTTCGCTAGTGCCGGGTTCTCGATCGCGATGGGCAACGCGACCGACGAGGTCAAAGCCGCGGCCAGCGCGACCACGGGCTCGAACGACGAAGACGGTTGGGCCGACGCGATCGAGCGCTACGTGCTGGCTAGCTGACCGCTACTCGGCCAGCGCGGGATCGGCAAGACCCCGCCGCCGGCAGGCGGCAAGCACGGTGTTTTGCAGTAGACAGGCTATAGTCATCGGCCCGGCGCCACCCGGCACCGGAGAGATCGCGCCGGCGACTTCGCGAACCGCCGCAAAATCGACGTCGCCGACAAGGCGCACCCCGTCCGGCGTCGTGACCCGGTTGGTGCCGACATCGATCACCGTCGCGCCCGGCTTGATCCAACTCGCCTTGACCATCGCCGGCTGGCCGGCGGCGGCGATCAGGATGTCGGCGCGCCGGCAGATCGCCGGAACGTCGCGGCTTTTGGTGTGCACCAGGGTCACCGTGCAATCCGCGGCGAGCAAGAGCGCGGCGAGCGGCCGGCCGACAATATGCGAGCGGCCGAGCACGACCGCCTCGGCACCGGCCAAGCTCGACAACGCCGTGCGGAGCAAAATCATGCAGCCCTGCGGCGTGCACGGCACCAGCGTTGTTTCGCCGCCCCACAACCGGCCGATATTGAGCGGGTGGAACCCGTCGACATCCTTTGCCGGGTCGATCGCGGCGACGATTTCACGCGCGTCGATATGAGCCGGCAGCGGCAACTGGACGAGAATGCCGTCAACCCGCTCATCGGCGTTAAGCGCTCCCACCAACGCGATCAGTTTCGCCTCGCTCGCGTCACCAGGCAAATTGTGCTCGAACGAGGCGAGCCCCGCGGCGGTGCAGGCGCGGGCCTTGTTGCGGACGTAGATCTGGCTCGCCGGATCGTCGCCGACGATGATTGCGGCAAGGCCCGGGACAAACCCGTGCTTCTCGCGCAACTCCGCGGCAGCCTCGCCGACGCGCTGGCGCAGCCGCTCGGCGATTGACTGGCCGTCGATGATTGTCGCTACCATGCCCCTTATTGCGTCGCTTGCTTCAGCCGGGCAAGCAAATCGCCGAGCGTGGCGTCGTCCTTGATTCCCGGAAACGACATTCGATTGCCCGGCAGCGATTCCTTAGGGTTGTACAGGAATTTCGCAAGCGTGTCGTCGTCCCAGGCGATGCCGCTGCTCTTCATCGCATCGGAGAAAGCAAAACCGGGAGCCGTTCCGGCCTTACGCCCAAAAATTTCGTGCAGATTGGGCCCGACCTTGGCCGGGCCGCCCGCCGCGAGGCTGTGGCAGATCTGGCATTTCTTCAGCATTGCCTCGCCTGCCCCGGGTTCGTCGGCCCGTACAGCGACGAAGGGCAGCATCACGGTTAGCAGCGCCACCGTTCGGCGCATCGGGTTCCTTCCGTTCGGCAATGGCGGCTTGGCAACTGTACCCGGGGGCTGATAGCTATCGAAACGGCGACTGTCAGCCAAATTGATGCCGCAAGAGAGCGTTATGAAGATAATTCGCCTCCTTTCCGCAGTTGCGATCTTGTTGGCTGCCGCCGGGATTGCCGCAGCCGACCCACTGCCGACGCAGATCGGTCAGTGCACCAATACCACGATCAAGGATGTGACGACCCGCCTACAGGACGGCGCCACAAACAGGCCGATCCCTGGATCGGGCAGCGCGGTCGATTTCGCCAACAGCGGCTATCAGGTCTCTTACGATACGATCGCCGAGATCACCCAGTCGCACGCCGGCGACCCGGTGACGATGTGCCTGGTGTCGATCCCAAAAGGGTGTCCTCCGGGCGACAAGCGCGGGCTCACTTATAAGACGACCAATTTGCGTACCCACGGCACTTGGACCTTGCCGGATTCCGAGCATATGTGCGGCGGCGCTTAGGGAGCAAAGAGGGCAGCGCCAAGATAGGGGATATCTAGCAAAGGCTGCGGGCCGGCGATTGTCAGTGCCAACTCATCAACGCCTGCGGCGCGATAGCGAGCCGCCTGAGCGAGGCATTCGTCAGCGGTGCCGGCGATGGCGAACGTTTCGACAAAACGGTCGTCAAGCGCCGACATGCCATCTTCGCCGCACCGCAGCCGGTCGAGCGCAACCACGAAGTCGCGCCGGGGGATACCGCTTTCCGCGACGATTTTTTCCTTCGCCCTGGGCCAATTGTCCCCCGACGGCCAGAAGCTTCGTAGCATCTCGGCAATCGCCGATTTGATCGTCTGGCGTGCCTCCTCGCGATCGGGGCGGGCAACGCAGGGCACGTACTGCACGATCGTCGGCTTCGGTCGTCCGAGTTTTGCCGCCCTCTCGACGACCATCTCCGCCATGCGCTTTGCTGAACACAGCGGCGTTAGGTTCGAGATAACCAAGCCATCGGCTAGCTCGCCACAGGCGCGAAGCATGGGTTGCCCGGCGGCGGCCAAGTAGATCTGCGGGCCAGGATGCGGCAGGTGAGGAAAAATGCGGCGAAGAGTATTGACACTGCGGACGTTGAAGACCGTCCCATCAAACGTGACGCCATCGCCCATCATCAAGCCGCAGACAATTGTGATCGCCTCGCGCACGGCGGTGACTGGACGGCTGTTGTCGAGGCCCATGCATTTGATCGGTGCCGCGATCCCCGAACCGATGCCGAGGATCGCGCGCCCCCCGGAAAGTTCGTCCAGCGCGGCGAACTCCATCGCGATCTGCACCGGATGGCGCGTGTAGGGATTGACGACGCCGATGCCGAGCCGCATCCGCCCGGTCATCGCCGCGCAAGCGCCCGCCGCGACAAAGACACCGCTCTCGAACGGGTTCTCGGCGAACCAGATCGACGCAAAGCCATTGGCTTCCGCTGCCTGGGCCAAATCGATGCAGTACCGCGGCCCGAGCCCGCTCGAAAGCCGAATGCCGATCCGCGGAAGCGCGATCTCGTTCATACGCTGCCGGGGCGCGCCGCTTCGCTGGCCGGCGAGAAATGGACGTGCACGACGCGCCAGTCGCCGTCCTCCTTGCGGAACACCATCGTAGAGCGCGACACAAAGTCCTTGCCGTAGGGGCGCGACGGGGTCGGATCCTTACCGACCCATTCGGATCGGGTATGCCGCTCGCACCAGATCACCGCGAGGTCGCCGTTGACGACGCCGCCGATATCGAACGGTGTCCAATAGCCGCTCGCGACATTCTGCTTGTAGTACTGCCACAGTCGCGTCCAGTGCTCGCGGCCTTTATAGGTGTGGCCGTTGAGGTTGAAGAACACCGCCTCGGGTGCCGCGCTCCAGATATCCTGCAGCTTCTCCCAATCGAAGCGCGCGTTGGCGTCGAGGTATTCACCCATACGCTCGAGCAAGCGCCTGCGGTCCGCCGGCGAGCCGCCGACCAGTTTGGCTTCGTCCATCGCCGGGCCTCCGCTTTCAATAGGGCCATCCTAGCCTAGGCGCCGACGCGGCGATAAGGTCGCACGATGACCCGCGCGAGTTATCTTTGTCCCGCATGTGGCGCGACTATCCCGGCTGACCGGCCGCTGTGGCGATGCGATTGCGGCAGTCATCTCAACCTCGCGCCGGGCCAAGGGCTGGTCCGCGGTGAGATCGACACCGGCAAGGCCTCGCTCTGGCGTTACCGCGCGGCGCTGGCGCTCGATGATGCTCCGAGGGTGTCGCTCGGCGAAGGCTGGACGCCGCTGGTGACGCGGCTCTGGGACGGCGCACCGATCCGCTTCAAGCTCGAAAGCCAAATGCCGACCGGCTCGTTCAAGGACCGCGGCACGGCAGTGATGCTAAACCATCTGCTCGAGGTCGGGGTCGGTCCGATCCACGAGGATTCTTCGGGCAATGCCGGCGCCTCAATCGCGACATATGCCGCCGCCGCCGGGCTCGCCTGCCGCATCTTCGTCCCGGCAACCGCGCCGCGCGGCAAGATCATACAGATCGCCGCGACCGGCGCCGCGGTCGAGGCCATTCCCGGCAGCCGCCAAGCGGTGACCGAGGCCGCCCTTACCGCAACCGACATCAGCTTCTACGCCAGCCATAACTGGCAGCCTTTCTTCATCGAGGGCACCAAGACGCTGGCCTTCGAGCTATGGGAACAGCTCGGTTTCTCGGTGCCCGACAACATCCTCGTGCCGACGGGATATGGCAGCAATATCTTGGGTCTCGAGCGCGGCTTCGACGAGCTGCAGCGGCGCGGCGAGATCACCCGCATGCCGCGGCTCTTCGCGGTGCAGGCGGCGAACTGCGCCGCGTTTGCGGCGTCCTGGGCGCAGGGTGGGGAGGGTTATGTTCCGTTCATCGCAGCGCCTACGGTCGCCGACGGTATCGCCACGGTGAAACCGGTGCGGGTCGCCGAGGTGCTGGCCGCGTTGCGGCGCTCAAAGGGCGGGGTCGTCGCGGTACCCGAGGACGCAATCGCTCCGGCGCTGGAGCGGTTCGGACGGCTCGGCCTTTATGTCGAGCCGACCGCGGCGACCGCCGGCGCAGCGCTAAGCCGGCTGCTCGCCGACGGCACGATCAGCCCGAGCGAGACGACGGTTGTCGTATTGACCGGGCACGGGCTCAAGGCGGCCGAGAAGATCGGCGAACTGCTCGGCGTATAGTCCTATTTCTTCACGGCCAGCAGGTCCTTGAGGCCGCGCAACGCCAGCGCGTAACCGGCGACGCCGAACCCGGCGACAACGCCGAGACTCACCGCGGCGGTCTGCGAGGCCGGTCCACGCCGGATCGGGTTCGAGATATGGACCTCGATGGTCGGGAACTTGACTTGCGACAAGGCTGCGACGAGCGCCGGATAGCCGGTGCCGAACGCCGCCGGGTTGAAGATCGCAGCGTCGAAGCCCTGGTCGTTGGCGGCATAGATCTTGTTGACGATCTCGCCTTCGATGTTCGAGTGGAATATCTCGATGTCGAGGGCTAGCTCCGCGGCATAGCCGCGAATGCGCTCGTCGTATTCAGGCAGGGTCATCGGACCGAATATCTCGAGCTGGACCTTGCCCCGCATATTCATCCCAGCGCCGTGGATGATCAGGATTTTTGGCATGAGCTCTCTCCCCATCGCTGATTTGCGGCGAGGCTAGCGGAGCGCGGCCGGAGATAAAAGGCGATCTTCGCCCGGAGCGCGACTAACCAGGCGGCGGGCATGGCAGATAAGACCCCGGCCGCCATGACAGAAGGGTGACGACGGCGTATCGTTTGACGGTCTTTTAGGCAGCGGGACGCCGCCGATGGCTATTTCGATCCGGCAGATGCATCCGGTCTTCGTCGGCGAGGCCAGCCGCGTCGACCTACGCTGCACAACGGTCGCCAGAGACATGCCGACCGCCAAACAAGTCACGGCGTGAGCGGCGCCGGGCCGCCGGCCGGTATACGAAATTGCGCGGGGAAACGTCAGCTCCTTTTCCCAATCGAGGCTGGATCACGGCCTCGATCATGCTCGCTAACATCATGCAGGGCGTCGATAACACGATCGCCAATGTCGCCCTGCCTCATATCCAGGGCAGTCTGTCGGCATCGCAAGACCAGATCGCCTGGGTGCTGACTTCGTACATCGTCACGGCGGCGATCATGATGCCGCTGACGGGCTGGCTCGCCGGCCGGCTCGGGATCAAGCATGTTTTTCTTGTCTGCGTCAGTGGTTTCACGATCGCGTCCGCGTTGTGCGGCGCGGCGACAAGCCTCGAACAATTGGTGCTTTTCCGCGCCCTGCAGGGGATTTGCGGGGCCGGCCTCATACCGCTGTCGCAAGCGACGCTGCTGCAGATCAACCCGCCAGAGCGGCATGGCCATGCGATGGCGGTCTACGGCATCGGCACGATCTTGGGTCCGATCAGCGGTCCCCTGCTCGGCGGCTGGCTGACCGAGAATTACAGCTGGCGCTGGATCTTTTATATCAACCTGCCGATCGGCATCTTAGCGACGCTCGGTATCATGGCGTTCATCCGTCACAACCGGAATGTCCACCGCGAACCGTTCGACATTTTCGGTTTCTTGAGCCTTAGCGTCGGCATCGGCGGTTTGCAGTTGATGCTTGACCGCGGCGAGCTCAAGGACTGGTTCCATTCGAGTGAGATCTGGGTTGAAGCGACGGTTACCGCGTTGGGTTTCTACCTGTTCGCGGTGCACACGGCGACGACAGGAGAGAGGTCGTTCCTCAATCGAGACCTGCTGAAAAGCCCCAATTTTGTCGCCGGCACGATGCTGATGTTTTCGGTCGGCGCGATTATGACCGGAACGCTGGCGCTGCTGCCGTCGATGTTGCAGCAGCTGATGAACTATCCGGTCTTCACCACCGGTCTGATCACCGCACCACGGGCATTTGGCACGATGGTCGCAATGTTCGCCGTCGCCCGCGTGATCAACAAGGTCGACAACCGGATGATCATCCTGTTCGGGTTTTTACTTACCGCCTTCGCGATGTGGCAGATGACCGGTTTTTCGCTGCTGATGGACCCGCAACCGATCATCGTCTCTGGCCTGATACAGGGCTTTGGGCTCGGCTGCACCTTTGTGCCGCTCAACATCATGGCATTGTCCACCTTGCCCCGGCACATCATGACCCAGGCGACGGCGATCCGTAGCCTGATGCGCAATCTCGGCGGCAGCGTCGGCATCAGTATCCTGATTGCCATGCTGACCGAGAACACGCAGACCATCCACTCGCGTCTGATCGAGACCTTGCGGCCCGACAACCCGCTCCTCCACACGCCGGTGTTCGGCCCGGCCTATAGCCTGACCGCGCCAAACGGGATCGCCGCGCTAAACGCCGAGGTCACCCGGCAGGCGGCGATGATTGCCTACATTGACGATTTCAGGATGATGATGCTGATGGCGTTGTGTTCGCTGCCGTTGTTGCTGCTGTTGCGCGACAAACAGCGTGCATCGGTCGCGATAGCGCCCCCGGCAACAGCATCGGTCGCCGCCGATGATTAGGCCGGCGCAATGAGAGGCGAGGGGGCCATACCCGGCACAGGCGTCCCTAACCGCGGCCTGATGACCGCGACGATCATCTGCGCCTGCGTGCTGCAGGGGATCGACACAACGATCGCCAATGTCGCTCTGCCGCACATCCAGGGGA
>DATNJF010000042.1:0-9804 GCA_035604035.1 Allostellaceae bacterium | reverse complement strand
TCGCTGTTCCTGGCGGCGCATGCCGGAGCGATCGAGGGCTGGACGATCCCCGAGGCGCAGATGTTCCTGCGCGATTTGACTGAGCACGCGACGCAGCGTGAGTTCGTCTACTCGCACAAGTGGCGCCTGCACGATCTCGTCGTCTGGGACAACCGTCAGACGATGCACCGCGCCCGCCGCTTCGACGACCGCAACGAGGTGCGCGACGTGCGCCGCACCACGCTGGCCGGCGACGTCGCGACGATCGAGCAGGTCAGCTGAGAAAGGAGATGCCGGTGTTGCCCCTGGTTCTCTCGTCCGACTCCCACGTGTTCGAACCGCCCGATCTGTGGCAGACCCGCATCGACGCGGCGTTCCGCGATCGTGCGCCGCGGATCGAGCGGATCAACGGCGGTGACCATGTCGTCATCGAGGCGGATCAAATCCTCTCCGGGATTGGTCTCATCTCAAACGCCGGCGCACGGTTCGAGGCCCCAGAGACCATCTCCGCTCAGGGGCGCTTCGAGGACGTGCACCGCGGGGGGTACGACCCGGAGCAACACCTCAAGGACATGGCGCTCGACGGGGTGGCCGGCGAAGTCCTCTACCCCTCGCAAGGGCTCTTCTACTTCAAGGTGGCGGACACGAAGCTGATGTCCGCCATCTTCCGCGCGTACAACGGCTGGCTCGCCGAGTTCTGCCGCACCGATCCTGCCCGCCTCAAGGGCATCGCGATGATCAACCTGGACGACGTCCAGGACGGGATCAAGGGGCTGGAGCGCGCCGCCCGCCTCGGCCTCTGCGGTGCGATGATCAGCGAGTATCCAGCCGAGGACCGGCGCTACGACCAACCCGAATACGAGAAGTTCTGGGCCGCGGCCGCGGCGCTGAACCTGCCGCTGAGCCTGCACACCGCCACGCGACGGACGGGCAAAATCCGCGGCGCCGGAACCGGGACGCTGCGCGACGCCAGCAGCCGCGCGACCAAGGCGTTCTACCCCGCGCTGTCGATGTGCGACATGATCTTCTCCGGCGTCTTCGAGCGCCATCCGCGTCTGACCCTGGCCATCGTCGAGTTCGAGCTGTCATGGGCGCCAAACGTGCTCACCTCGATGGACTACACCTATCGCGAGCGCCACGGCGAGGCGCTCTACCGGTTCAAGGACGGCATGCTGCCAAGCGACTTCTTCCGCCGCAACGTCGTGCTGAGCTTTCAAGAGGATGCCATCGGCATTCGCCTGCGCGACGTCATCGGCGTCGACAACATGATGTGGGGCTCGGACTACCCACACAGCGAGTCGACGTTTCCCCAATCGCGCAAAATCCTGGCGGAGATCCTGGCCGGGGTACCGGACGACGAGCAGGCCAAGATCGCTGGCGGCAACACAGCGCGGGTCTACGGCTTTGACGTGGCGAGGCTGACCGTCCCGGCTTGAAGTGCTGATAACGACGCTCGGATCAGGCGCCGCATCGTCGCTCATTGCGGCGGTGTTTCTTTGGTCGTGCCGTTGAGCGTGCGTATTTCATCCGCGAGAGCTCGGATTACCGGCGCTACCATGGTGCCGCCTAGGATCTCTGCTACCGAATAGCAGGTACCCAGGAGTCCATGGCACGCAAATTCAATCGTCTCGATTTCGTCCTCAGGATCGACGGGCGATACGATCATGAATGTTCTACCGCTCGCTGTCTCAACGAAATGTCGATCCAACGACGTGATGGTGGGATGTGCGGCTTTACGGGATGCCTGAGCATACATGATGTACGCATCAACAAGAGCGCCCCGTGACGCTACACCCTTCGGCGTAAGTTCCCCGGATGTTCGTTCGATTGTTTTTAAAAATTGCCTTAGCTCTACATTCTCAGCGCTGTCACCGATTTGGCGGCTAATCATGAACTCGCCCTCAGCTTTCCGCGCTCTCTGGTCGACTTGCTCCATTTCTCTAATAAAGTTTGCGCGTTCTTTCGCTAGCAGTGCTGCGTACAACAAATTTTCAAGGCAGGCTCGCATTACCAATTCAGCTTCTATCATTTGCCGAACAGCGAGTAGGGATAGAACGCTTTGAAAATTAGATATTGTTCTGCCCAATAGAGCGGCGCCATAGATGTGTGTTTCATCCGTTATGGGGACGTTGATTGACGTTGCCATCTGTGTCGCTGCGGCGTGAACGCGTCCCGCGAATCCTTTCCATTGTTCGATGGTTGCCATCGATTACAACTCACAAAAATCAATTCGGCACCCAGGCCGCGGCCCTGATCTCGCCGAATTCACGCCCGATCTTGCGCCACGACGCGCCGGCATCCTCGGTGACGTAGACCTCGCCGAAGAGGCTGAACGCGACGATGCGGTCGGCGTTGGCGGGATGGGTGGCAAGGCCCCACATCGTGGCGTTGGGCTGGGTGGGAAGCGGCAGGATTTCCCATCTCTGCCCGTAATCGGTGGTGCGGAGCACGTGGCCGTTTTCACCTGTCGTGGTCTCGCCGCACCCGGCGTAGAGCACGTGAGGATCGTCGGTCTTGACCGCGAGGCCGCGAGCATAGGGAAGCGGCCATTTCTCCCTGATCTCCAGGGACTGCCAGGTGTCGCCGAGATTGTCGCTGATAAACACTTCGCGCGCCGTGCTGGCATAAAGGCGCTTGGGTTGCGTTTGCGCGATCGCCACGGCGTGAATGTCCGGGTCGTACAGACCCGTCTTGAGGTGCGTCCACGTATCGCCGCCGTCCAGACTGCGGAAGACGCCGTCGATCTCGACCCCGGCCCAGACCATCCGATGATCGTCGGGGTCGACGACGAGACCGGTGACGAAGGGCACGCCGATCGAGCACTCCGGGGCGATGTCGACATCCAGCTTCTGCCAGCGCCGTCCTCCATCGCGCGAGCGATAGATTCCGGCCGGGCGCGTGCCGGCAAAGAGAATATCGGGATCGACCGGATCGATGGTCAGCGACCAGATCGTCGGCAGGTCACCGGCGGCGCCGATGCGTTCCCACCGCATCCCGCCATCGTAGCTCGCGAACAAGCCGGTATCGCCGCCGGCGAGAACCGTATGCTTCTGTGTCGGATGAGCGACCAAGGCCTGGATTCGGCTGTTGAGCGGAAACGGCGCGCGATGGCGGGTCCACGACTGGCCGGCATCCGGGCTGTGCCATACGCCCCAGCCGGCCGTTCCGAGACAGATGCTGTAATTCGCCGGCATCGCCGCCTCCTCGCCAGTTTCGATGGGCCTCCTACGCGTTCACTTCCCGCATCAGCCCGGCCCATTTGTCGAGCACCGGCAGCAGCTCGTCGCGCTTTTCCGACATCAGCCCGGTATTAACCCGCACCACGCCGAGGTCGCGGAAGCGCTTGAGTTTGTCGGCGGCGAGCGGGCAGCCGCCCATGGTCACCGGCAGCGGCGGGCGTCCGGCATCGGCGGCCATCTTCTTGAACGCCGGCAGGATTTCCTCGGGGTTGCCGGAAGAGGCGTTGGGATACCAGCCGTCGCCGTAGCGCACCGCGCGCCGCGCCGCCCACGGGAAGGCGCCGCCGACGAGGATCGGCGGATAGGGCTTCTGCACCGGCTTGGGCCAGGTCATCATCGGCGCGACATTGACCGTCTCGCCGTGATACTCGGCCGTACTCTTGGTCCAGATTTCCTTCATCGCCTCGATCTGCTCGCGCATGTGCAGCATGCGCGAGGCGAACGCGGTGCCGTGGTTCTCGATCTCCTCGGCGTTCCAGCCGCCGCCGATGCCAAAGATCACCCGGCCGCCCGACACCTGGTCGAGCGAAGCGACCGCCTTGGCGGTCTGGATCGTGTCGCGCTGGATGACCAGGCAGATGCCGAAAGCGAGCTTCAATTTCTTGGTGACCGCGCCGGCGACGGCGAGGGTAACGAACGGGTCCATCACATCGTAATAGCGCTTTTGCAGCTCGCCGCCGCCCGGCGACGGGGTCTGGCGCGGCACCGGAATATGCGAGTGCTCGGCGACCCACATCGACTCGAGCCCGCGCTCTTCCATCGCGATCGCGAGTTCTGCCGGGGTGATCGAATAGTCGGTGAAAAAGATCGTGCAGCCGAAATCCATGAGCTTGCCTCCCGACGCGGGTGTTTCGCTGCTCCGATCCTAGGCCCGCCGGCGCGCCGGTGCTAGCCTCGCCTCACAGAGTGGGAGAGAAGCATGAGCCAGGCGCTAAAGGGAATTCGCGTCATCGACATGACGCACAACCAAGCGGGACCGGCCTGCGCGCAGATGCTGGCGTTTCTCGGCGCCGACGTCATCAAGCTGGAGGAGCCGAAGGCAGGGGACGTCGCCCGCACCGTCCACGCCGACAAGAAGAACAGCGACAGCCTGTTTTTTCTGCTGTTCAACGCCAACAAGCGCAGCCTGACGCTCAACCTCAAGACCGACGAGGGCAAGCGGCTGTTCAAGGAGGTGGTCGGGCAATCCGACGTGCTGCTGGAGAATTTCAGCCCCGGCGCGATGGATCGGCTCGGGCTCGGCTGGGACGTGCTCAAGGAGCTCAACCCGCGGCTCATCTACGCGACGATCAAGGGGTTTGGCAGCTACGGGCCGCATGCTCACTTCAAGAGCTACGAACCGGTGGCGCAGGCGATGGGCGGGGCAATGAGCGTCACCGGCTTCCCAGACCATCCGCCGACCCTGGTATTGCCGGCGATCGGCGACAGCGGCACCGGCATGCAGATGGCGATCGGCATCCTCGCGGCGCTGCAGCAGCGCCACAACACCGGCAAGGGCCAGCATGTCGAGGTGTCGATGCAGGACGCGGTGGTCAACATCATCCGCGTCAGTCTGCGTGACCATCAGCGCCAAGGGAGGCCGATGGAGCGGCATGGCAACCAGCTCGGCCATACGGTGCCGGGCACGACCTATGCCTGCGCGCCCGGCGGGCCGAACGACTACGTGATCGTGCTCGCCCAACCGCAGATGTGGAAGGGGATGTGCGGCGCGATGAGCCGGCCCGAGCTGGCCGACGACGCGCGTTTCGCCAGCGCCGACGCACGCTGGCAGAACCGCGCCGTGCTCGATGCGATCGTCGAGGAATGGACCCGCAAGCACACCAAATACGAGGTCATGCAATTGCTCGGCGATGCCGGCGTGCCGTGCGGCGCCTGCCAGGACACCGGCGAGGTGCTGAACGACCCGCATTTGAAGGCGCGCGAGATGATCGTCGACATCGACTACCCGACTCGCGGCACCTACCAGACCGTCGGCTGCCCGGTGAAGCTGTCGGATTCGCCGGCCGAGATCACCCGCCCGCCGCTCTTGGGCGAGCATACCGACCAGCTTCTGGCGTCGCTGTGCGGCGTCGATCCCGACCAGCTCAAGCGCCTGCACGAAAGCGGCGTCGTGTGAGCGGCCGCGATCGATGATCGGCTTTCGCGCGCGGCTCGGCTTTCTGCTGCCGCCGGGCAACCCGACGATCGAGCCGGAGATGATGGCGATGGCTCCTCAGGGGGTATCTCTGCATTTCCACCGCATGGTGGCGCGCGGCACCCCGGGCGCGCTCGACGGCCAGGCCGAGCGCAACCGCTCGATGGTCGAGCACCTCGACGACAGCGTCGAGATGCTGGCGCTGGTCAAGCCCGACATCATTGTCATTGCCCATACGGCGACAAGCTACGATCTCGGCCGCGAGGCGGAGGACGCGTTGCTGTCGCGCCTCGCCCAGGCAAGCGGCACGCGGGTGACGACAGCCTTCGCCTCGGTCGCGGCGGCGCTGGAACGGCTGGGGGTGAAGCGGATCGCGTTGGGAGCACCCTACTCAGCTGAGACCACGGCGAAGGGCAACGCGCACCTCGAAGCGCATGGTTTCGAGGTGGTCAGCCACGACAACCTCAAGGGCGTCACCAACATCTATGACGAAACTGCGGAGCGCGCCTACCGACTGGCGCGCTCGGTGGATACGGCGGAAGCCGAGGCGGTGTTCCTCTCCGGCACCGGCATGCCGACGGTCTCGGTGCTGGAGATGCTCGAAGAGGATTTGCAGAAGCCGGTGATTTCGAGCAATTCGGCGATGATGTGGCTGGCCCTGCGCGCCTGCGGGGTCAATCAGCCGATCGCCGGCTACGGCCGATTGTTGACGCTCGACTAGTGTGCCGAATCCGAAATTCGCCGTATCTTGGGGGCGGGTTCACAGCGAATTTCGGATTCGAAAGCACACTAGCGACTATATAAATTAGTGTGGTTTTCGGATTTGAAGTTCGCAAACCAGACTGCCACCAAATTCATGCGACCTTCAAATCCACCACACTAGGCCAGCCTATCTTTGAGCAGAAGAATTTGAGGGAGTTTCCGATGTCCGTCGCCGAACTCGACACCGCGCCTGCAACGCTCGAAGCGACGCTCAACTACTACCTCGATACCGGCGACAAGCCGATCTCGATCGTCGCCGGTCCTGGCGGCATCGATACGCGCCTCGGCGGCGGCGATTACGACCCGCATACGATGACGCTGCGCAACGGGCGGCTGCACCTGCGCGAGTTCGACATCGACCGCACCGGCTTCGTCTTTGTCGATCACCCGACCAAGGTCGCCGATTTCTACAACGACGACGAGGTGCGGCGGGTCTACTACCCAGAAATGGAGGCGCTGATAAAGCGCGAGGCCGGCGCTAAACGCGTCGTCGTCTTCGACCATACGCTGCGCACCCAGGACGAAGCCCAGCGTGAGACGAGACAGATCCGCGACGTCGTCCGCCGCGTCCACAACGACTACACCGAATTCTCGGCCACCAAACGCGTGCGCGATTTGATGGGCGACGAGGCCGAAGAGCTGCTCAGGCACCGCTTCGCCATCGTTCAGTGCTGGCGGCCGATCCGTCTGCCGGTCGAAAGCTGGCCGCTGGCGATCTGCGACTCGCAGACTCTCGACCCGAAAAGCATGGTGGTGACCGAGCGGCGCTATCAGAACCGGGTCGGCCAGACCGCGGCGATCACCTGGGACCCGAAGCACCGCTGGTATTGGTTCCCGCAGATGCGGCGCGACGAGGCGCTGGTGTTCAAGGTGTTCGATTCGGAGGCCGACGGGCGCTCGCGCTGGACCGCGCACACCGCCTTCGACGACCCCTCTTCGCCGCCCAACCCGCGGTTCCGCGAGAGCATCGAAATCCGCACACTGGCGTTTTTTAGCGCCGCTTCCGGACCTTGCGCGGCCTCGTCGCCGGTCGCGGAGATATTAAATCGGCGATGGCATTTGCGACCCGGCTCTCTACTTGAGCGCAACACCGGGTTGGTCTAGGATTTTTCCCGGAGGAACCGACGGGATCGACGTCGGCCACCTCAAACACGGGGGAATAGCATGTCGCAGATTTATCGGCGCGCCGCTGGCGCCGCGCTGTTCGCGCTGACGTTGGCGCCGGTCGCGGCGTTAGCGGAAGACGCTTCGGCGACACCGCCGCAGGGTCTCGTCAGCTTCTTGCCGGCGCCGAGCGGACCCAGTCAACCGGCCGATACGGCGGGAAGCAGCCCCGGAGTAAGCGTCGCCAGCCTGCCCTCGGACGCGATGGTCCCGTCGCCGCCGCTGCCGACCGACCGCGGGTTCTACATCAGCGCCGACGGGTCGGGGCAGAGTGTGAGCCTGCCCACGGTCAACCTCGGTTTCGTCAATACGACGAATGGGCTGACCACTCCACCCTTCTTGGAGAACGGCTCGACGACAAGCCACAACCCGACGGCGACCGGGGTCGGGGTCGACCTCGCCTTCGGTTATTTCCTGCCGCCGGGAACGGTATCGCCGGCGCTCGGCAGCGCGCCGCGGGTCGAGCTCGATTTCAACCTGGTTGACGCTGACCAACGACAGAGCACCTTCTTGGTACCGCCGGTGGATTCGGGCGCCGGGGTCGTCGCTGTGATGCTGAACGGCACGGTGATCAACAACGGGCCGGTCTGCAACATTACCGGGATCAGCCTGAGCTGTCCGACGAACTCGACCGAGTCGACCGACTTTATGACCTGGCATCTGGCGGCGAAGGTGGCGAGCGACTTCCCGCTTGGCGGGCTGATGACGGCGACGCCGTCGCTGAGCGTGATCGGCGGCGAAGGGCATAACAACATCGCGGTGTCGCAGACGCAGACGCAAATTTCCTTGGGCGCGCCCGGTATCCAGCAAACCTATTCAGCCCGGACAAAGCTGAACTGGGACGATGTCGGTGGCAAGGCCGGCCTCACCCTGAAGGCTCCATTATCCAGCTGGGTCACTGCCTCGATCAGCGGGTCGGTCGCCCTCGTCGACCGCGACACCTCGCTGCGCGGCTCCGACATGTACACCGGAACATTCCCGGGCGGTATCCCGCTTCCGATACCGCCGCAGACATCGCCGATGTTCAGCGCGGTTTCGAGCAGCAAGAATACGATGGCCGTGCTGTCGAACGTCGAAGGCAGCCTGAGTTTCCAGGCCTGTCAGAATGTGTCGGTGCGGTTTTTCGGCGGGATGAACTACGACGACTCGGTCCCCGGCGTGCGGGCGCCGGTCTTCTTCGGAAGTGTGCTTGGGCAGACCGGGGGCACGCCGGCGCGCATCAAGTTTGTCGGCGAGACCAGCTTCTACGGCGGCGCCGGGTTGGTCATCCACTTCTAAGGCGCCGACACTCCTGACGTAAGAGCGTGCGGCCTCACGGTCGCAGCAGGGCGACCAGCGGCATCACGCTGGTGGCGTTCGCGATGTCGCGGATAGCCGTCAGGCTCTGCTCGATCCTATCGGCCGCGAGCCCGGAATTCGGCATCAAGGTGCGGTACTTGGCCTCGATATCGGCCCAGTCGATGCCGATCGCCGCGGAGCCTTTCGGCAAATAGACTGTGTTGGTCACGCCGCGCCCGTCGGTGGTGCGGATCGTCACCGTCGCGCCCTGGCGGTAGCGCTCGGCATTCTCCGTCGGCGGCGGCCCGACCCGAACCTTGTCGATCAGCCGGTGGATCACGGGATCGGCGATCTTTTCCGAGCTGCAATGGACCCAGGAGAATTGCTTGTCGGCGACCCCGGCGGCGATGAAATAGGCCGGGCTGTGCGCCATGTCGATGAGGTCTTTCGGGTGCAGCGGCCCGCCGAGCCGCGTCAGACCTGGGCGCGATACGGTGATGCTCTCGACCGCGTCCGCCGCGATGTTTCCCTCGCGCGCCGCATTGGCCGCGGCCTCACCAAAGGCGTGATAGGGATGCCCGCCCGGCACCAACTTGACCGCCATGTCGGTGAGGATGTCCCACTCGTCACCGATCCCGTCGGTGAGGCTCGCGACGTCGATCCCGCTATAGACCTTCAGGAAGCCGTTGGGCCTTCGAGCACGCTTTCCTCGGCGATAAAGCCGCGCTCAGCGGCGAGCGCCGCGTCGATGCCGGAGCGCACGGCTAGCCCGGCATGGTATTCGCGGGCAACGCTGGTGTCGGCGGCCTTGACCAGCCCGCTCGCCGAGGTCGCCGCCAGCGCGATGGTCTGAGTCAGCCGCTCGACGTCGAGCTTCAACAGCTTTCCGGCGGCGACCGCGGCGACGAAAATCGCCATCGTCGAGCCGTGATGGCCGCGCTCGCGGAATTGCGGGCTTACCGGGCCGCTGATCCGCCCCGCAGCCTCGTAGCCACAGACCATCGCCGCCAGCACCTCGCGGCCGCTGGCGCCGGTGCGTTCGGCCAGCGCCAGTGCGGTCGCCGTCAGCGGCGTGCCGCAATGAACGATGGCGCGCAGGTCGCTGTCGTCCGAGGCGGCGGCGTCGCTCATCACCGCGTTGACCTGCGCTGCCTCGGCGGCCGGCAGCTTTGGTCCGGCGTCGAACCAGAGCGAGGCTTGCGGCGAGCCGCCGCGCTCACACGCCATGTCACGGACGATGCGCGCCGA
>DATNJF010000041.1:0-9475 GCA_035604035.1 Allostellaceae bacterium | reverse complement strand
TCTCGGCGGTTTGCGTGCGCGAGACGCCGGTGGCCCGTCGCGTGACGGGCCCCGCCGCGGCGGCTGCGGGGGACTAGCCGATAAGCGCCTTCTGCGTCGCGAGGTCGTCCTCGATGAAGAACTGGACTGCCTCGTCGATGCCGGCATCGAGTTTGAAGCCGAGCGCTTCGGCACGCGGCGCGTGGAGCGCGGCCGGCCAGCTGCCGACGATCGCCTGAATTGCGGGGTCGTGCTTCCACGAGAGCCGCGCGTGGGCTGCCGGGCCGCCGGCCCGGCGCAGCGCCGCGGCCATGTCGCCGACCGACACCGAATAACCCGGAAGCTGCAACACCCGGTTCGGCCCAAGCGCGTCCCCAGACAGATCGAGCGCATGGGCTAATGACGCGACGACCCGGCGCGGTGAGGCGAGCGCCATCACGGTCTCGGGCGAAACCGGGCAAACCGCGTCCTTGCCGGTGAGTGGCTCGCGGATCATCGACGAGGCAAAGGTCGAGGCGGCGCGGTTCGGCAAACCCGGCCGCACCACCACGGTCGGCAGCCGCAACGCCCGGCCGTCGATGAAACCCTTGCGGCTGTAGTCGTTGATCAGCAGCTCGCCGATCGCCTTTTGCGTGCCGTAGGAGCTTTGCGGGGTCAGCGCGGTGTCGTCGCCGACTGCGGGCGGCAACGCACCGCCATAGACCGCGAGCGAGCTGGCAAAAATGACCCGCGGGGTGCTACCGAGCGCGCGGCAGGAATCGAGCACCGCGCGGGTGCCGTCGAGATTGACCCGATAGCCGAGATCGGTGTCGGCCTCGGCCTGTCCGCTGACGATCGCGGCGAGGTGGAAGACCGCATCGGTGCCGGGCGCGATCAGCCGCCGCACGGTATCGCGGTCGGCGATGTCGCCGGTGATGATCTTGACACGACGATCATCCGGCAGTGGCAGGGCAGAGGGCGCGTTGTCGAACAAGACCAGATCGTCGATGGCGCCGAGCGCGCTGCCCTGGTCGAGCAGCAGCAGTGCCAGCCGCCGGCCGAGAAAGCCGCACCCGCCGGTGATGACGATCCGCATCGCTCACGCTCCTTGCCGCGTTTCCTTGGGCGATAGACACTAATACGGCGTCAGCGAAGAGGACAGGACATGGGACCCTTAGCTGGGATCAAAATCGTCGAGCTTGCCGGGATCGGGCCAGGGCCGTTTTGCGCGATGTTGCTTGCCGATATGGGCGCCGAGGTCGTGCGGGTCGACCGCGCCGCCAATGTCGGTCAGGACAGCAGCAGCGGCGGCGGTCCGGCCGGCGAGGAGTACCGCTTCAATCTCCTGGCGCGTAGCCGCCGCAACATCGCGGTCGACCTGAAAAACAAGGACGGCGTAGAAGCGACCCTGCGGCTCATCGACCAGGCCGACGCGCTGATCGAAGGGTTCCGGCCGGGGGTCATGGAGCGGCTCGGGCTCGGGCCCGACATCTGCCTCAAGCGCAATCCGAAGCTTGTCTATGGACGCATGACTGGCTGGGGCCAGGATGGGCCGATCGCCCATATCGCCGGGCACGACATCAACTACATCGCCCTTTCGGGAGTGCTGGCGACGATCGGCGAGGCCGGCGGCCCGCCGGTTCCACCGCTCAATTTGGTCGGCGATTTCGGCGGCGGCGCTCTCTATTTGGCGATGGGGGTGCTGGCCGGGATCATCAGTGCCAAGGCGAGCGGCAAAGGGCAGATCATCGACTGCTCGATGGTGGAAGGCTCGGCCTCGCTGATGACGATGATGTACGCCGCGCTCGCCTCGGGTGCCTGGGTCGAGAAGCGCGGCCATAACCGCACCGATGGCGGCTCGCCTTTCTATCATGTCTACGAGACTAAGGACGGCGAGCATGTCGCGGTCGGCTCGATCGAGCCGCAGTTCTATAGGCTGCTGTTGACCCATACCGGGCTCGAGGGCGCCGAACTGCCGGCGCAGATGGACCGCCCGGCTTGGCCCGACATGCAGAAGCGCTTCGCCGCGATCTTCAAACAGAAGACCCGCGACGAGTGGGTCGCGATCATGCAGCAGACCGATATCTGCTTCGCCCCGGTGCTGAAGATGTCGGAGGCGATCCGCCATGAGCACAACCGCCACCGCGACAGCTTTCCGCTGATCGACGGCATCGCGCAGCCGGCGCCGGCGCCGCGCTTTCTCGGCACCCCCACCGCAGTGCAACGCCCGCCAGCCAAGGTCGGGGAGGACACTGACGAGATCTTGCGCGATTGGGGCTTCTCCGGCGCCGAGATCGCCGCGCTGCACAAATCGGGCGCGGTGAAGTCGGCCGGCTGATCCAGATCGATCGCTTTCGGCGTGGGCACGACTTGGTTTCGCCCCTTCCGCGTCTACCCGCCGCGCAGATCAGCGAGAAGGGGCAGCACTTTGCGGGCGAACTCTTCGATCTGCCGCGGCCGCTCTTCGTAGGGGCCGACCAGGTCGATGACGATGTGTCGGGCGCCGGCATCCCAGAAATCGCGGACGCGTTGGGCGACCTGCTCGGGCGGGCCGAGGGCGGCGTAGCGCTCGGCGGCGCGACGGAAATCCATCGCATAGCGGTATGACAGCGACTTGGCGGCGGCATCGAGCGCCTTGTCATAGGTGTCGTCGAGCCGGGTGAACAGCAGATGCCCGGTACCGAAGCGCTCGACCGCGCGGCCGGCAACCTCGGCGGCGGCTTCAATCTTGGCCAGCGCCTCGCGATAGGTCTCCGGCGTGATGACATAGGAAATGTACCCGTCTGCGAGCCGTCCGGCTCGTGCCAGCGCCGCGTCGGCGCGGCCGCCGCACCAAATCGGCGGGCCGCCCTCCTGGCGTGCCGGTGGCTGCATCAAGACATCGTCGAACGCGCCAAAATACTTGCCGCTGTAACTGACCGGCTCACCGCTCCATAGCCGGCGCAGCAGCGGAATCGCTGCCGACAGCCGCCCGCCGCGCTCGCTATGTGGCACGCCGCTCAGCGCGAATTCCTTGGGAAACTCGCCGCCGACCCCGACCCCAAAGATGAGCCGCCCTTCGCAGAGATGGTCGAGGCTGGCGACTTGCTTGGCGATCGGCCCCGGCGGACGCAGTGGCACAAGATAGACGTTGGTGCCGAGCAGCAGCCGGCGGCTGACGACCGCCGCCTGGGCGAGCTGCAGGAGCGGGTCGAGGATCGACATCGGGAAGGCGAGGTGATCGCCCACCCACAGCGAATCGTAGCCGCAGCGATCAACCAATCCGACCAGCTCGGCGAGCTCATCGATCGTCGGCCGCCACGGCGCCGTCGCCGGTTCGGTGCGACGATGGATGTTCTGGATGCCGACCTTGAGCGTCTTGTCGAGCGGCAGGGTCATCTCTCGCTCCAATGCGCGCTGGCGCATTGGAGCGGGCTCGGGCCGCTACTTCAAGTCGGGTGCGAGCGGTCCAGGCGAAAATCGGCGTAGATTTTCTCGATCGCGATGCGTACCGCCACGACGTGCCAGATCACCACGATGACCGAGCCGATCGCGGCGATCAGCACGGTGCGGACGAATGGCGGCCAGCCAAAGGTGATGCCGAGAATGGTGACCGCAATCCCGAAGTTCATGCCGGTGGCGATGCTGCCGACAGTCGCGCGCCAGGTCATCAGCCACCAGATCCTGAAAACATTGGTCCACGGCACCTGTGGTGTTGCACTGGGGCCGAAGAGGGGGAGGGATTGGTCGGTCACAAGATTGGTCCGGGGGTTGGGGGTTCCCTCAACATCGCCGAAAATTCTGAGAAAACCGTTACCAATTGCCGGGGCCGCGGTGCAAATATGCTCAGATAGCTGCAAGGGAGGAGCCGATGGACACGATAGAAGCCAGGCCACGCATACGGGCGAAGCTCCTCGGCGAGCTGCCGCTGCGTCTTCACCACAACGCCTATGTCGTGAAAGACCACGAGGCCAACCGCCGCTTCCTCGAAGACCTCTTGGGCATACCGCTGGTCGCGACCTGGTGCGAGCGCACCTATCGCGCCGATCTCGGGCGGGAGGTCGATTTCTGCCACACTTTCTTTGGCCTCGCCGATGGTGGCGCGCTCGCCTTCTTCCAGTTCGCCGATCCCGAGATGTACGAGCTGACCCAGGCGAAATCGCCGCCTAAGGTCGGCTCGCACTACCACATCGCCTTGAAGGTCGGCGACCGCACCTATGACGAGCTGAAATCGCGGCTCGACGCCGCCGGAGAAAAATTCCGCGAGACTGATCACGGCTATTGCAAGTCGATCTACACACAATCGCCCGACGGCATGATCCTCGAATTCACTTGCGATCCGCCCGACGTCGCCGAGATCGACGCGCTGCGCCGCGCCGACGCGCATAGTGAGCTCAAGCGCTGGCTTGCCGGCGACCACCAGGTCAACAACCAGCTGCGGCACCGCGAATAGCATCAGCTTCGTCATGGCCGGACTTGCTCCGGCCATCCACGTCTTGAATGGCACGATCCCGTGGATGCCCGGACAAGCCGGGCATGCCGGAAGAAAATGGAGTGGGAATATGAAAGTCGGTTTCATTGGGCTCGGCATGATGGGCAAGGGCATGGCCGCCAATCTGCAGAAGGCGGGACACCAGCTCGTCGTCCACGACATCCGCCGGGCTGCGGCCGAGCCCTATTTGGCCAAGGGCGCCATTTGGGCCGACAGCCCGAAAGCGGTCGGCGAGCAGTCGGAGGTGGTGTTCACCTCGCTGCCGGTGCCGGCCGATGTCGAGGCGGTGGCGCTCGGCCCCAACGGGCTCATCGAGGGCATGAAGCCCGACACCGCGTTCTTCGACATGTCGACCAACTCGGTCTCGGTCGTGCGCAAGATCAACGCCGCCTTCGCCGAGAAGAACCTCTACATGCTGGATTCTCCCGTGAGCGGCGGTCCGGGCGGCGCGGCTTCAGGGAAGATGGCGATCTGGGTCGGCGGCGACGAGCAGCAATTCGGCCGCCACCGGGCGGTGCTCGGCGCGATGGGCGATCAGGCCAAATATATCGGCCCGATCGGCGCCGGGACGATCGTCAAGCTTGTGCACAACTGCACCAGCGCGATGATGAGCGTCGCCTTGGCCGAGGTTTTCACCATGGGCATCAAGGCCGGTGTCGACCCGTTCGAGATGTGGGAAGCGGTGCGCCAGGGCGCGACCGGCCGCGCCCGCACCTTCGACCGGTTGGGCAAATTCCTCGCCGGCCAGTACGACCCGGCCGATTTCGCGCTGCGGCTGCTGCACAAGGACGTGTCGCTCGCGGTTGGGCTCGGTAAGGAGGTCGGCGTGCCGATGCGCCTCGCCAACCTGACCCTCGAGGAATTGACCGAGGCAATGGGACGCGGCTGGCAGCAGCGCGACAGCCGCTCGCCGATGATCCTGCAGGTCGAGCGCGCCGGGGTCGAGCAGCCCAAGGTTCCGATCGAGAAGTCCAACGCCGTCCTCGCCGATAAGAGCAAGTGAGGACGCCATGCCCGCGCTCGCCCCCTACCATGTCGAGGCCTATAACACCGCCAAGGTCTCGGAGAACAAGATCCACGACGACGCGGTCGCCAAGAAATTCGGCTTTGGCGGCGGGCTCGTTCCAGGAGTCGATGTCTACGCCTATATGACGCATCTGCCGGTCGAGCGCTGGGGCCGCGCCTGGCTCGAGCACGGCACCGCCGAATGCCGGTTTCCGAAGCCGACCTACGACGGCGATCACGTCACCGTCACGGCGACTGAGGGTTCGGGCGGTCTCGACCTCCGGCTTGAGTGTCGCGGCGTGCTGTGCGCGACCGGAGCCGCGGCATTGCCTCAGGCTATCGCGCCGCCGGCACTCGCCGAATTCAACCAAGTCGCCGAACGGCCATCGCGCCCGACCGCCGACGAAACCTCGCTCGCGGTCGGCACTTGGCTCGGCATGGTGCCGCTGGAGGCGACACCGGAGCTCGCCGAGCAATATCTCCAGGATGTTCGCGAGACGCTACCGCTCTACACGAAGGAGGGCCTCGTCCACCCGGTCGTCGTGCTGCGCATCTGTAATTTCGCGCTGACCCGCAACGTCACTTTCGGGCCATGGATGCATGTCGGCAGCAAGATCCAGCATTTCTCCGCCGTTCGGGTCGGCGAAACGCTTGGCGTTCGCGCCCGCGTGACCGGCAATTACGAGCATAAAGGTCACGCTTTCGTCGATATCGATGCGCTGGTTTTGGCGGATGAAAGCAGACCGGTGGCCAGGGTCGGTCATCTCTCGATTTATCGGCCACGCCAATTAGCCGCCGCCTAACCCATCCGCGATCAAAGATTAGACCGCTACTTCGGGTTGGCGGCGGAGGGGTTGAACAGTGTCTCCCCGCCCACGCGAAACGCGCCGATAGCATCTTGCCCGGGCTTTGTCGCAAGCCAGACCGCGAGCTGATGCGCCGCCGCAAGCTTGGCTGTGCCGTGCGTTTTCGAGTTCAGCTCGATTACGTCATAGCGGTTGATCAGAGCCGTATCGCCCTCGATCACGATCTTGAGCGGCCCCTTGTTCTTGAAGCTTAGCCAAGTGCCGCGATCCGACAACGTATAGGCTGGCATCGCCGCGGCGGCGTTGAGCGCCGCGCCCATCCCGCCGCCAATATCCTTGCACCAGCTTCCTGCGCCGCTTTTCGGATCGATCCCGGTGCGCTTCCAGAGGCGCAATTCAAGCGCGTTGGTGCCACTTTTGTCGCCACGCGAGACAAAATTCGCCTCCTTAGTGGCAATCGCGGTCAGCGCCTGAGTCGCGTCGTGCCCGCCGCTGATATGGGCTGGGTCGTCGGTAGGGCCGACGATGATGAAGTCGTTCCAGGCGATCTGTTGGCGGTTGATCCCATTGTCGTCGTCGATGAACTGCTGCTCGGCCTCGGGATCGTGAACGAGGACGATGTCGGCGTCGCCGCGGCGCGCGGTGTCAAGCGCCTGGCCGGTACCGAGCGCCAGCACATGTACGGTAATCCCCGTCGCCTTGGTGAATTCCGGCAGGATCGCGGCGAGCAGGCCCGAATTGTCGACCGAGGTGGTCGAGGCGAGGGTGATAGTCTCCTGGCCGGGCGCTTGGGCGCCAGCGCTGCCGGCGACCGCGAACATCGCCAGCCCGGCAATCAATCCTAACCACAACCTGCGCATCCCTAGACGCCTCCCGGTTTCCATCCCGAGCGCCCAACCAGGGCAAAGGCGCTCGCGCAGACCATCGTCGACAAACCGATCAGCACCATGCCGAGCCCCAGCGCCAGCGGCAAATTGCCCTTGCTGGTTTCGAGCACGATCGCCGTCGTCATCGTCCGGGTATAGGCGGCGATATTGCCACCGACAATGATGATGGCCCCGACTTCCGAGACCGTGCGGCCAAACCCGGCCAGCGCCGCGGTCAGCATCGCCGCGCGCGCCATCGCGATCAGCGCCGGCACCGCGGCCAGCCGGCTGGCGCCCAGATCCATGAGCGCGTCGCCATATTCCGCCCAGCGCTCTTCCGCAGCGCGATGAGCAAGGGCGGTAACGATGGGCAGCGCGAGCATGGTCTGGGCGATGATCATCCCGGTCGGAGTGAACAATAGGCCGAGACTTCCGAGCGCGCCCGAATGCGATAGCAGCAGATAGAGGACTAAGCCGACGACCACCGGCGGAAGCCCAAGCAGCGCATTGGCGGCGACGACGAGCGCGCCGCGGCCGGGAAAACGCCAGACCGCCAGCGCACAACCGAGCGGCAGTCCGAGCAGCGTCGCGATGCCCGCCGCACTGAGGCTCACCGTCAAGGAAAGCCTGACAATCTGCCACAATTCGCGGCTGGCGAAGGCGTCTGCTAGCGTTGCAAAATCACCCACGAAACAGTCCGCCTAGCTCGTTAGTATGGGTAACGATACCCGGCGCTGCCGGCAAGGTTGGGGATTGGGGAGGGTGAGGATGAGGCATTTTGCGCGCGCCGCGGTGATCGCGATGGCTTTGGCGCTAACATTCGCGGGTGGCGCCTTTGCGCAAAAGCCGGGCGGCACGTTGCGCGTCTATCACCGCGATAGTCCCGCCAACATGTCGATTTACGAACAGGGCACGATCTCGATCGTCGCCCCGATAATGGGAGTTTTCAACAACCTCGTCGTCTTTGACCCCAACCAGAAAGAAAACACCCTCAACGATATCGTCCCCGATCTCGCCGAGAGCTGGTCGTGGAACGGCGACGGAACGCAGCTCACTTTCAAACTGCATCAAGGCGTCAAGTGGCATGATGGCAAGCCGTTCACCGCCGCCGACGTCAAATGCACCTGGGATTTGCTCCAAGGGAAGGTCGACGACAAGCTGCGCCTCAATGCCCGCGAGGCGTGGTGGCTCAATCTCGACCACGTCACCGCCGACAGCGACTTCCAGGCGACCTTCCACCTAAAGCGCCGGCAGCCTTCGTTCCTGGCGCTGCTCGCCTCGGGGTTCACCCCGGTCTATCCGTGCCATGTCTCGGCCTCGCAGATGCGCCAGCATCCGATCGGCACTGGGCCATTCAAGTTCGTCGAGTTCAAGCCCAACCAGTCGATCAAGGTGGTCAAGAATCCGGATTACTGGAAGCCGGGGCTGCCGTACCTCGACGCCATCGAGTGGACCATCATCCCCAATCGCTCGACCGCGATCCTCGCCTTCATCGCCGGCCAGTTCGACATGACCTTCCCCTACGAGGTAACGATCCCGATGCTCAAGGACGTGCAGAGCCAAATGCCGTCGGCGATCTGCGAGACTGTCCCGCTTAACGTCGCACCGAACCTGCTGATCACCCAGAAGCCGCCCTTCGACAATCTCGACCTGCGCAAAGCGGTCGCGATGTCGATCGACCGCAAGGCGCTGATCGACATCCTCGGCGAGGGGCAGGGCGATATCGGCACGGCCATGCTGCCGGCGCCGGAGGGCGTGTGGGCGATGCCGAAGGACATGACGCAGAAGCTTCCCGGCTACGATCCCGATGTTGCCAAGAGCCGCGCCGCCGCTCAGGAGATCATGCAGAAGCTCGGCTACGGGCCGGACAAGCACTTGGCGGTCAAGATCTCGGCCCGCAATCTGGCGATCTATCGCGATCCGGCGGCGATCCTGATCGACCAACTGAAGAACATTTGGATCGACGGCGAGATCGAGCTGGTCGAGACCGCGCAATGGCTGCCCAAACTGGTGCGCTCCGATTTCGTCATGGCGCAAAGCCTGCTCGGCAGCGGCCTCGACGACCCCGATCAGAATTTCTACGAGAACTACATCTGCGACTCGAACCGCAACTACACGCACACCTGCGATCGCGATCTCGACAAGATGATTGACCAGCAATCGGCCGAAGCCAATCCACAAAAGCGCAAGGAGATGGTCTGGGCGATTGACCAGAAGCTGACCGAGCGGGTGGTGCGGCCGGTCCTCTATTACATGCGTCAGGCGACGTGCTGGCGGGCCGAGGTAAAGGGTATCAAGCTGATGTCGAACAGCATCTACAACGGCTGGCGCATGGAGGATGTGTGGCTCGACAAGTGACGCCGGAGGCG
>DATNJF010000040.1:0-2522 GCA_035604035.1 Allostellaceae bacterium | reverse complement strand
TGCCGGAAATCTCTCCCAGGATCACCGACCCGTCGGCCATCCACACCGGGCCCTCGGGAAACCCGAGGCCGCTCGCCATAATTTTGACGTCGGGCATCGAAATTCTCCCGCCTCAGCCGTTGACCTTGCGGATCAGCTCGGCCCATTTGTCCAGCAGCGGCACGACCTTGTCGGCGCCTTCGGGCGGCAGACCGGCGGTCACCCGCGCGACGCCGAGCTCCTGGTAGCGCATCAGCTGGTCGTAATCGGCGGCGGCGCCGAACATGGTGATCGGCGCGTCGGCGAGCTTCCGCCCGGCCTCGGTCAGCATCTCCTTATACTTCGGGAAATACTCCTCGAACTGGCCGTCGATCGGCCGGCCGGCGATCGGAATCCAGCCATTGCCGTAGCGCACCGCGCGCCGCGCCGCGTGCGGAAAGGCGCCGCCGACAATGATAGGCAGCGGGGTCTGCACCGGCTTCGGCCAGGTCATCATCGGCGGGAAATCGACGATCTCGCCATGATATTCCGGCTTTGACTTGGTCCAGATCTCGCGCATCGCCTCGACCTGCTCGCGCATGCGTTTGAAGCGGGTGGCGTAGACGGTGCCGTGATCCTCCATCTCGTCCTGGTTCCAGCCACCGCCGACGCCGAAGAGGAAGCGGCCGCCCGACACCTGGTCCAATGAGGCGGCGAGCTTGGCGGTCTGGATCGTGTCGCGCTGGATCACCAGGCAGACGCCGGTGCCGACCTTCAGCTTCTTCGTGGCGGCGGCCGCGGCGGTTAGGATCACGAACGGGTCCATCGCGTCGTAATACATTTTCGGCACGTCGCCGCCACCGGGGAACGGCGACTTACGGCTCAGCGGGATGTGCGAATGCTCGGGCGCCCAGAGCGACTCGAACCCGCGCGCCTCGCAGGCCTGCGCCAAGGCGACAATCGGCATCGAGTAGTCGGTGTGAAACATGAATGCGCCGAAATCCATGCCGCTCTCCCATCTTGACTGACCGTCGAAGCTTAGCCGCGATCCGCGCCGCGCGGCTAGGTTCAATCCGCCGACAGATCGCCCCAGCTCGCGACATGGGCGATGCGCAAGGCGATCACTGGCAGGCCGGCTAGGTTCATCGTCCGATATTGCGGATACCGGTCGCGCAGCAGCGCCTGCGCCGCGTCGTGCTCCTCGCCCGCGTCGAGGATATTCGCCCGGCCGCGCAGCATCACCCAGCCGAGCCGGGTCCAATCCTCATCGTAGCGGTCGACGATGAACGCCGTGTTTGGGTTTTCGAGGATATTGCGCACGCGTTTGAGCGGCACGTCGCGGCGCTTCGGCTTCTCGTCGATGGTGACATAGAGCGTGTCGCCGCGAAGGCCGAAGCAGACCGGCGTCAGAAACGGCGCCCCTTGCGCATCGGCAGTGGCGAGGTGGCCGACCCGGCGGGTCTCGATGAAACGGCGTTGCTGCTCGCTCAGCCCAGGGTCCGACATACCGCAATCTTGCGGGAACTAGCGGCCGATGCCTATGGTTTTGCGACTGAAGGAGATGCGAATGGCCGAGGCCTCGACCACGGCATTGAGCCCGGAGACGGTGCTCGCCGAAATGAAGAAGAACGGCGTCAGCCATATCGTCTGGCTGCCCGACAGCGAGACCAATTGGCTCTATCTGCTGATGCAGGCCGAGCCGACGCTGACCCTGGTTGGGGTCAGCCGCGAGGGCCATGCCTGCTCGATCGCCTCTGGGCTGGCGGCGGGCGGCGCCCGGCCGATGATCCTCATCCAGAACACCGGGCTACAGGAATCGGGCGACTCACTGCGCGGCTGGCTGCTCGGCATGAATGTCGGGGTGGTGATGATGGTCGGTTATCGCGGCTGGACCCGGCATGGGGTCACCACCGACACCGCCGCGACCTACACCGAGCCGTTTATCAACGCTTACGGGCTCAGCTATTACCTCGTCGAAAGCGACGCCGACGCGCCGCGCATCTCGGTGGCGTTCGGGGAGGCGGCGAAGACCAAACGCCCCGTCGTCGTCCTGGTCGGTGACGAGTATCACGGCTTCAACCGGTAGAGAGGGCCACGCCCATGATGCGCATTGCCGAAGCCCTCGCCGCGTTCAAGCCGCACCGCGGCGACGCGATCGTCGTTCCCGGCCGCGGCGGCAAGTTCTGGGTCGAGCTCACCGATAACGAGAAGATGGACGTGCCGCTCGGCGACCCGGCGATGGGCGGGCATGCCGGCTTCGCGCTCGGCCTTGCGCTGGCCCAGCCGAAGCGCCGGGTCGTGCTGTTCGATTCCGAGGGCGACATCCTGATGAGCCTCGGCATGCTGACCACGATCGCCGAGCAGGCGCCGGTAAATTTCTACCATTTCCTGCTCGACAACGAGGTCTACGCGACGACCGGCGGGCAGCCGGTGCCGAACGCCAAGAACATCGCCTATGACAGGATGGCGCTCGCCGCCGGCTATCCCCGTGCTCACGCCTTCGACGAACTCGGCGATTTCACGCGCGAATTGCCGTCGATCCTGGGGCGCCCGGGCCCGGTGTT
>DATNJF010000039.1:0-4878 GCA_035604035.1 Allostellaceae bacterium | reverse complement strand
TGCGCCGGGCAGCAATCGGCCAACGTGCTGCACGAGGTACTGTGCTGCCTGCCGCTGGTCGAGGCGCCGGCGCAGATCGGCTACGATCGAGTATTCCGGGTGACTGTGGTGAGCTTTCTCGACCGGTTCAATTTCTGCCTTGCCGGGGTCAAGCGCTCCTGCATCCATTTCGTCACCGATGACGGGCGCGTCATCCCCTTCGACACCTATAACATGTTCCATCGGCCGGGGCTCGCCGCCCGCGGTGTGAGAACGCCAGCATGAGCGGCGGTCAGATCGCGGCGCTGATCTTCGCCATCATCCTGCTGCTGCCCGGGGGGTGTTTTCTGCTCTTCGGGATCGGCTTCGCCACCGACCGCCAGTATTATGACGCCGCCTTCTTACTGCTGCCGATCGCGGCGGCGATCCTCGCCCTGGCGGGTTTTTTGTTCTGGATCGCATTTCGCCGCCGGAAAGGCCCCGGCGAGACGCAAGGCGGCGGCACCCAAAGCTGAGCGTCGCGCGCGCTCCTCGCTAAATTCGCCACATCGTCGCGTGACCGTGGCCGTCTTTATTATCGACGCTCTCACCGTCTGCCTCGGTGGACGATTTTAGCGTGAGATCGAAATAATCTTCACCATAACTACCGGTTCCTCGCAGATAAATAACATTAGAACAAGAAATAGTTATTTTGCTATTGTTAATTGTTATCAATGTGTTTTCACGTATTGTCGTAATTTCTCCATCTTTTCCTTTAAACGAAACGTCCATGTGTCCAGTGAAACTGTTGAAGCTGGCAACTTGGCCTATTGTCAGCGTCCCTTGGTATGGACTGTTGTCCTTGTCAGTAAAGTTGAGGCTCCACATCTGGCCTGGCACGAAGACCGCTGAGGCAGATTGAGGCGACGGTGATGGCGCCGGAGCCGGTGATGGCGCTGGCGCTGGCTTTACTTGCGACGGGCTTCCTGCAGGAGACGGCGGGGGAGAGGGCGTCGGCGCCGGCGTGGGTTTGGGGATCGGCGTTGGGGTTGGGGTTGGGGTCGGAGGGGAATGGCTAGCTACGAGAATGACCACCACGGCCGCAACCGCGAGCCCGGCCAAGCCCGCGCCGATCGCGACCTTGTGCTTGACCTCAAGCCGAGCAGGCGCTGTGGCTGTCGGCGCGGCCGTCAACGGCATCGGCGCCGCTTGTGGCAGCACTGCTGCCTGACGCTTCCTCTCCTCCCGCGCGCGCTGCTCGGCCGCCTGCAGCGCTGCCGTCTCCTGCCGTCCCCGCTTCTCGCGGTCGCGCTGCTCGGCCGCCTGGCGCGCCGCTATTTCCTGGCGTTGCCGTTCTTCCTGCTCGCGCTGCTCCGTGGCCTGGGGCGCCGCTTCATCGAGCCGCTGCTGCTCGGCCGCGAGTTGATCGCGTTCCTCCTCACGCTCGCGTTGCTCCGCCAATAGCTGCTGTCGCTCTTCCTCCTCGCGGCGGCGGAGGTCGGCGGCTTCGCGCTGGCGGTCTTCCTCAAGCTGACGCTGGCGCTCTTCCTCCTCGCGCTTGAGCTGCTCGGCGAACCGCTGCCGCTCCTCATCTTCCGCAGACGCCGCGGTCGGCGCGGGGCTGGCTTCCGCGACGGGCGCAGCAGTGCCGGGCGCGGCGGTCGGTGATTTCGCTGTCGCTTCCAGCACATTGTCGATGGCGCGGATCAGCCGCCCCATATGCGTGTCGAAATCCTGTCCAGCGTCGATCCGCGCGGCGTTGCGATAGGCAAAATCCTCGAGGCTGGGCGGCAACTGGTCCGCACGCGGCATCTGGGCGCGCAACACCAGGACGGGGATCAGCGGAACGCCCTTGCGCAGCGCCGCGTCGACCTCGACCCGCACCGGGTCGGCGGCATTCTCGAGCCGGCTTTGCCCGGGCCGCGGGCCGATCCATTTCGGGCCAACCACCGCGATCATGATGTCGGTGTCGTCGATCACCGAGTTGACATGCTTACGAAAATCGACGCCAAGCGGGATGCTGTCGATGTCGCGGAACACGGTTTCCCGGCCGTAATGCGCCGACAGCCGATCGAAGATGCGGCCGGTGATTACGTCCGAGTCGTCGCGCCGATAAGAGATCGTAATTCGCGGCATCGCTGGTTCTCTTCGCTCTCCCTAATCTGTGCCGCGGCCGGATATTGGCCGCCCTTCAATGTTGTTGTTGGCGCTACGCTATAGCATGCGTGAGTTATCGAACAGTATTTCGCGCGGTTCTAGTACCTGGCGGCTTCTGGCGACATCTGGCCAAAAAGCCGCGCCTATTTCCGGGCCCGCGACGCCGGCTCAACGGGTCACCGATTCATAGCAACAACACGGCGCCCTGCACGCCCGTTGCACGCGGTTTCGCATTGCTGGCATTTTCAGCCGCAGCCAAGACCACGGGAGCGAGAATGAAGGCACCTTCGGCGATCAGCTTGGCGTTGTGGTCCTGGTGCGCTGTCGTCGCGCTCGCCTTTCCCATTTGTGGCCAGGCGCAAAACCGGCCGATCACCATCCCGCCGGCAACCCAGATTAGCCCGCCCGAGCTGGCGCCCGCCGCGCCTGCGGCCGTACCGCCGGCGGTGCAGGGAATTCCACCTGCGCCACGCGCGGTGCTGCCCGCGAGCGCGGAGATCGTTCGCGACCCACTGAGCGCCGGGATCGTCATGTACGGGCAGCTGACCGGAAAGGCCGATTCGGCGCTCGCGGTGATCTCGTCGATCTTCGCCTATTCGCAGGCCTTCGATCCGACCCCCGCGCCGCTCCTCGCGGTCGCCGACAAGGACGACCGCTCGGCGCAGACCCTGTTCGCCGCGACAGTGCATGGCGCGACGGTCCTCGGTATCGCCGTCGTCGCGCTCAACGACACTGGCGGCAATGTCAGCGTCTTCTACGACTATGCCGACTCGCTTCCTGCATCGTTTCCCCGACTGCAGCAAGCACTGGGACCGGGAGGCGCCAACACCGGACTGACCCAACTGCAGCTGGCCGATGGCAGCCAGATCAGTCTTGCGCCGGGCTGGCGGGTGATCGGACAAGGTAAGGGTGTGGTCGATCTGGCCGGCAAGCAGGGCGAGCTGATGACGCTTGACGACAGCATCCCCGTCTATGACGGACCGACCCCGCTCGCCGGCTCGGTGGCGCAGGCTCCGTGCTGTGACCCGGTCGCGGCATTGCAGGCCGTCTTCCCACACCTCGCCGCGACCGCGCAGCCGCGCGGATGGCCGTCGCAGGTGCTGACCGACATCGTCGATTCGGCAACCATCACCACGCAGAACGGCAGCCAAAGCGCCCTAATCCTCGCCACCGCGAGTGTCGGAAGTAGGGCCTATTCCTATCTCGTGCTGGCCGAGGCGATCGGCGGCTTTACCAACCCGTGGACCCTGCGACTCTCCGGCGTCATGGCGCCGCAGCCGATCTTCGCTGCCGAGCTTCCCGGCCTGCTGTCGATATGGAGTTCGTATTCGGGCAACCCGCAAGGTCTCGGCGAACGCCTGAAGGCCGCGGTGCAGAGCATCGAGGCGCTGCAGCCGATGCTCCGGCCGTCGCCCGATGCCACTCGCTATCGCGCCGCTGGCGGTTGGAACGACGTGATCAGCGCGGTCGTCACTCACCCGGGCAAGACCGACAACAGCCCGGTCGACGACGCAACCGCGCGCAACCTGCTCGACCGACTGGCAAAGGATACCGGCGACCCCTGGCATGTTGCGCCAGCATCGCCGCCGCACTGAAGTTGGCGATTGTCGCGCCTTACCGCGCGAGCCTCTCGCGAGCTTGTAGGAAACGCCTGTTAGATTATTGAAAAATATCGAATTATGGTGTCGGGCGCGCGATCACTGGCGTTCGAGTTGGACGAGTTCGTCCTTGATGCGGAGTTTCTGGCGCTTCAGATCGTAGATCGCCGCTTGGTCGGGCAGAGGCCGGTGGGTTTCCTCATCGATGGCGCGCTCGAGCGATGCATGCTTTTCTTTGAGCGCCTCGATGCGATCCTGCTGCGACATGCAGTTCCTCCTGGCAATGGTCAAGGCAGCCGATCGTAGCGCCGGATCGGCCTCGGAACCAGATATGAGATGACGAGCGGCCGGGATGAAGGGGGTGGAATGCGACAAAAGCCCGAGCGGCCGCGGCTGATCGTGGGAATCAGCGGCGCATCCGGCGTCATCTACGGCGCGCGGCTGCTGGAGCTCCTGCGGAAATTGCCGGTCGAGACCCACCTCGTCATCAGCCGCTCGGCCGAGATCGCGCTCGCGCTCGAAACCGATTTGAAGCCCGCGGATCTGCGCGCCCGCGCCGATGTCGTCCACGCGATCGGCGACATGGCGGCGCCGATCTCGTCGGGCTCGTTCCGGACCTTGGGCATGATCGTCGCGCCATGCTCGATCCGCAGCATGAGCGAGATCGCCACCGGGGTGACGACCACCTTGCTCACCCGCGCCGCCGATGTCGTGTTGAAGGAGCGCCGCCGTCTGGTGCTCGCGGTGCGCGAGACCCCGCTCCACGTCGGGCATTTGCGCACGATGACCGCGCTCGCCGAAATGGGCGCGGTGATCGCGCCGCCGGTGCCCGCGTTCTATGCCAAGCCCAAGACCCTAGACGAGATGATCGACCACAGCCTCGGCCGAGTGCTCGATCTCTTCGGCCTCGACAGCGGCACCGTGAAGCGCTGGGGCGAGACGGCGAAGGCGAAATCCTAAAACCCGGCGATCGCCTCGCGCAACACATCGCCCTCCCGCGAGGCAAAGTCCGCGCCGAGGATCAGCTTGAGGTTTGCCCCGGCAGCTGCCGCGCGGCTTCCCCTCCCCACCCGACCCGTGACGGTCCCCGCCAGCCGGGCCTGAACGCGCCGCTCGGCCACCACCTCCAGCGCCAGGACGCGGCGGCGCAGCTCCTGGATATCGG
>DATNJF010000038.1:0-2968 GCA_035604035.1 Allostellaceae bacterium | reverse complement strand
GTGTGTGGCGTCGACGAGGCCGGGCGAGGACCGCTCGCCGGCCCGGTCGTCGCCGCGGCGGTGATCATCGACCGCGCCTGCTTTACCGCCGAGCTGGCGGAGACCCTCGACGATTCAAAGCTGCTGACCCGCGAGGTTCGCGAAGCTTGCTACCGCGCTCTGTGGCCTTGCGCGCGGATCGGCGTTGGCGCGGCGAGCGTCGACGAGATTGACCGCATCAACATTCTGCGCGCCAGCCTCAAGGCCATGGCCCGCGCGGTCGCCGCGTTGGGAGTGCCGGCCGACATCGCGTTGGTCGACGGCAATATCGCGCCGCCGCTGTCCTGCGCGGTACGCACAATCGTCAAGGGCGACACCCTCAGCCTCAGTATCGCCGCAGCCTCGGTCATCGCCAAGGTCACCCGGGACCGGATCATGCGCGCGCTGTCGCCGCGCTACGCCGATTACGGGTGGGGGACCAATGTCGGCTATTCGACCGGAACACACCTCGCTGCAATCGGCCGGGTCGGGGTCACGCGGCATCATCGCCGCTCGTTCCAGCCGGTTCGCGTCGCCGTCGAGGGGTCGCACAATCTCGACCTCTTTCCGCTTAAACCAAGCGATTAATTGACGGATTCCGCGCTCGCGCGCAGATTCGCGGCATGGACTCGGTTCAGACCGCGCTGCCGGAAGGCGTTCTCGACGGCGATTGCCTCACGGAAATGGCGCGCTTGCCGGCGGCTTCGGTAGACCTCGTCTTTGCCGATCCCCCCTATAATCTCCAGCTCAGCGGCGAACTGCACCGGCCAAACAACACGCGGGTCGATGGGGTCGAGGCGGATTGGGACAAGTTCGCCGATTTCGCCGAATACGACAGTTTCACCCGTGCCTGGCTCGGCGAATGCCGGCGGCTGTTGAAGCCGTCCGGTGCGCTCTGGGTGATCGGCACCTACCACAACATCTTTCGCATCGGCGCGATCCTCCAGGATCTCGGCTTTTGGATCCTCAACGACGTGGTCTGGCGAAAATCGAACCCGATGCCGAATTTTCGCGGCCGGCGCTTCACCAATGCCCATGAGACCTTGCTGTGGTGCGCCGCCGACCGCGACGCGCGCTACACCTTCAATTACGAGGCGATGAAGGCGCTCAATGACGAGCTGCAGATGCGCAGCGACTGGCTGATCCCGATCTGCGGCGGGCCGGAGCGGCTGAAGGGCGGCGACGGAAAAAAAGCGCATCCGACGCAAAAGCCCGAGGCGCTGCTGCACCGCGTGCTGCTCGCCTCGACTCGGCCGGAGGACATCGTTCTCGACCCGTTTTGCGGTACCGGCACCACCGGCGCGGTCGCGAAGCGGCTCGGGCGGCGCTTTATCGGGATCGAGCGCGACCCGGCCTATGCCGCGTTGGCGCGCGAGCGCATCGCGGCCGTCACCCCCGTCGACAATGAAGCCGTCGCCATCGCGTCGCGCCGCGAGGCGCCGCGCGTGCCGTTTGGCAGCCTGGTCGAGCGCGGGCTGGTTCGTCCGGGCGAGGTGCTGTCCGACCAGTCGGGCCGCTGGACCGCGCGGGTGCGCGCCGACGGCAGCCTGATCTCGGCCGAGCACAAGGGCTCCATCCACTGGGTCGCCGCCCAGCTTCAGGGCGCGCCGGCCTGCAACGGCTGGGCGTTCTGGTATGTGCAACGGCATGGTGGCGCGGTGCCGATCGACGCGCTGCGCCAGCAAGTTCGCGCCGAGACCCATTGACGGTGAAATCGATGGCCTATGACCGCGACAACATCTTCGCCCGCATCCTGCGCGGCGAAATTCCCTGCACCAAGGTCTACGAGGACGAGCATGTCCTCGCTTTTCGCGACATCCAGCCCCAGGCGCCGAGCCACGTCGTGCTGATTCCCAAGGGCGAATACGTCTCGACCGACGATTTTTCCGCCAAAGCCTCGGACGCCGAGCTCACCGCCTTCATGCGAGCGATCGCCAAGATCGCCAAATCGGAAGGGATTTCGGAAGGCGGCTACCGCATCGTGTCAAACCACGGCAAAACGGCGCACCAGCAGGTGCCGCATTTCCACCTGCACCTGTTCGGCGGCCGCGACCTCGGGCCGCGGCTGCTGCAGCGGACTACGGCTTCAGAATAGCGCGCAGCCGTTCGGGGATGGGTTCGTCGACGACATTGCCGTAGAGCGCGTGCAGCACATCCTCGCCGTGGCTCTCGCCGGAAAGAAAGGCGCGAATGCGGCGATCCACCGGGCCGCGACCGTTGTTATTATTGCGATGGCGAACATGTTGTTGGGCGCGGAAAGTCTTGATATTGTGCTGCATCTTCGGTTGCTTCGGTTTGTCCACGGAGAGGGCCAAGGGGACGATTTCCGAATGTGAACGGCGTGTAACAGTTTTGTATCCTCGCTGCCCTCCGCATATCAGTCATGTGTTAGACGCATAGCAAGGAGGCCGCCGGATAGCGGGCCAAAACCCGCTATACTCCGCTGAGGTGACAGGGCGAAACGGAATGTCCACGGAAACCATCGACTACCTCGATCTGTTCCGCCAGCGCGGCGACGACATCGCCGACGCGTGTACGCGCTGCGGCGATTGCTTCCGCGCCTGCCCGATGACCGAGCCGGGCGGGATCGCCGACGCGAGCCCGGAGGAAACCACCGCCGCGATCGTCGATCTGATCACCGGTGGTGCCGGCAATGACGACGCCATTCGCTGGGGCGAGCTTTGCAGCGGCAGCGGCAATTGCATCCCGGCCTGCACGCACGGGATCAACCCGCGTTTCATGGTCCAGCTGGCGCGCGGCTTCGCCCGGCGCAACCGCGACGGCAAGCCACTGGAAACTCGCTGGCGCGGCGCCTTCCAGAATATGAGCCGCGGTGTGCGGGTGCTGTCGAAACTGCAGATGCCGCCGGAAACCCTGGCCCGGTTCAAGCGCACGCCCGAACCGCGCGCGACGCCGCCCGACATCGTCTTTTATACCGGCTGCCACGTCG